>CAYTFC010000023.1:0-3318 GCA_964436955.1 uncultured bacterium | reverse complement strand
TAAACGCAGTCCCAATGGGTCTTAGCGATTCCTTAATATCAATATTTTCAAATACAATCTCTGCAAACGACTTAAAGATGCCCTTTGTGGCGTCTGAAACTAAAGATAACCCCAACGAAAATGTGGATTCTAGAGCATTAGCAGTAGCCTCTTTTACTGCGCCCATGACGTAGGGAACGCCGTCATATAAACTGACGTAGGGAACACCGTAATATAAACCAGCGATTCCTCCCCCAGCAGCTAACAACCCAGTTATTATCATTTATTTTACATCCCTACTAAATATTAATATTAAAAAAACCAAGGTTAACGTTAGCTGACCTAGTAAAGGATCGTCCTATTTTGCTATAACAAGAATTACTCTGGTAAACAGAATCAGACCACGCATCCCTAAGGGTAAAAGAGGATTCGCAATGTTTTTCACCGCTCTTAGCAAATTCCATGGGAAGTCCTCCAAGCCAAGAGGCAAATTCCTTCATGGCTAAATTACAGCCTTGTTTCCAGTCCCTCAAAAACAGCTTTTTAACCTCCTGAGCCTTTTTATAATAAGTGTCCAAGGGTAGCCTTGAATCAGGTTTGGTCAGGATTTTACATTCTGTATCTTCGGCCCAACCTGAACTTTTCGTTTGAATGCCTCCGAGATCCTTACAAACACTCAAAACGATATCGCTCTTTTTCATAAAGTTCTCAGAACAACTTTTTGAAAACCCTTTTCCTATATCATGCTTCAAAAATTCTGATGGAGTTGCTAAGACCTTACATGCCTTGCTTGTTTCCAAATATTTCTGCGTATCCCAATTATAATTCTGCACAAATCTCAGATAATTAGATCGCTCCGCCCCAGACCGACAAGGCTGGTTGGGGAATAGAGTTATCCATTCCTCAAATTCTTCCAGCATGGAGGACACCCGATCACTTTCATTATTGGTTCGACGAAACTCCGCAAATTCTTGAGCTGCCTTGTAAAAAGTCGCAGATGGTGCCATATCGACCGATGGATCGTCCGTAATGTCACAGTTGAAAGATCGTCCAGGCTTACCTGAAAATACGCCGCCAACCCTTTCGCATATTTCTTGACCTTTGATCCATAGACGATCGCCAGGAGATTGTAAATTTGGCTTTTTCTTGGGACCCACTTTTTCTTCTATCCACTCAGTAAAGGAGCTGGGAGCCTTCCCGAATTCTCTATCGTCTGCGGGAAAAGAATTATGTTCATTGTCGGCATCGGAAACTCGGTTAAAGTTAGCGATAAAGCTAGGTATCAAATAGAATGCCGAAACCGCTCCAAGACCGACTAAGGCAACCGCTCCTATTTTCCAGCGATGACTTATCACTTGATTGGACCCACGTTTAGCCAGGTTAACGACGCGTTTAAGTGGGTTACCCTTAGCGGGTGGTAGAGGTGGAAGTAACTGAATAGCTCTCGCAGTTTGTCTAAAAGCGGCTGACTTGTTTTTAGACAGAAGCGATGTGAATGGGCTAAAAGCAGCAATTTTGGCAGATCTTATAAGGCAAACGCCACTGGCCTGTATTGCTTTAGCGTTTGCAGCCGGCAATCCTGGAAGTCGTAAAACACTAGCGGTTGCGATAAAACTTTCCTTCGACAACATCCAAGAATGATATGCCAAACCGACTAATGCGATCGCTTCACTAGCTATGCATAAGAGAACTGAGGCGCCCACCACTCGTAAAGGCCATATTTGTGAAGGACTGGCAGCGGTATCCAAAGTAACACAGACTTTATTTATTACACCTTCCATAGTCCTCCTACAAAACATCCATATATTATAGAAAATCCAAAGTTATAAAGCTATAGAAATGAATAGTTTGCTAACTGAAAAATCATTCGGTAGCAAACAAGTTGTTCAGAAAATATCTTGGGTTAGTTAGTATTTGTGGTTCGTATTGCGGCAATTTTGGGCCGGCAACAAAAACGACAAAAATCGAGCAGCGAGGACGCTAACAATGCACGCTCCAGTATTAAGAAAAAGCTCCCGTAAAAAAGCACTACCAAACTCCCCACAAGAAACCTTCAATAAATATCGTCGTAAGATTGATAACCTACGCGTCCAAGCGGAACGTTTGAAAAAAGATTACGACGAGGCTCTCGATGTTTATCACGCAGTCATCAAGCCGAAGGAAAGGCAAGTCGGAGAATTGGCTGTCTCATTTACATTAAAAATTTTGGATCTGTCTCGACCTTCAAAAGCACTGAATAAAGGTGAACGAGAGATCCTGCAAGTGGTACTTAAAGATAGCGTGAGCACCGCGGCTACACTGTTGCCCTCGAATGCCCTTCCTGATGAAGTCGCGGAGCTATTTAGAAAATATTTTGAAGACAATCGAACTTTGTTTCAGGAGCAGCTATCCAACTTACAAGATTTGCTTAGGGAACAGGGTCTTAAAAATATGGGTTTATCAAATCTTCATCCTGACAATATTGACGAAGATATTGCGATTAAACTAAAGCAATCCTTCGAGACTGCAAAAGAGCGTATGCCTCCACCTCCGCCACCAAAGCCAAAAACCAAAAAAGAGCAGCTTAAAGAACAACAGGCTCTTGAACTAGAATCTCTACAAAATAAAGGACTAAATAGCATTTACAAACGGCTAGTGAAGGAGTTGCATCCCGATCTTGAACAGGATGCAAATAAAAAGGCTGAAAAAGAAACATTGATGAAGCGCCTAACAGTCGCTTATGAAAAGCAAGATCTTATTGATCTTCTGGATTTGGAATCAAAATGTGTAGGCAGTAGCACTTCGAATTTCAGTGAAGAGAATTTAAGAGCCTATAACCTTCTTCTGAAGGACCAAATTAATGATCTTAAAGACTCTCTTGAAATGATTCATTTTCACCCACGCTATAGTGCTATTATGACGTTAATTGAAGACCACTGGAAAACGCCTTTAGTAGCAATGGGACTGGCACTTAAGGAATGCGACTCTCTTATCGACGATTATAGTGAGAGATTACATGATCTATCAGGACCTAATGCTCTCAAAAATCTCAAGCAGAATTTGGCAGCTACCCCTTTAAGATCTACTTTAGAGGATCTTTTTTCTGATGACGATTTAGCAGATTTTTTAGAAAGTTTTTTTGTACGAGAATAGAAAATTCAAATGTTAATGCCGCTTCGACCCTGATTGCTACCCAATGCTGTCAACTTAAAATAAACCTTTGTTAATGCCGCTTCGGCGAAGCGGCGCTACAACGTGTAACAGAACATTTAGCGCTACTTTGTCGAATTGGCGTGGTAAATATGTTCTTTAAGTTGACAGCATTGGATTGCTACCAAAACTTCATCTAGCGCTCATAGC
>CAYTFC010000022.1:0-36675 GCA_964436955.1 uncultured bacterium | reverse complement strand
ATGAAAAGCGCAAAGTGGATAGCGTTTTTTGTCTAGACAATGGGGTCCACTATAACCCGCAGGTCCCTCTTTGCGCCTTTGCGTTTCTTAATCCTTCTTTGCGATAAAAAAAGAATCTCAGCAATCTTCTGCATTACATGTGCTTCTGGATGACTCGGCTTAAGCTGTCTAGAATATGGTCTTGGGGGATTTTTTGGACGTGTTCTATGCTACTCAAACATTCTGCTGCATCGCTTAATGGACGCCATTGAGTGACGATATCGCGCCCAAACAGCACTGTTTGTGGCTTGTTCAAGGCTGCCGCCAAATGCATGATGCCGCCATCTCCAACGAACACCGCATCCACCGCATTTAAGAGCATAATGAGCTCATGGATGCTATGTGTGGGCCTTAAAATAGATTCCATTTTCAACTGTTGCTGAAGACGCTTAGCCTTCCCTAGGTCGCGTTCTTCGCACGATATCACCACACGAAAGTCATGATTTTTCGCTAACTTGCTAAGTAGGGTTGAGTGACCCTCTACTCCAAGCGAACTAGTTTCTCGATTGTTTGTCATTGAGACAAACAGCCATGGGGATGACCCATGTGGCAATTCTATGTAATCAGACAATGTCAATTTGGGATAGAGTCGACGGGGGATTTTGTGCATATCAGGTGCGATCAACTTCAATGTAGCCAATGCTTGGTGCAACGTACCTTCGGGAATAAGTTGAGGGCTTACAGGCCGATTCACAAAGTACCTTGCGAGCGAGGGATGAGTGACTGCTACGCGATTTTTGGCCCAAAATGCCCATGGAGTAAAGCAATTAAGACGGCTGGGGCTGGTCTTTGCGGCGATCGCAATATCGAGCCGTGGCCACCAATGCTTCATTCCTGTGCGTAACAATGCTAAGTACTTGTTGCCGCGTGGCAAGATGGAACTCTGATCAAACCCTGTTAAATAAGGTAGGAGTGGCGCATTACGTTGGTCTGCAATGACAGTGATTTGGGCATCTGGGCACACTTCGCGACAGTAGGTTACTAGTGGCATGCAGCATAGAAGGTCACCAAAACCATTACGTCGGATGATCACGATGCGCTTTGCTTGAGACAATTCGAAATTGGACACTTTTTACGGAGATTCCTTGAGTCTTTGTAACTCTAATTTGAGTTCTTCATTTTCTTTTACGAGTTTAACCAAGCCTGCTTGCAATTTTGTGGCTCGACTTGAGATTGTCTTAAGAACATCAAGGTTCTCTTGGTCCGATGGAAGGGGTGTTCTTCCAGCACTAGCGAGTCCAATATCACGCGCTAACGACAGCGGAGCTGGTGGTGGAGCTGCTTCCGCGATGCCTTCTGCCTTTTCCATTTCCGTGATGATGCTTTCTAGGCTCTTTATTTCTTGTGTCATCGAAGCAGTGAAGGTGGCTCGTTGTTCTTCCAATACAAAGTCAGGAGGGACCAAGGGTGCTGCTAACGGGGCGGTTATCACTGGACCTTGTGTGCTCTCAAGCTTTTCTTGGAGCAATTTGATGCGTTCGTGTACTGACTCCACTTCTGCCTGAAGTGTTTCAATGATGGCTTCCTTGCCTCTAAGGTTCTCACGCATTTGCTCTAGCGGTGCTTTAGAGGTACTTGGGGGTGAATCGAATCCGCCTTTAAGAGCTTCCTTAGATTCATGAACGATTTCTAAGACACGCTGCGCGTTCTCCATTACCTCAGGAGCTTGGATGGTTAACACAGCGAGGCGAAATGCGGGCACAGCTAAAGCGTCAGTTTCCTCTTCTGGCCATTGTTGAACTTCCATTACCCAGGAGATAAAGGATTGGTACGTGACGAATCCGTCTGGAGAAATGGGAAGTGCCAAGGCTTCTGCTGGGCTGACAATGCGGTGAAAGTGGATGAGCTGTAATAGTACGCCCGGCACAGCTTCCAAAGCTAAACACGTTTTTTCTGTGGCCCAGGAGAGTCTACTTGTGTTAACGAGCATCAAGGTATTAACAAAGTTGTAGTAGCGTCCCGAGCTGCTGGTTTTGAGATATATTATGCCCAAGCCGTCAGCAACGAGGCCTTGAGGGAGTCCTGTCTCATCTAGACGCGTTTTCCTAAGCAATGACACATTATGAGCCAGCTGTTCCCATAAAAAAGGATTTTTCATTGCTACCTCAAGCTATGTAATTTCGTCGTCACTTGTTCCAGTTCTTTTTCACCGGATGCCAATTGCTCGCGGTGCTTTTCTAGCAGTTGCGCAGGGGCCCTTTCCACGAACTCGCGGTTGTCCAGCTGCTTTTTCAACTTATCGATAGATACTGTTAGGCGTTCTTGTTCCTTCGCCAAGCGGACACGTTCTCTGTCCAACATTTCTGCGGGCAGTGGGATCATGATCTTCAAAGTGTCTAACAATCCGGTCGAGGCAAATCCAATAGTTGGCTCACTATCAGAATGGAAAGTTAACTTATGCGTGCGCACAAGCGCTTCAATAATGCCGCTACTTTCGGACAGGGCTTTTAAGGATGCATCGCCGTTGCTTCCGATGATATGAATCTCGGTGGAAGCTGATGGTGGCAGCTGCATTTCTCCACGAATATTGCGAATGGTATAAACAGCTCGCTCCACTAAATCGAACGAAGCGTTAATGGCAGGATTGATATCCTCTTCAAGAAGTACTGTCGGATAGGGCGCTAACATGCATGCGGTGCTAGTTAATGCTTGAATGGCTTCTTCCGTATAAGGATCGATACCCATTTGTGGATGAACACCTTCCAAACGTTCCTTGAGCCGTTGAAAGAGTTCTTCCGTAATGAACGGCGCCATCGGATGGAGCAGGCGCATGGCCTGTCCAAGCACGATCACCAGTAGCCTTTGCTTGTTGCGGCGCTCTTCAGGAGTTCCCCTTTTGCCGAAGAGAACCGGTTTAACGATTTCAACGTAGAAGGCACAGAACTCTTTCCAGAAGAAGTCATAGGCTTCCATCGCGGCTTGATCGAACGCATAGGTGGCTAGTTTCTCGTTAACATCGCGCACAGTGCGGTTAAGTACGGATAGAATCCAGCGATCTTCTAGGGATAGGAGCTTCTGATCCAAGCCTTCGCTGAAGGCTTCAGCTGTCAATGGCGTGGTACCGTTGTTTTCGTCGCCTTCCAAGTGCATTAATACAAAGCGCGCACCGTTCCAAACTTTGTTGGCAAAGTTTTTGAATTCCTCGAACCGGCGTCTATCCAAGTCGATCTGTCTTGCTTGAGTGGCGCTGGAGCAGAGTGCCATGCGCATGGCATCTGTGCCATATTGATCGATTACTTCCAATGGATCGATAATGTTGCCTTTTGACTTGGACATCTTTTCCCATTTGGACTTGACATCTTTCGGGAGTGGTTTGCCAAGGTCGTAGGTCTTGCGCTCCTCATCGCCCAAGTAAGTGATGCCACCACCTGGGTTGTCGCGCCAATAGGACTTTCCGTAAATGAGGCCGTGCAGGAATACATTTGGAAAGGGAACATGGCCCAGGGCGTATTCTCCCATCATGATCATGCGTGCTACCCAGAAGAAGAGGATGTCATGGCCGGTGATAAGCAGGCTATTTGGGTAGAATGCCTTTAGTTCGGGAGTCTGCTCAGGCCACCCAAGTGTACTAAAGGGCCATAGAGCGGCTGAAAACCACGTATCGAGTACATCTTCGTCCTGCATCCACGCATCTGGCTCTTGGACCACTTGCGGTGGAATGCCATCGCCATCATAGCAAAAGCACTCTTCCGGATTGTCTTTGCGATACCAAATAGGGATGCGATGTCCCCACCATAACTGTCGGCTGATGCACCAGTCGCGGAGGTTGTCAATCCAGTGAAAATAGACCTTGTCCCAATGCTTTGGAATCAGTGAAACGCGTCCTTCGCCAACTGCGGCGCGTAAGCGCTTGGCGAAATAGTCTGTGCGCACGAACCACTGCTTAGACATAAAAGGCTCGATGATAGCTTTAGAGCGGTAAGATAGTCCCACACGATTGATGTGTGGTTCAACTTTTACCAGCAAGCCTAATTGCTTCATCGCTTCCACAACTGCGGTACGACCTTCTTCCATTGTCATTCCAGCAAAGCGCCCGCCATTTTCATTGATGCGACCGTCAGGCGTCATGATGTTGATGAATTCGAGGTTGTGACGAAAGCCAATCTGATTGTCGTTTGGATCGTGCGAAGGGGTGATTTTGACCATGCCGGTCCCAAATTTTGGGTCAACGTAGTGGTCCGTGATGATCGGGATCTCGCGCTCAGTCAGTGGTTGTCGTACTTTTTTGCCTACCAAGTGTGTGTAGCGTTCGTCAGAAGGCGATACGGCAATGGCTGTATCTCCCAGCATTGTCTCTGGACGCGTTGTGGCTATTGTGATAGAGCTGGTTCCATCAACCAGAGGATAGTTGAAATGCCAAAGATAGGATTCGCGCTCTTCATATTCGACTTCATCGTCTGCAAGGGCGGTTTGGGTGACGGGGTCCCAGTTTACCAAATAATCGCCTCGGTGAATCAAACCCGCGTCAAACAGCTTTTTAAACATGGTGCGTACGGCGCGGTTTGCTCCGGCATCCATGGTGAAGCGCTCGCGATCCCAGTCGCAGCTGCAGCCTACAGCTTTGAGTTGGTCAACGATACGTCCGTGACTTTGCTCTTTCCACTCCCACACGCGCTGTAGGAAACTTTCTCGACCGTATTCTTGGCGTCTTTTGCCTTCGTTTTTCAGCAGGTTGCGTTCTACAACTGTCTGAGTTGCAATGCCGGCGTGATCAGTCCCGGGAACCCATAGAACTTCTTTACCTAGCATACGCTGCCAGCGCACGACGACATCTTGCAGGGTGCTCACTAGTGCGTGACCCATATGCAAAACACCGGTAACGTTAGGTGGCGGCATGACAATGCAGAATTTTTTCTTGGTGGAATTCGGGTTAGCACTGAAGCAGCCTTTCTGCTGCCAAATTGCGTACCACTTTTTTTCGATGGTTTTTGCCTCGTAGGCCTTGGGAAGTTCGCGATCAGACATGATTATTGCCAGGTTTTTAGACCTAGCATACCAGGATTTCAATTGCTAAGCAAATAGCACATGTAGCGTCTCTACAGCGAAGCGCGAAGCGGCAAGTTTTGTTACACGTTGTAGTGCCGCTTCGCCGAAGCGGCATTTGGTAAGATCGTTTAAATGCTACAATGTATAATTTACGAATTAATAACCTTTCGTATTTATTATTTATTATTTCTCTATTTGTTTAAATGATGTGTGATTAAAAATAGTATTAACTATAATAGGTCTTGTGAGACAACCTACTCTCATTGGCACGACGCTTGCTGTAATATGTAAATATTTCCCGGATCCTAAAGGGGGAATGTGTTATCAGCCTCTAAAACTATTATTTTGCCTTTATGATATACTACAGCTAGAGGTCGGTAGGAGAGTAGAGCGGAGGTGAAGGCTATGTTTAGAATACAAAGATCACATGAGCTAGCCGAGGCCCTTAGACAGCACGCTAACGTTGTTCTTACACGTAAGGGCAACTGGAAGGTGCGTGGTGGGTTTGTGGGCGGATTGCGAAATTTCCTGGGCGTAAAGGATGATCCCAAGTTGAGTGTTGCTAAGGTGTTCTTACAAGCACTCGATGAGCTTGAAGTAGTTCCTGTACGCTTCTCGGGGGATGATAGCCAAGTTGTAGACTTTACAGGTTATCTAGAAGTCGCTGCTGCCCTAGAAGAACTTCTAATACGCAAACCTACCCCTGAATCACCCGAAATTTTACTCAAGCTGCAAGACCGTGTTGTTGGTTTAAAATTCCGCTTAGAAGCAGCAAATGGTGGTTTGGATGCCTCCCCTGATCACCAAGAAGAAAGCTTTGCCCGACTCTCCACTCATGCCGCTGAATGGAAAAGCCGACAAACAGCCTTTTACGGGTCTGGCCTAGACGAAAACGATGAGCGTCGCCTTCGAGAAGCCGCTCGTCACGGAGCTTTCGTCGAGAACTTAGAGCGCAACCTTGCTCTAAGAGAAATGTTCTTCCAGTGGATCATTCGCGACCGCGTTGATGTAACTGCCTTTATTCAATTCCCTGCTCTCCGCGAGCGCCTAGAGAAAGCCAACTTGGCGACACGCATTGGTCGCTACAATGGCAATCTTCTCCGCGTGCAACGCGTGAGTGGTCGCAAACTAGTTACTCTACCATTCGAAGGTAAAGAGATCAGCGTGCTCGATGAGCAACGCGCTATCACCTTCAAAGGCAACTATCGCCTCACCATTAAGCAAGTATTCGCCATTTTCGCCGCCAAGCTGCAGCGCGTAGGTGACTTGGAGTTTATGAGCAACGGTATTAACAATTGGAACGCTCATCTCCTTGGCTGGTGGGATGATGATGCTAAAGCATATCATCAGGTGAATGTCACCAAAGCCGCTTGGTGGAAAGAGCTTCCAATCATGGAAAGCCTAAGCCTTGAGCAAGCTCAAGCACGTTATGGGGATCACCTTGATGGACAGCACTGGGCTTTGGCCGTAAACGCCACACGCACAACACGTACGCTGAACCCCGATGCTAGCCACGCCTTCATCGAAATGGTCGTGCCGATGACTCAAGGTACTTATGCTGTATACGCTATGGGTAAATTCGCCACTACCTACGCTGGTAGCCTGTTTGATTCCATGAAACTCTTCACCGCTACCCTGCATGCGACCGTTGCCTACCCCGATGAGAATATTTTCTACACTCACCGCGAGCATGCTCGCCGTGTATTCGACGTAAGCCCCATCGAAGGGATGCGCTACATGGAGTCGGTAAGACAAGATATCGTCAAAGCGCGCGCTGGTACGTTCACCTATCAGATTGAATCTGAAAATTGTGCGAAGTGGATTCAAGATAAGCTTGAAGAACAAATTGGTGCTGAACGCGTACCTAACCTATTTCGCATAGACATGCTAGACACTGAGCCTCCGGGAGCCGCCGCTAGTTTGTTCGTTTTGCTGCGTAAACTTCCTCGTGCTCTGCATAGCCCAGTGCTTTCCGTACTGCACTACTTCGTAGGAGCTTGGCGCGGTGTGTGGGTTGAGGAAAATGGCCAGAAGGAATGGCGTTCCATCACCACTACTCAGTTTTGGCAAGATAAAGTTTGTTACATTCCTGCTGTATTACACCAGCAGTCCCAGCTTGGGCCAGTTACCTTAGCGGAAACTTCAGCCAATGTCGCTAACTTTCCAGAGGCTGGATCGCACCAAGGACTTGCAGTGGTCTAAGATCATTGAATTTCAGTCTCTTCGCTTGCTATACAGGCTAGCCTATGTTACATTAGCTGAGCTTCTGGTGAAATATATATCCCTCTTTCTAAATTTATTCTTGGCAAATGGAGAGCCATCATGCAACTCGTTGGTAGTAGTCTAGCAGTACCTTTATCTTTCATATTATCTACAAATGGACCTTCAAAAAAAACGTGCGATTCGTCCATTTTTCATAGGCTGTTTGGATCTCATGCCCCAGCTGGCGTGACACAATGGACGTGGGAGCATACTAAGGTACGCGCACTACGGATGCTCGAGCTCATGCCGGATTTGTTTACAATGAGCGACTGTATTAATACGCTTACTCAAACTTATTATTCGGTAATCCCGACAACGCTTAAGGTCACTTTCGCGGCGATTGGCTCGTTAAACCTGTTTAACATCCCTATTTTAGCTAGAGCAGCGTTTGACTTAGCTTGCGCCTCCGGAAATAAGTTAATGCGTAATCAGCTAGGACCAGACCGTGTTATCAAATTAGCTTATTTGAGCTTTCTAACTGCTTTAATGGTTGCTTTAGGTGCTTATGGACTGAAGGAATTTTGCAAGCTGGGACATGTCTCTGGAGCACTATTTGAAAGGATTTGCAACGCGATTCTCCCCTGGATAGGCTACGCTTTGCGCATTGGCATGGTGCTTCAGGTGATGGATATTGTGGCCGGTATTGCCTTCAATTCAAAGGTTGTGAAACTAAACAAAAGTGTGGATTGCAAAGCCAGAGTTAATATGAACGCAATGAAAGCACATCGTCGCTTTCTGCGTCGTGCTAACGGTGGATCTGTAAAGGCTAAGCTTGACCGATTGGATGCCGGGTTGAAGTCATGGAATCCTGTCAGATATATCCTAGCTGTACATGGCACGAATAAGCTGGCCGAGACCCTCAGAAACCGCTCGATTTCGCATATGCGCTATCAAGTGTTTGGTTTGGGTGCGAACGTTACGGCATTCATTTGCATGACTCTAACGAACGTAGTGGCACTGTGCGTCTTCCAAATGATCTCTGCAGGATTCTATATGACGCAGACAATGTCTTCTTGGAATATGAATCCAAGTTATAAAGAACCAGGCGTTAATAGTTGGTTTTAATGGAGTCATGAAGATTCCAGAATCGTTTCGGCGCTTTTCCGCCGTATCGGCGCATAGGCAATAGGCGAGGTGGACTAATGTCCACTTCGTCCTCTCACTGTTGATTTTTTAGGAATTTTAACGCAAAGAGGGAACAGAGAGGCGCAAAGGCGCAAAGAGGACCTGCGGTTAGGTAAGCCCGTCAGGGACTTTTCCCGGTCTGAGAGACCGGGAAGGATGGCCTTAATTTAATAGTTAGATGAGGCTGTGTCTTCAGGCCTCTCTTAAGGCCTGAAGACTCCCTACAACCGCATTTCAATCCGCAGGTCCTCTTTGCGCCTTTGCGCCTCTCTGTTCTCTCTTTGCGTTAAAATTCCTAAAATCCCACGTTGTGGGACTAATATCCACCTCGTCCACTCAGTCTTAATCACTCACGAAAATGAATTCTTGTTTGGCAAGATTCTGATACTGCTCAGACGTGGTGCGCAAGCCCCCACAATGATAATACAGGCCTAATTGACGATACAGCTGACGTTTTTCCCACATGAAGGCTTTAGGCAACCACCGCTCACTATCGCTGATTTTTCCCGATACGAACTGACTTGTTAAACTCCAAATGCGCGGATAAGTCACGTCGAGAGCGCCTGAAAAATGAATTTCGGCTATTTCGCGACCTTCGGAAGCATTCAGCCAACATCCGTAGAGGAAGTAAAGGGGAGTCTTCTCGTCGCTTAGTAAAGCCACTGGATAAGTATGTAATAACTTGGCTGCCTCAGCCCATTGTGCAGCCTGCAATTCAGCCCAAATATGGTAGCTTTGCAGGAGTAAACGATCCTTAGGAGATATTTGCAGATCATTAAGAGCTCTCGCAAGATCGCGAGCGAGCTCTGGATGCCCTAAAGATAGTGCTTCTTCCATCAGATAGATCGCCACGCGCATATCTTGAAAGCGTAGGTTGGTGCGCCCCTTGGCCAGGAAATGGCTAATACCGTCTGCCACACCTCGCTCACGCGTTCCAATGAGGATTTGCGTTAGGTCGAAGACATCTTCAAGACCCTCTAATTTTTCTTTAGACAACGTGGCTTTTAGGTCGATCATCTTCCGTTCGGCCAGCTTCCAGGACCCCAATTCTATCAAACAGAAGAGTGCATTTCCTATTGCTATGGCATCCGGAATAGGATCATTGGCAATTTCGTCTAAAATTTCCGCTAATACGTAGGGTTTAGCTAGCCAAAAAGTTAGGGCGATCGCCAAATAGCGATTCTTAGTTTGATGGCAGGGATTGCCTGCAGGACATGGCTCCAAGAAGGGAAGAGGCTCCCAGTGATTCTGAAGGCTGTCAAAAAGCTTTTGCGCGTTCGCAGCTTTAGCGATTTCTGGTAGATGTCTTACCACCAATAGCGCGAAGTTGTATGTGGCCTTGCGGTGACGTCGTGACGTCTCGTGCATGCGGTGAGCAATGTGTTCCTGTATTACGTATAAAAGTGGATGGTGAGGATAACGTCTAAGGGCTAACTCGAAGCACTTAATTTCTTCTTCATAATCGCCCTGAGTTTGGTATACCAGAGCCTTCCCAAGGTACTCTAGAGGTGCACCAGGTGTGGCGTGTAGCTTGGCGAACTCATCTAGAGCCAATTCAAAGTAATCGAGGGTGTTTCCATTTTGCCGAGCTTGCTCCAATAACGTTATGCCAGCTCGAAACAGGGCTTCACGTCCTTCCGCACGTCTAGGGAAGGAATAGGCAATGCGGCGGTATTCTGTTAGCGCTGTTTGATAGTTTTTGTGCGCCAAAAATGCATCCGGAACCGCTAGGCAATTGACCATAAGGTTTTGGCTGCCTCCAGAAATGGCAAAGTCCTGTATGGTGAAATCAGCATCGCGACATAGTAACCCTACGTGCGTTCCTGCTAGCGGAAGATGACTAATGAACGTCAGCTGCAGCTGATCATCCAGATAGACGTGGATGTTGTTGTCTAGCTTTTCAATGCGTATTCTGCAGGGCAATCCTGGCTTTAAATAGGTGTCTGCCGCACGCATCACTTCTACGTTGGAACGTAACAGTTTAGTTTCTGGATTGATCTGAGAACCCAACCACAAGCAATATCCATCAATTAAATGCTTACGTTCCGGTTCTTCTGGAATGTTCATGAGAAAGCCGAGTCCCGAAGACGTCTCCCCCAAGGTGACCGATACGTCAATGCACATATTCTGTGGGAAAGACGAACGCGAAATCATAAGGCTGAACCAGTCTGATGAGTCCGTATTTCGAGTAATCTCCACGTGCTCGGCAATTAGAACATGCTCCTGAAATTCCCAGTCTTCCTTGTTTTTTATGTCAAGCTTGCCTAAAGGAAACCATTCGGAGCGGCCTTCTAGGTAGATTTCCAAATCATGGATGAGAGCGGCAACACTGCTGTAGCGCTGCTCTGGCTTAGGAGCTAAGCACTTGCGTACAATAGCCGAAAGTACTGGAGGGACCTCGCGGTATGGTGCTATCTCGGCCGGCTCTAGCAGCGTCTCTTTATGGAGATTTTGACGCATCTCCTTTAAGGTTTCGCGACGAAATGGCAGATGCAGAGTCAGAATTTGATAAAGAGTGACTCCCAGGGCATAAACATCTGTTTGAATAGTTGCAGGATGGCCCATGGCTCTTTCTGGGGCCATATAAGCAATCGTTCCCACCACTTTGCCAAGATGCGTCAGGTGCCTCATAGCCTGACCTTCGGTCGAGGCGGCGGAGGTCCATAAAGCCTCTTCAGGATCGATCGGGGACTCTAATAGTTTGGCTAAACCCCAATCTAGGATTAACACCTCCCCGAAGCGCCCAACCATCACATTCTCAGGCTTTAAGTCGCGGTGCAAAACGCCCTTAACATGTGCGTAAGATGCCGCTTGACAAACGGTTATGAAGATGCGAATTAATGCCGGAATGGATGCACCAATATGATGTAGAGGCTCCCCACGCTTTTCCTGTTGACGCGTTTTACGCAAAATTTGCTTTAAAGTTTCGCCCTCAACATAAGGCATCGTGTAATACAACAAGTCATCCGAGGCGTGAATGGCGTAAATGGGAATGATCGTTGGATGTGTCAACTGACTGGTGATCCGTGCCTCTTTCAAAAACCGATTGTGAAGCTGCTGACGTTCTGTCAAATCAGCCCGAATTCTCTTAAGAGCGATGCGGCGCCCGCAGGTAGTGTCGTAAGCAAGAAATACCTCGCCCATACCACCTTTTCCAATGCTCGATAGGATTTGGTAGGGTCCAATAGAAAACTGCACTTCTTCTTTAGCTGGTACATGGCCCTCGATAAAGGAAACATTGCTCTCAGACCCCCATTGAGAGGCTTCGCCTGGTGACGTCAACGCATCCATCGAGATCGTCTTCTCAGCAGTAACCCCTAATGGCGTGCCACAATACAGGCAAAAGCTGAGAGGACGGTCTAAATCCGTTAAGGCAGGCAAACGCGCGTGACATGCCGGACACACCGTTGGAGGAGGTAATGATGGGAAATTAGAAGGTGACGCCTCTTTCATGAAGTCCTATTTTAAAGTCATAAGTGGCCCGCGATTATTGTATCTACACGTATAAAAGTGAAGAATATTGATTGCAAGGTCTCTCAGCAATCAAACGAATTCTGGTGAACTAGGTTATTCTTGATTCGTAATAATATTGATTTAGGTTATAATAGTTTTTATAGAAAGTAAATTTGAGTATTTATTTATGGAATTAGCTGAAATTGAAACTCTAACGCAATTAGCCGATGCTATCGTTGATCAATCGGATTTTGTCGATCATCGCTCTCTGTTATCTCCTGCTCTGCAAAAAGAAAAGTTGAGAGGCGAAGTTCTTGAAGCTCTGAAGATGCCGCACCTAACCGATCGAATTAAGAGCAGCATCGATTATATTCGCCGTGAGGGACTAAAGCTCTTTAGTCAAGAGGAGCAGACATTGATGAAGACAGATCTAGATCGATTGGCTTCAGGCATAGTCTGTTGGGAAGAAACAACTTATGATCTTCAGCATGCATTGGGAATAGCCGATGACACCATGCAACTCTGGTGCAAAATTGGCAGCGATTTCTGCCAACAAGAGAAGTTCGAGGAAGCAACAGGCATATTCACTCTGCTGACGATGCTAAATCCTAATATTGAAGGATATTGGCTAGCTTTGGGCGGATGCGAGCAGATGAATGGAAGATATGATGAAGCATTGCGGGCCTATCAATTGGCCTTGGATGTCGATACTAACAATCCAGCAACCTATCTGCTGTCGGCGGGATGTCACTACCATTTAGGAGATGCTGATGCCGCTAATGAGGCTTTGCAAATTGCGACCTCTTTTATGGAGACTGATGGCAGTAGTCTGCTAGCAGATAAATTAGCGTCTGCTCTGCGAGCAAAATTGGCACAAGTAGGAGAAAGAAAATGAATCCACTTTCATCAGGCGGCCCTATAGGAGTACCGGACAGCAATCAATGGAGTGATTCTAGTGCCGACAAGACATTGCATCAGTCCGAAGCCTCGTTCGTAAAGGAGCTGGCCGCCGGTACAACCAGACAGCAAACCACGGAGGCCAAAGGCGCCGGCGCGAGCGGATTCATCAAAGGCGGAACAAACGCCCTCAATGCCATTAAAGGTTTTGTTGGCGGCAATGCGCGTCTTTCGAACCTGGCCAACCTCTCCAAAATCAGAGATGCAGCCAAATAACAATCTAGAGCTTTCGTTTCTTGTGACCGCATGTTAGTGTTTTTGCAGAAACGCATAGAGAATCTAACATGAGTACATTTCAAGCCCTTTATTATCAGCTCGTATGGTCAACTAAGTATCGCGAACCACATATTTCACTGGCCGTGGAAAGTATGTTGTTTCGATTTTTGGTAGGCATTGCACAGAATAATAGGGTCTATGTCATGGAAATAAATGGAACGCCGGACCACATCCATTTATTGATTCGTGGAAATACGGAAATGAGCGTGTCGAAATTGGTCAGGGATATGAAGACAAGTTCTACGAAAATGATTCGTAACAACTTTCCGGAGTTAGCGGGTTTCTCGTGGCAACCCGGTTTTGGAGTCTTTAGTGTATCCCGATCACATGTAGCAGCGGTGCAGGAATACATTAAAGGGCAGAAGGAACACCATACGACGCGGTCGTACAAAGAGGAATTTTTGAAGCTATTAGAGCGTAACAACATCGCATATGACATGAAATATGTATTTGAAGAAACGCCAAGCCTGGCGGAGCCGGTTGTTAGCGTGTCAGAAGAATATTGAATCCCATTCAGGATTCAGGTTTTTAGCTTGCTTCGCCGAAGATTAAAACGTGTTGTGGATGATGTGGCACCTCGTTCGGGGTGCGGATACTTCTTCTGTTTTTCCATGGGTTGCGAGCCCTTTGGGCTCTTACCTATGGCTATATCTATTTGACCCCTTCGAGGTCAAGTCTAGAGATGCATTGCTGATGTAAAGGAATGTATTTTGGTGCAAAACCCCCAAAAGGGTTTCAAAATAATAGCCATGGGTAAGAACCCCGAACGGGGTTCCATATTTTCAAAATTTCGTTTAAAAAATATTGTGGATGATGTGGCACCCCGTTCGGGGTGCGGATACTTCTTCTGTTTTTCCATGGGTTGCGAGCCCTTTGGGCTCTTACCTATGGCTATATCTATTTGACCCCTTCGAGGTCAAGTCTAGAGATGCATTGCTGATGTAAAGGAATGTATTTTGGTGCAAAACCCCCAAAAGGGGTTTCAAAATAATAGCCATGGGTAAGAACCCCGGAGGGGTCGCAACCCATGGTATGGACGAAAAAAAAGTGAACCCCGAACGGGGTTCCATATTTTCAAAATTTCGTCTAAAAAATATTGTGGATGATGTGGCACCCCCGTTTGGGGTGCGGATTCTTCTTCTGTTTACCATGGGTTGCGAGCCCTTTGGGCTCTTACCCATGGCTATATTTATTTGACCTCTTCAAGGTCATGTTATGATTTGTGAACGTCTAACAATTATCTAGCATGAACTAACTTAAAGTAACTGAACTTAATTCAGTCGTGCTGATTTAAATTTATTGATAAAAATATTGACTCTCAACCGATCGCGGGCTATAATCCCTCGCCATACTGGAATTATTTTTATACTGAAAATGACAATGGAGAGCGACAATGGCTGTGAATCCGGTACAGACGTGGATAATACCGACAGAAACTTTGGTAAATAATTTAAACAATTACAGGAAAGAGAAGGAAACAACGTTAGTCACCGCTGCGAACGTTTTTTTTTCAGCGATTCAGGTACCTGGTCAGGATTTAGTAGCAGCAGCGGACTGTGGTATTAAAGCTGGATGGGGAATAGGAGCAGGTGTACTGGAAACGAGTGCACGCTTTGTGGGAATTCAGGAACAGGCGAACCCCAAGAAATACAACTTACATATTGAAGCTCGCCGAGTTGTGGAATGCTTTAAATATTTCACGGCCTTTCTGGCGAGTTTTACAGTGATTGTAATCCCGCTGACGCTGTTTTATCCCACTGTGATGTTGACCATTCATAAGCGCCTGGGCTTACAGGTTGCCAAGGTAAAGAATTTCCAAGAACATTTGCAGGCTTGGGCCGACAAGGCTCAAAGAGCCTTATTGACGGTCTCCCCCCGAAATCGTGCATTGATTGCAACGACCTTAGTTGGAGCTACGTTTGCAACACTCGGTTTAGCGTGGCTATATAGACCGACGGTTTCACAGCCTTGTGAACGTTCTAAAAAAAATATTCTTCAACTCTCAGGCACGCCAGCTAATCCTCCATCTCAGCAAAATGTTGATCATCGTCGCATTGAGGAAGCTGTTTGTTTATGGGAAGATGAACCACTTTACCTTGAATTTCCCGAGGAAGTTCCTGTTTCTACAATGGCGACGCAGGAACTCATCCACAAGATTAATGGGACGTGGAGTCAGCGCTTAAATTCTGAAACCCAGATATCTACTCCTCAAGGTCAAGAGGAAAAAATCACAAAATCAACTCTTAAAGCCCCTTCTATGGAGGAGGTGATAGTGCTGGAAGATGACGGGCAAGCTGCGGAGATGGATGTTGGTTCCGCTTACGTTGATCTTGATGGTACTTTTCCTGCACCCGATGGGGAGGACTGGCAGTGGTCGACGATAATACTAACAGGAGTTGTAGGTCTGGTATTTACGGCATTGGCGCTACCGTTCGCTCGTTGGTCTATAGATAAAGTGAAGGGCGAAAACTATGTAAGGCTTAAGGTCCTAGCAATAAACCGTTGGGTGCGAGGTAAGTAGAGACCATTAGGTTAATTCGTAATAGATACAAATGGACAGCAATACGTCCATTTGTATCTTATTTCTTCTAGACTTTACCTGTTGCTATTCTTTCGAAGCCACGATAAGCCGATCATGCCCACGAGGGTCGTTATCCCGATCACAGATATAATTTTGAGGTTCCGTCTTAGTTTGGCCACTTGAAGTTCGAGCTGGTTGCGACTATTTAATTGTTGACCTAACATATGGTGTATTTCACTTACCCTATCTTGTGTTTGGTTCAGGGCAGTAATGAGGTCTTCAAGGCTAAGCTGTGGTTTATTAACCAAGGTTTGTATTGATGTTGCCATTGGAACGAGGGCTTCCGATTTTAGGTAGTCTATCGGAGTCGCTTCTTGGATGTGTTCGACAGCTTGTTTTATCCCGTCTACAATTTCCGGTAACCGACCAAGTTCGTTCATCTTTTGCGTTAGAGTTGTCAATGTAGTCTGAATTTCTATGAGAGATTGCTCTTGTGGTCGTAATCTATTTTTCACTACTTCGCCGAATGCTTCTGTAGTAAGCTTTGCAATGGACTCAGAGAGAGTTTCCAGCTGCGTCTGAATATCTGTCAGAGATTGCCCGTGCGGCAGTAGTCTATTTCTTACTACTTCGCCGAATGCTTCTGTAGTAAGCTTTGCAATAGACTCAGAGAGAGTTCCCAGCTGCGTCTGAATTTCTATGAGAGATTGCCCGTGCGGCTGCAATTTTGTTTCCACTACTTCGCCGAATGCTTCTGTAGTAAGCTCTGAAATAGACTTTGAGAGAGTTTTCAGCTGCGCCTGAATGTCTGTCAGAGATTGCCCTTGTGGTTGCAATTTTGTTTCCACTACTTCGCCGAATGCGTCTGTAGTAAGCTTTTCAATAGACTCAGAGAGAGTTCGCAGCTGAGTCTGAATATCTGTCAGAGATTGCCCTTGTGGCTGCAATTTTGCTCCTACTACTTCGCCGAATGCGTCTGTAGTAAGCTTTGCAATAGACTCAGAGAGAGTTCGCAGCTGCGTCTGAATATCTGTCAGAGATTGCCCTTGTGGCTGCAATTTTGCTCCTACTACTTCGCCGAATGCGTCTGTAGTAAGCTTTGCAATAGACTCAGAGAGAGTTCGCAGCTGAGTCTGAATATCTGTAAGAGATTGCCCCTGTGGCTGTAATTTTGCTCCTACTACTTCGCCGAATGTGTCTGAAGTTAGCTTTGCAATAGACTCCTTTAGTTCTGTCAACAGGGTTTCTAACGTTGTAAGTTGATTTGCTTCCATGTCGTTGGTATTAGTCCGCAGCTCTTGGAGCAAGTTTGGTAAGTTATGTATCGATTCAGACAGAGTTATTAACTTTTTATCCAGGTTAGCGACGGACTTTTGTAACTTGCTACTTTCGCCATTTCTTAAGCGTTGTTGAATTTGGGTCACAGACAGAGATAGATCTCCTAGCTGAGAAAGGGCCCCAACCTTGGATGATCCACGCTCCCGATGGTCCGTCAGTGCGCCTCTTCTATATGGTGAGTTGGTTGGAGAGCTAAAACGGTTACCAGTAAGAAGATTGGAGAAATCTGGCTTTGGAACGCTAGTAGGTGAATTAAATATATTATTAACCTCTTCAACTTTTTCAGAAATTACTATCACGTCAGTATTTTGATTTTTTAATTCATTGGCACTAATTTGATTTTGTATAATCCGGGCACAAAGTAAAAATTGAGCTCCAAGACTTTCGCGGATGAGCGGAGAAAAATCTTCCATTTTGCTTAAAAATACTAGTAGGTCATTTAATTCTTCGGACAAAAGAATTTCACTGTCCGCAATCTCAGGCAATCTTTTATTGGTGGCCTCGATAACGCCGATCCAAAAAGCGACGTCTTTTTCGCTTAATTTACAGATTTCATCTGGGGAATTTTTAGTTAGTTTGTTAGCTGATTTTTTTAATTCTCTAATAGTTTTATTAGCTAGCTTTTCGTTGTCATTGCCGGTCATCTCGTTCTTAAAGAAGTCAGCTGTTAACCATAAAGGTTTCGGGACTGGCTGATATTGCACTGCCAAAATTAATGTTTGGACTGCTGGAGCTTGTCGCAAGGCCTCCAAAATCTTGGCGTTACTTTGGAGTTTCATGAACGTTGAGGCTAACCATTTTTCTTGAACTGCAAAATCATGTAAGGGTTTTGATAGATTTTTCCCTAAAGCCTTGATGATAAGCTGACAGGATAAACGTGCTTCTTGATCAATCTCACCACTTTGGTTTGTAATTACTTTGGTAGACAAAGATTGTATAGCGGGATAGCTGTAGTCAGCTAGTGTTTCTGTGAGGGCAAACATGCCCGATAATTTATTCAAGAATTGCATTTTGTGCTCCGTTTAAGGTCGTAATTTCGATAAATAACTGTAGAAATAGTTGATTAGGCCGACCAGTGTATTTCAATTTTACGTTGTATGCAATGCAAATATTAAATGAGATAGAATATCTTAGATGAAAAAAAGAAGGCGTAATGCATGAACCCATGCATTACGCCCTATATGACAAAAGTTAACAAGCCTGCTTTTTTCGTACTTTCACATTAACGAAGAAAGTCATGCCATTCTTCGTTTGGCGAAGGCGGTTCTGCTTCACCACCCAAATTTTCAGCCAAAAAGTGCTCTACAGCGGCGTAGAAGCGCTTTTTATTCTCTGGTCGCACAAAGCCGTGTCCTTCATCGTCAAATACGAGATAGGAAACTGGCTTTTCATGGCGACGGATGGCTTCTACAATTTGATCGCTTTCACTTTTCTTGACGCGCGGATCGTTGGCTCCTTGGGCGATCAAGAGTGGCTTTACGATCTCATTGGCTCTAAAGAGTGGCGAGCGAATGGTCAGGAGATCCATTTCATCGGTCAGGCGTCCGACGCGAGTGTCGAAGAGGGCTCGACCAGCTTCCCAATAGGATGGGATGGTTTGCAATAGGGTGATGAGGTTGGATGGGCCTACAACATCGACACCGCAGCAGAATTCTTGCGGTGTAAAGGAAAGAGCGACAAGTGTTTCATAACCGCCGTAGCTACCACCAAAGACGGCGATACGATTAGGATCGGCAACTTTTTGATCGACTAGCCATCTTTTGGCGTCGAGAACATCATCGTGCATTTTTGCGCCCCATTCCTTATCGCCTGCATTCACAAATGCTTTTCCATAGCCGGTTGAGCCACGGTAGTTGACTTGCAAGACTGCGTAGCCCCGGTTAGCAAGCCATTGAATCGTAGGGGAGAAATCAGCACTATCACGCACCCATGGTCCGCCATGCACATAGATAATGGTGGGGAGGTTTGTCTGCGGTTTATGCACTGGCAGGCTAAGGTAGCCATGAATAGTTAGGCCATCGCGAGCGGTATAGGAAATGGGTGTTTTAGGAGCGAGTGTATACTGCTTGAGCGCTGGCATAGTGGTGAACAGAAGTTCATGGCTTTGGTCTGCACGGTTATAGCGATAGAACTCCGAAGGGGCATCTGTGGAGCGCTTAGCAATCAGCCACGTTTGATCATCTAAGGTGCGGCTGACAATACTAAACCCTTTTCCCGCGAAACGCTCTATTTCTTCAAAATCGGGTTTCACCTTTTCATCTAGAACGATCCACTCATCATATTCTCTTTCGATACTAGCTGCTTGAGGCGCATGTGTGATGGGATGTAGCATTAGTCCGCCCACATCATAATAGGGGTCAGTGGCCAGAGGAGTCATTTTTTTAGTTGCGATATCAAGGACAGAAAGCTGCACAGTATTGTGGTCTAGACTTGTGAGGAGGTAGAGCCCTTTGCCATCGGGTGTGAAGGATGATATGCCGCCTAGACCCTCTTTTGGACCCCAAGAAATGAGTTCTCTCCAAGGACTATGCGCGTCGTCTCTGATACGAATGATCGTGCCACCATCCTCACGATATTCCTGAGAAGCACGCACCTGCATGCGATGATCCGCTACGAAATCATGGATGTTGCCGGAATTTTCGGTATCCAGAGTAATAAGACTGGAATCGAGCTGAATGCGATGTACATCGAAAAACTTTGGGTCGCGTTGGTTCATCTGAACCAGGATTTCGTCAGGATACTGGTGGCTATAGCACAAAACATCGACACGTACGTTCTTATAGGGAGTGAGATCGCGCGTTTTGTCGGTTTTTAGCTTTGTTTGAAAGAGGTGCCAGTCTTCATTGCCATCAACATCTTGGAGATAGAGGATGGAACTTCCATCCCATTGCCAGAAGTAGCTGCGAATACCACGCTTTTCGTCGTGTGTGACAAGTGTTGATTGGGAAAGGTCGTGAGCGGGAGCTACCCAAACGTTGAGTATTTCGTTGGCATCTGGAGCAATATAGGCGATCCATTTGCCATCAGGTGAAATTTTAGGTTGTGTTTTCTCCGGGTTTCCGAAGATCACATGACGTGGAATGAGCGAAGATGCCTGGATAACGGGCTCCTGGCCAGTGGAGAAAATCAAGGCGCCGGCGGCCAGTAGAAGCGCAAAAAGAATTAGAAATGTGTTGTTTTTTTTCATGATAGGCCGGGCCTCCTTGTTATGGAACCTATTGAATCACAGTTAACTGAAGATGCCAATTGTAACTTCTTTAGAAGGCGAATGTCAATTGAGATAAAATTAAGCAAACAAGATGAGGGACATAAAAGATGTTTATACCACGCACGGTCCAAATTCACCATTTTAGGCCGCGCGTGGTATATGTCCCTCACGAATTCTACGAAATTATGCAGCAGTCAGGATCTTGTGACTGCTGTTGGCGGTTTTTTTGATCTTTGAGTAATGATTGTCGTTCTGATTGTCGGTTTTGAATCTCCGGCTGCTGAATAATTGGCACGGGAGCACCAGACACGATCATATTGTCAATTTTTTGTGACAATCCATTTATCATTTGGGAAAGTTGTTGTATTTGAGCCATTGTAGCAAGTAGTGCCGCTTCTGTATAACCTCCGAGTCGCCGTTTGCCACTGTCGTTTTGAGGTTTGGTAAAAGGGGAAAGTATCGCGGACTGAGGTGAATTGCTTTCCTGTAAATGAGCAGACATAGCCCATGTGAGAGCTTTCAAAGCGGATGTGTTCTCAATGACGTAAAAAATATCTTGCACGCGAGCTAATTCAATAATTATTTTACCGATGAACTCCCTCATTAACAGTGGATTTTTCATGTCGCTCATATAGCTATTGGTTGCGAGCATGATTTTCAGCCATAACGTTGAGACGTCGCTGGGCAGTTCATTGTTGCCAGCTAGTTTTTTTTTTCAGTTTTTGAGAATGGGTCTTTAGGCTGTCTTAATTGTATCCTGCGAGCGTTTCAGTTAAGCCAAAGAGTGAAAAAAAACATTTGTGTGCCTCGTAGTTGATGAAGCATGGCATCCTATTTTAGATTTAAGTTTGCATGCAACGAAATTCCTATGCTAGCATGCGAAGTTCATATAGGAGCACGTGCCAATGAGCGAGTTTATAGAGATCACATGGACAGCTGGTAGCATTGATGAAGCGCGTTTGGTTTGTCGTTTTCTAGTTCAGGAAAGATTAGTGGCGTGTGCTCAGATCATTCCTTGGATAGAGTCGATCTATATGTGGGATAACCGTTTGGAAACTGGTCAGGAAAGCAAAGTTATTTTGAAGACGCGAGCGGCGAAGTTCGATAAAGTTAAGGAAGTGATTTTATCGAATGCGAAATACGAGGTTCCTGAAATCACGTATTCTTCAATTGAAGGTGGTAACATTGAATATCTTACTTGGCTACGGGACAGCACACCCGACATCGCCACATACGACGTGAAATAAAGAAAAAACAAGATAAAAATGGCATCCGATCCCTACAAATCATTCCAGTAACATCCCAATCGTGCCCGATCCCGATATCCTAAATCATTGTCCTCTATCCTCCTCTGCGCCTCCCCTTCTCCCCGCCTCTGCGTTGAAAAAAAATACACACTGGTTCGCATGATTTTAGTTTGAATAATTTTCAATGCAGAGGCGGGGAGAAGGGGAGGCGCAGAGGAGGACGAGGAATATATAAAATTTAAGACTTATGGGTAATAGGATGCGGACAGGGGCAAGGGCTCGGGCACGATTGGGCAGTGAAATCACTTATTTTCAAAAATTTCGCTAGTGGGTGTTTTGGCCTTTTGGAGCCGTTCTGGAGTGCCCTGAAATAGCAGCGAACCACCCTTTGGTCCACCTTGAGGACCTAACTCTATAATCCAATCGCATTGGTTTAGGAGAAGCAAATTGTGCTCCACAACGACCACGGAATGTCCTTCTTCAACAAGTCGATGCAATATCTTGGCTAACTTAGCGACATCACTGAAATGCAGCCCCACGCAAGGTTCATCCATAATGTAAAGTGTTTTTCTATGGTTCGGTCGTGCCAATTCAGCAATGAGCTTCAGGCGTTGGATTTCTCCTCCGGAAAGCGTTGTAAAATTTTGTCCGAGTGTGAGGTAGTCGAGTCCTAGCTCTTGCATGAGAGTTAATGGATGCGCCAGCTCTGGTATGTTTCGGAATTGCTTGAGACATTCCTCCACCGAAAGATTTAGCACGTCGGCGATGGAAAGTCCTTCCCAATGAACTTGCAAGGTTTCGTAGTTATAGCGCATGCCTTGGCAGATGTCACAGGTGACATAAAGATCCGGCATGAACTCCATATCAACGCGTTTAATACCTAAGCCCTCGCATGCTTCGCAGCGTCCGCCTTTCTTGTTAGTGGTAAACCTGGCTGCGGTATATCCACGTGCACGCGCGAGCTTTGTTTTGGCAAAAAGCTGTCTTAGGGATGTCATTAAGCCGACAAACGTTGCGGGTGTGGCGCGCACGGTGACTCCACTTGCCTTTTGCCCGACAACTTGCAGTCTTTCAATTTCTTCTGGATTGGCGATATGTGCGGTTGGGGTTTCATGCAGCAAGTATTGTTGCAGCTCGGTTGCCATGACATCAATGGCGAGGGTCGATTTTCCTGACCCCGAGACTCCACACAAGCCTGTCAGTACTCCCAAAGGAATATCCAATGTCAGATGCTTGAGGTTGTGCTCGGAGGTATTGATAATGCGCAAAGAGCTTTCTGCTTTGCGTCGTTTATGCTTGGGAAGGGTCACTTTTCCCGACAGCCATTGGCCAGTCGGTGAATCAGAGGTATTTAGAGCTTCTGGCGATCCTTCAAAAACGATTTGGCCTCCATGCGTTCCTGAACCGGGTCCGATTTCCACAATATGATCGGCTTGACGAATCACAATGGGATCGTGTTCGACGATAATGACTGTGTTTCCAATGGCTTTGAGTTTTGCAATGACTGTAGAAAGGTGTCGGACATCGCGCCGATGAAGTCCTCTTGAGGGTTCATCCAGTACATAGATGATTCCAGATAGTCTGGCTCCAATTTGTGAGGCAAGTATTACGCGCTGGGCTTCGCCTTCACTAAGCGTTTTGCCGGGTCTATTTAATTCGAGGTAGCCTAGGCCAACTTCCGCCAAAAACTTCAGACGGCTGGTGACCTCGGGCAAAATTTCGTCGGCAATGGGTTGGATCGTAGCGGGCCATATCCATTCTTGGATGGTTTCTAGAGCCTGATCAACTGTAAGGGTGCATACGTCTGCGATGTTTTGGGCGTGAATGCGGCAAGCCAGTGCTTCGGGTTTTAGTCTAGCTCCGTGGCATGCGGGGCATAATTGCCAAGAGACGTAATCCGCAGTTTGAAAAGGCGATCGTGCACGGCGTTCATCCAGATCTTCTTCAATAATGGCTGCAAGTCCTTTCCAATGGGTTTCGATACTTCTAAGGCCTTCCGGTACTTGTAGAACAACTGAGAGGGGGTTGTCGCTACCCAGTAACGCCATTTCAGCTAAATGAAGAGTAGGGGCCTTTTCTTCGGGCACACCACACGCTTGCCAAACCGCTTGATAGATGCGCGACTTTGTGGCAGGAAGATGATCCAAAATTTCTACAACTTGATCCGATAAGGAGACATCCATTTCAAAGTGAAAGGCTCCAGCTTCAACCGCGTTGCGTCCACCACGTCCTTGGCAGACGGGACAGGCTCCTCTTGGAGAATGAAAGTTAAAGTCTGAGGGTTCTAATGGCGCAAATGCCACGCCGCTTTCGGGACACAGAAACACTTCAGTCAAATAACGAATGCTGCTTTCACGCCCTTCCAGTAGCTTGAGAATACCTTTACTAAGGTCCAATGCGGTTTCTACGGAGGCGGCTAAGCGCTCGCGAATATCTTCCTTCATGACAATGCGATCGACCACGACATCTAGGCGCATAGCGTCACCCTGATCGGGAATTGCTTCCCCGGCTTCGAACTCTACTTCATTCAGACGCAAGCGCATGAATCCCATTTTTTGCAGACGTTGAATGGCGTCTGTTAGGGTTTCCAATTCGAGAGAGAGCGGTGCGACGAGTTGTAAGCGAGTTCCTGAAAGATATTCCAGCAGGAGAAGCTCGACAATCTGCTGTCGCGTATAGCGAAACAATGGTTTCCCGGTGGAGGGGCTATGTTGCACACCAACACGCGCAAAAAGCAGGCAGAAGAAATCATACAAATCGGTATGCGTGGCAACAGTACTCAGCGGAGGCAGAACGCTGCGACTCTGCTGCACCGCTAAAGTGGGCGACAATCCTTCAATGGAATCCACATCGGGTTTAGGCAGCTGCCGAATTAACTGCCTAGCCTGAGGCGACAAATATTCAAGAAAGCGCCGTTGCCCTTCCGCAAATAATGTGTCAAACGCGAGCGAAGATTTGCCGGAGCCGCTTACCCCCGTCATGACGGTAATGCTGTGCTTTGGCAAAGAAAGAGAGATGTTTTTCAGGTTATTTTGGCGACAACCTTTCAAAATTAGAAATTCCATGACCCTAATATATCTACTTGGCACAGGGCTTGCATCTAAAAAATGGAGTAATTCGTATGACACGTATTGTCAAAAAAAAACTTTTCCGTATTGTGTGGTGCAAAAGCCGGCTAGGAAATTGGGCAGCAGCGCTGAGATGCGTGCATTTCAGTGACGCGACTGTGTTTTCCTTGTCGGTAGCATCAGTTTTGGGGCATCGAACTATTAGGGGGATTAGGAGCGTATGGTTGCACTAAACAAAGTGATTATCGGGGGTCGGCTAACTCGTAAACCGGAGCTGCGCAAGACTCCTGGTGGTATGTCAGTTACCGATCTACTAGTTGCGCTTAACCGGGAGTATTTTACTCTTAGTGGAGAGCGGCAGCAGGAAGTCTGTTTCGTAGACGTTGTAGTATGGGGTAAGCAAGCAGAGGCGTGCACTAGAGTATTGGATTGTTCCTCGCCTGTATTGGTGGAAGGGCATCTCCAGCTCGATGTATGGTACAGTCGTGAAGGGGAAAAGCGCTGTAAATTGCGCGTTGCTGCTGAAAGAGTGCAGTTCCTTGACAAGGCTCACGCGAATGCAAGCGCAGACAGATCAACGCCTGTAGAAGACAAAATCCCTGCTATTTCCAATCAGGAATAGCCAAAAGGGGTCAAAAGCTATGTGGCGCGAAATTAAGCGCATTATTCAGAAGCACCGCGTCTTCTTATTGACGACGCACGTCAATCCCGATGGGGATGGCGTGGGAGCGGCCTGTGCACTCGCAGAGCTGCTTGTCCAAAAGGGCAAGCGCGTGCGGTTTGTGTGCGATGGACCGCTGCCTGCAAAATTAGCATTTTTGGACTATCACAATCTTTATGAATGCTATGACTTGAATGCCGATTATAGCAATGTAGAGGTGGCGATTATTCTGGATGCCCATCGTCGTGATCGCATTGGTGCGGTGGCGAATGTTGTTGATCGGCCCGGAGTAATCACGATATGCATCGACCACCATGAAGCCACAGCCCCTTTTACACCGTTTATGGCTATCGATCCTCATGCCTGTTCAGTGGGAGCAATGGTCTATACGTTGTGCAAGGAATGCGGTGTCGACCTAAATTTAAATGCCGCTAATGGGATCTATACCAGCATTCTTTGCGATACGGGGCGCTTCTCCTATTCCTCTACCAATCGGAAAGCCCACAAAATCGCCGATGAATGTATTAAAATCGGTGTCGATCCCGATGCGATGTATTCGCGTCTTTTTCAGCATCTCACAATGTCACAACTAAAGATCTTTTCTCGTGCGCTTCAAAGCATGGAGCTCTATCTCGATAACAAAGTACTTATCCAAATGTTGACTCTCGCTGATTGCAAAGCAATCGGGGTAGAGGCATTGGAGTTAGAACATCTTGACCTAGAGTACATTCTAGAATTTGACAAATCAATCGGCGATGTGGAATGCGTGGCTCTTCTACGCGAAATCGGAGAGAATAAAATTCGCATTTCACTACGTGCTACGGCAAATACAGATATCGGAACTGTTATCCGGGCACTTGGGGGCGGTGGACATAGCAAAGCTGCTGGAGCTGTGGTTCATGGCAACCTCAACGAGGTTAAGACGCGCATTCTTAGCCTATTAGAATCGGGTAATCTCTCTCCTCTTTCTTAGATGATTATTAATCGTTTTTTGGTCTATAGTGAGATTGGGGGCGGTAGTCCCCGCAACCGGAGGCGAGCATGCGTGACGAAGTTCGCGTTGAGCAGGAAACAAGGGGAAAAGTTCTCCTACTCCGCATTATAGGACGTCTCGATGCGCTGTCATCCGAGGCCACAGAAAAGCGCGTACTTGCTATTATCCGAAAGGATGATCTTAATGTGCTCTTAGATTTCACAGAGGTCAGCTATCTGAGCAGCGCTGGAATGCGCATGCTCCTTGCAGTATTCAAACGCGTCCGAGAGCATTCCGGAAAACTCGCAGTATGCTCTGTCGATGATGGGGTCATGGATGTCTTAAAAATGTCAGGCTTCGATGAAGTCTTCGCCGTCTTCCCTAATCAGGAAGAGGCTCTGCACCAGTTCTAAGAGGATTTTCATGGATACATCCGCAGCAGCGCGTGCTCTTTATCAGCTTTGTGTAGAGGTCCGTAAGGAGCCTCAAGAGGCACCCAAGCGCCCCAAGCCTAAGGTCTTGCTGATCGCTGGTCCTACCGCTTGTGGCAAATCTGACTTTGCCATGATGTTCGCCAAAAAAATGGGCGGAGAGATCATTTCTGGCGATTCCATGCAGATCTATCGAGGTCTTGATATTGGGACAGCTAAACCTACCAAAGAGGAACAGCTAGAAATTTCGCATCATCTTATTGATGCCTGTGATGTGACCGAGTCATTTACTGCTTTTGATTTCCATAAGCAAGCTAGCCATATTGCCAAAGCTATAGTTGAACGCAAAAATACGCCTTTTGTTGTCGGCGGTTCGGGTTTTTACCTCCATACACTTATTTATGGGCCGCCTGCAGGACCTCCTCCAAATCCAGAGGTGCGACAACGTCTTGAAAGCGAAATGACTGAACTTGGTGCGGAAAAGATGTATGAACGCCTAAAGGAACTGGATCCAGTCTATGCTCAGGGGATTACTTATAACGACAAGCACAAGATCGTCAGAGCACTAGAAATCATGACTGTGACTGACAAGAAGGTGAGTGATATTCCTTGGAAGGGTAGAACGACTTGTAGCGAGTTCGACTTCCGTTGCTGGTTTTTGCATCGTCCCAAAGAGGTGTTGTATCAGCGCATCGAAAAGCGTTGCCACAAGATGATAGAAGCAGGTTTTTTGGATGAAGTGGAGCGTATGGAAGGACAAGGTCTACGCCAAAATTCAGCAGCAGCACAGGCCATTGGGTACCGACAAGCTTTGGATTATCTTTCCTCTGCTCGCACTCCAGAGGATTACAATAAGTTTGTGTATGATTTTCTTCTGGCCAGCCGCCATTATGCCAAACGGCAATTCACCTGGTTCCGTCGTGAACCACTTTTTCGATGGCTCGATGTCGATGTGCTCGACTTTGAAAATGCCATGGAAATAATCTTAAATGACTTTCAAATGTAGTAAAAATTCTAAAAAATCAAAACAAATGCAGAGCTATGGTCCAAGGTGGCGATGGATTTCCTGCGTAAGTTTGGTGAAGGAAGCGCTGCCCAATAGCCTACCCACTTCTTGTCCATCTTTAAAAAACAACACTGTGGGGTATGCACGAACGCCCAAGGCGCGTGCAACAGCCCTGTCTTTTTCTGCGTCGAGTTTTACAAACAAGAACTGATCACCTAGCGCATTGCTTGCTTCCTCAAATACAGGAGCGAAGATCTTGCATGGCCAGCACCAACCTGTATACACATCGATCACCACAGGTTGCGGCGAGGCTAAGATTTCTTGCCAATTATTGGAATCCATTTGAACAACAGCATGAGCCGTGTTTATCGAAAACAAAACCATCAGTAAGAAAACGAAACGTGTTGTGATTTGACGCATGATTGGCTCCTCTTTTTATTGAGTGGGAGAGTAGCGAATATAATGATATGCGTCCATAGCAGCTTGACATCCCATCCCTGCCGCTGTAATGGCTTGTCGGTAGTGGTGATCGGCGACATCGCCCGCCACAAAAACACCAGGAATATCTGTAGAGGTACTGTGGGACTGATGCAGGAGGTATCCTGCTGAATCCATAGCCAGCTGGCCGCGAAAAGCATCGGTATTTGGAGTATGACCGATGGCGATGAATACCCCCGAACAAGCGATTTCCGAAGTTCGCTGTGTGATGAGGTCTATTATCTTGACGCCAGCGACCACATTAGAGGTGTCTAACACTTCTAGTACCTTGCTGTTCCATGCAAACTGAATTTTAGGATGAGTAAAGGCCTTTTCCTGGAGTATGTGCGACGCTCGAAGCCTGTCACGCCGATGAATGACGGTGACTTTGGAGGCATGATTTGCGAGAAATAACGCATCTTCAAGGGCGGTATCTCCTCCTCCAATGACCACGACTTCTTCACCTTTATAAGCCACTCCATCGCAGACGGCACATGAGGAAACGCCACGCCCAAGAAGCGCTTGCTCGGATGGTAGATTCAGCCATTTGGCTGAAGCTCCGGTAGCAATAATGACGGTATCAGCCAGGATAGTTGTTTCATCTGTGTAGATCACAAAAGGACGTGTCGTGAAATCAACTTGGGTTACGCTGTCGGATACAAAACGAGCGTCAAAGCGTGCCGCTTGTTCATGCATATTTTGGATGAGTTCTGGCCCGAAAATACCGTCTGGAAAGCCGGGAAAGTTATCAACCATATGTGTTAAGGCTATCTGACCTCCGGGCTCTAGACCTTCAATTACCAATGGCGATAGCCCCGCACGCGCGGCATAGATGGCTGCTGTGAGTCCCGCTGGGCCTCCGCCCAGGATAACAAGTTTTTCAGCTTGTAGGGATCCACATAACAGTGCGAAGACAATGAGGTATTTCATAAAAGTATTCCTTTCTACTCTTTTATAACGGGGATGTATAGAATCCCGCTCACAGAAGGAGTGTGTCATATGGCGAAGACTTATGCAATTATGGGAGCAACGGGACATATCGGGCAAGTACTCACGCAGGAATTGCTGCAGCGCGGCCACCGTGTGAAGGCGCTTGGTCGCAGTGAGGACAAGTTAAATGCTTTGTGGGGTAAAGGCGCTGAAAAAGTCCTAGCAGGGACTTTTGAAGATGCCGCGATTTTAACAAAGGCGTTCGAGGGAGCCGATGCTGTATTCAGCTTTATTCCTCCTGGTGGTAGTGAAGAGGATTTAGGAGCTTATCAAGATAGGGTAGGAACTGCGATCGTAGAAGCTGTGAAAGCAGCACAAGTACCGTTTGTTGTTAATCTTAGTAGCCTAGGCGCTCAATTATCGGATGGCACAGGACCAATTAAGGGATTGTATCGTCATGAACAGCGCCTTAATGCTTTGCCAGATACCCATGTGTTGCATTTACGTCCGGGATATTTCATGGAAAATCTTTTGATGGCCGTACCAGTCATTAAATTCTTACAAGTACTCGGGACTCCTTTGCGTGGAGATTTGCCTATAGCTATGGTGGCCACTTCTGATATTGGCTTGAAAGCGGCAGAATTCATGGATACCTTAGAGTTTAAGCATCAGTTTGTGTTTGAGTTTGTAGGACCAAAAGTCATCACGCTCACCGATGTGGCGCAAATACTCGGCCCTGCAATTGGCAAGAACCTCCGCTACATGCAGCTGCCTTACACGGATGCGGAGCGTGGTATGATTGCGTTGGGAATGAAGCCAGGTATTACACGGCTGATGCTTGAAATGTATCAGGCTTTTAATGACAACCGCATTCAACCCACGCAAGAACTTACTAGCGAGCATCATGGCAAAACAACCATGGAGCAGTTTTCAACTACATTCGCTAAAGCCTATAAAAAATAAAGAACTGTACACGTACAAAAAGACGGCGGAAGCATAAAATTTTCCGATGCGTTTATTTTATGTCTTTCCCGCCTTATTTCTGTCGTTTTCGTCCTTGCTTGTCCTGTTTGTTCAAATATGCTAGTATCGTGTCTCTATAAAATTCAATTTTAGCGACTCATTCACATGCAAGAGCAAGAATCCCTTGAAACGGCCTGCGCCAAAAGGCGTACGTTCGCTATTATCAGCCATCCAGATGCGGGAAAAACCACGCTTACGGAAAAGCTGCTGCTATACTCCGGAATGATTCGTACTGCCGGCATGGTAAGAGGCCAAAAGGGGCGACGAGCTGCGGCCTCAGATTGGATGAGCATGGAGCAGGAACGCGGCATATCCATCACCTCTTCAGCAATGCAGTTTTCCTATAAAAATGCCGTTATCAACGTGTTAGATACTCCTGGTCACGAGGACTTTTCAGAAGATACTTACCGTACTTTAACAGCTGCCGATTGCGCCATCATGGTTATCGATGCGGCAAAAGGTGTGGAAAAGCAAACGCGTAAGCTGTTTGAGGTCTGTCGCTTAAAAAAAATACCAGTGCTTACTTTCATCAATAAAATGGATATGCCTGGTCGAGACCCACTCGATTTGATGAATGAAGTGGAAAACGTCCTTGGCATTCGCTCCGCGGCTATGAACTGGCCCATCGGAGAGGGCAAAGAATTTGTGGGAGTAGTGGATCGTCAGAGTGAAGAGTGTCTATTTTTCTCAAAAACCTCTGTGGGTGGCGCTCAAAAAGCAGATATTCTCCGCCTTCCGCTACTCAGCGAAGAATCTGAAGAGAAGCTTGGTCCAGAAAGGCATACGCAACTTCTTCAGGAACTGGCTCTTTTGGAAGCGGCAGGAAACCCCTTTTCTCTAGAAGAATTTTTGGCGGGCGATCTGACTCCGGTTTTTTATGCATCTGCTTTGACAAACTTTGGAGTTGAACCCTTCTTTGATGCCTTTATTGACTTAGCCCCTTCACCGCACGTACGTCCAGCCAATAGTACAAATGGGGATGAAATTGAGATAGATCCGCTTAAAGTGCCCTTTAGTGCTTATGTTTTCAAACTACAGGCGAATATGGACAAACGCCACCGTGATAACATGGCTTTTTTGCGTATTTGTTCCGGTCGATTCGATCGCGATTTGGTGGTGAAGCATCATCGCCTAGGACGCGAAATTCGTCTTTCCCGACCTCATGGGATGGTGGCTGGTGAAAGAACGACATTAGATGTAGCCTATGCGGGAGATATCATTGGGGTAATCAATCCTGGAGTTTTTGCGATTGGTGATACAGTTTCGTTAACTGGTGGATTCAACTTTAAACCGTTGCCCCAGTTTCAGCCGGAAATTTTTGCTCGTGTGTATCCCAAAGATGTGGGTAAGAGGAAAGCTTTCGATAAAGGTGTGTTGCAGCTTACCGAAGAGGGCGCTATTCAGCTGCTAAGACAAGGCGAACGGGGCGGCGAATGTATCTTCGCCGCCGTTGGAAAGCTACAATTTGAAGTTGTCCAGCATCGTTTGAAAGACGAATATGGCGTCGAGACGGTCCTTTCATCCCTCTCCTACCAATGTAGTGCGTGGGTGCAAGGCGACCTCAAAACCTTTAAAAAGGCTGCTAATTCGCTTATTGTGCAGGATCGTTTTGACCGCACTATTGTTCTTTTCACTAGTCAGTGGGAAAAGGACTACACGGCTCAACAAAATCCACAACATACGCTACTGGATATAATCGCTTAGCATTGAGCGTCGCGTTGGAAGAAATTATGCACTTTTTCTTCAAAATCGTCGCATGCCTTCTGACCGGAAAGCTTGCGCTTCCAACGTCCACCATTTGCTTCAGCCACAATTTTGGCTAGCTCGTCTAAGTGCTTGTCGCAACTTGCTTTAACGTGTTCTCTTATCTTCTCTTTCAAGACACACATCCAAGCGTCATCAGCCATTTGCAATAGCTGCTTACTAAAGTCACAGTGATCGTCACATTCTTTGTGGCAACTACACTTACAGGAACTATCGCAGCACTCTTGCTGTTGGTGGCCGCAGCTTCCATGCTTGTGGCTGTGGCTTTGAGAATCGCAATGACCGTCATGACATTGGCCGCCCATAATAACCTCCTTTTAGTACTGGTCGTCTTTCTCAATAGATGACAGGTGTGGTAGTAAAATTCAAAATTTTTTGGCAAAATGAAGGTAGTGATCCCTTCGTAACAAGTGTTTAGTTTTAATGGATTTTCAGCGTGAATTACCTTAAAATGGTTAGCTGGTAGCACTTAGAAAAGGGATTGTTGTGAAGTTAATCTATTTTTTTACGGGTTTGTTATTATTGTCTTCTCCGCTTGGAGGCGAAATTGTGAGACGAGCAGCATTTGATTTTGGATCAGGTTCCATTCGTCTTCAGGTGGCGGACGTCGAAACCGAAACCAATCGATTGGTTGGAACAGTTTACAACCATGTCCTTAAAACTTTTCTAAGTAGCGACTTGGCGCGTCAGATTGATGGGAGTTTTAGTGATGAAATTCAAGAAATCGCTATTTACAGCGCTAGGGAGCTAAAGCAGCACGCCTTGGCTCATAATGCTACAGAATTTTCAGGAATTGCTACCGCTGCCTATCGCCAAGCACATAACGGTCAAGAGCTTATTGATCGCATCAAACGCGAAGTTGGTATTGATGTGCGCATTATTTCCCAAGAGGAAGAGGGTTTTTTTGGATTTCAGACACTTGTTTCTGAATTTGAGATCTCTGCGGACCAGCTTGTTGCTTGGGATACAGGTGCTGGGAGCTTACAGATTACTTATCTAGATGCTTTGGGCGTCCCCTGTCATTACATGGCTGATTTTGGTCGTTGTACTACAGCAGATGCTATTATTGAGTCGGTTAAGAAACAAGATCTGAAAAAGACGGTTAGTCCCAATCCCATCACTAGACAGGATTGGACAGAGTCGTTGCACTATTTGCATCAAACCCTGCCGAAGATGCCGGATAGTCTTATTGCTAAGGTAAAATTAGCAAACGTACGTTTAGTGGCTATGGGAGCTCAACCTGCATCTCTTAAAGCCATGGGGACATATACGATGGAAGATTTGGATACTTTATCAGATAGCCTTTTGAATCTAACCGATGAGCAGTTAGAGCATTACGATTCTAATCCAACGTTTACTGTAACTGACGCCATTTTGGCTAAAGTCATTTTGCAGAAACTTAACATGCAGAAGGTTGAGACCCGTCACACAGCTGGAAGTACCTCTGGTGTTCTGACATCGCCTAGCGAATGGAAACGAATGGCAGGGAAAAAATAATGGACAACTACTAATCTAGGTAGATGTCAGAAGTGTAGCAATTTAGGCACAAACCGGATGCGGGCAGCAACTAGTGAGTGCTGCCAACACCAGGGTAAGCAAGATGAAGCGGTATGGGTTCATGTGTTGAGTCTAGCTAAAAAACCATTTTCCGCAGGAAGATCCTTTTTAACCCGGTTGACAGCATTGGGTAGTCAACCGGGTTTTTAGATTCATAAAGCGTCTTATGGTGCCCCTAGAACCTACTTTTTAGGTAGAGGAGCCCCTGCTGCATTTGTCGCCTCTTGCCGGCGCTTACCTAACGTTATGGCGCTTTCATGTGCTTTACGGAATGCAGCGTACATCGGACTGGTTTCATAAGGAAGAATTCTTGATGTCAGACTTTGCTGTCTCCAGGTTCTCATAGATTTATAGAAGCCCTCGGCTTCAGGAAGATTTGACAATGTTTGTAATTTCTTAACTACTTTTGGCCAAACAACCTCTTGAGGGGTTTCGTCACAATTAAAAATAGAACAACTCCCCACAATCAAATCTATATCGTCCGCGCTTGGAAGGTTTCCAATGTGCTCCACCATTTTACCTTTTGCTGTAACTAAGGCTAAGTTCCAATCCGAACTTATTTTTTGCGAGCCACTGCGCATCCACAAACGTACTCGATCTGCTTCTGCGAGGCTTAGACAAAGACAAATGGATTTTGCTTGGGTATTGGAGAGGTGTAAGAACAATTCGATTTGAGGAATATGCTTCCGCAAAAAATGACGTCCTGTTAGCAATTGCTCTTCACTATAATTAGATCTTAAGGGCATACCGTAAAAGAAACCAGGCTCGGGTTCTATCGTATTGATGAAATTTTTGGTTGTCAGCATGTGATCAAATATTTTAGTAAGCATTAGGTTGTTAAAACTGTTAAAAACAAGGAGTTGATCGTTTGAACTGGTCAAAGATGTCATCTCGAGACTTTCCCCGGTTGTTATGATTTTTGACAGATGTTCATCTGTAAACATTTCAGCTGGATTCCAAATTTGTTCTTGGTATGGCTTTGATAGCTGATCACAAAAATTCAATCTCGCCCTTTCCAGAATTTGTTGCTCCTCTACTGAGGTGTTTATTGCTTTTTGCTGTAAGTTCTCGGTGCTTTGGGTCGATGTAAGACGATCAGTTTGTTGTGCAAGGTAGTTTTGCAGAGACTTAGGTAGAGGGGGCGAAGCTAGTGACTCTGATTTTGGTATTCGTATTTGTTTTATGAATTCCGCAAGTATTTCAGCGCCGCTTTGTTTTGGAAGCATTGGATTTCCAGTTTTTAAATAGACCTCGGATGCGTTTGTTTCAATAAACAAAGGATTCACTTCGTTGTACCAATTTTGAAGCTTGTTGAAATTAAAGGGAAGTACACTGTCCTTTAAACGAGCTTTTAAGGCATTGCGTCTGTAATACGCTAAGTACTGCCCCTTCACGCTAGTTAGCAGCGAGGTTTCTAGTCCAAGATGTTGATGGTACATGCACCAATGTGCGAGGTTGTCATTTGTAATGGAAGCTTCAGGAGAAAGATTTAATTCACGCCTAAGCTTAAGTGCAGCACTTTGTGTCAGTCGTATAATGGCCTTTTGCCCATTCGGCCCTAGCTTACGCATACGCTGAGTGGCCTGTGCGAGTCGATCAAAAGTGATTTCTTTAGGCAAAAACACAATAAGTGCTCGATCGTTCATTTGCGCAATATCAGCGCCACGAGAGTGACTATCATCGTAAATGGTAAAAGTGTCACGGGATGCTTGGATTTCTTCTGCTGTACCAATGGTACCATTACGATTTAATACTGATAATTTATCGGTATTAGAGGCGAAGAAAATAACTTTTTTGAATGATTGAGGTAGCTTTTTCATCCAACTTCTAGCGACATCTTCGCGCGATCGGCCCGCATAATAGGCTAACGGGTCAGCTATACCACTATGTGAGTCTCCAACATTAGCCTCTAATTCTCCATCGGGAACTACCTCAATCTTCACTACATTGGGATTAAGCAGCAGCTCCAAAAAGTCTAAATTAGTCTTCATATCGGGTTGTGCTACGATGTTGTAAGGGAGAAGCTCAAAGTTTGGCGTGCCGGACATGCCGTAGACCTCAGAGGCAATGGTGAGAGTGATATCATTGGAGGTGCTGTTGAGCAGTTTCATTTGTATGCGCATGCTTGGAAAGAGAATGATTTCAAGATACTGAATAATGACAGATTGTATGTGCCCTAAATCGTTGTGTAGTTGGGCTAATGAGTGACTATTTTCTGATTTCCAATCCTTGATAGATGTATTCGATGCTTCAGCATAAGCAAGGACTTCGGAAGGAATTTGAGAGAATTGCGAGGTTTCAGCGAGTCCTTTCCAGAGGGTCACGAGCTGCTGAAGTTGATTAGGTAGTAATCCTTTTTCGAGATAAACTAGAAGGATGCGATTAATTAAGATATCCTTATGAGAAAAGCTCGAAAGCGGGGATGGATTCATATTGCTATCGAATGGTACGACTTCCTCGGTTTTATCAGCACGATTAGGCGCTAGTCCGTGATCGACATCTGTGCGAGCGCCGACGGCATGTGCGAAATAGCTCATCAGGTGTGCGTTGGCCAGTAGAACCCGTTGGCGAATGGGCTCGGGAAGCGAGTGCAGCCATTGGCCCCATTGTAGCTTTTCATCGCCACTAAGCACATCGGAGTTGAGACTGATGAACTTTTGAAATTGCTTGATGTCTTTTTCGTTTAGAAGGAGCTCTTTGCCATATGATTGAGCAAACTCCTCCTTCCAATTTTCCGATCGGTTGTTCCAAGCTTTTACAATGGCTTTTGGAACTTCCCAACGGATGGGGTCAAGCGGCTGTCCGAGACCTATATTAAACTTTACCTCATGTAATGGGTCAGTTACCTCTTCAAATTCATCTATTACAAAGCGCGTCTTATCGTGCAGAAATCCTAAAATTTTCTCTAACATTTGAATGACTTTTACGTCCCCTTGTATGTCACCAGGCAATCTTCCCTTATTTTTTTTAATTTCCTCTGATCGTTGACGGATTTTATTTAATAGATTACCTATTCTCTCCATGTAGCTTAGAAGTAAAATCTGTAATTGGTCGGCTGAGGTGTAACAAATATCTCCTGTAGCTAGAGCTCTTTCAAGCATGTTTAAAAACATTTCGATTTGTCGTTTATTAGCATTGCGCGTAAATGCTAATTGATGAGCTGTACGATCTGACGAAACTTGAGATAGGGTCTCTCGTGCATCCTGCAGGGTAGTGGGGAGCAGGCTTGGAGGAATGATAAACAAACACATCTTTTTCTCGGGGACACTGTCTAATAATGCCCAAAGAATACTTAGAAATTTTGTCTTACCTAATCCACAAGCGGCTTGCTGGACAAGCGCTGGCGCATTTAATCGTTCCTTAGTAACACGCG
>CAYTFC010000021.1:0-37273 GCA_964436955.1 uncultured bacterium | reverse complement strand
CTCTTCTCGCATGTAGTCTTGAGCTAACGTGGAGGGCTTGGTTGTTTCCTTGATTCGTTCCATTTCGCGACGCACTTCTCTTTGCACTCGCTTTGGATTCATGCGTCGAATTTGAATAGTGATTTGCTTAAGCTCTCCAAATTTAAGCTCATGATAGTGGCTCAAAACAAAGTCGTGAATTTCCGAATCAGAGGGCTCGGCACCAAAAATGTGTCTTGCAACCGCATATCCTGCTTTGTCGGTACGTTCAAATGCACCTACCCAGAAGCTCTTTTCAAAGAAAATTGTCGCCTTAATAATTCCCATTATAGCTCTTGTATCAATAAAAGGGGTCTCTCTACTGATGGGCTTGCCAATTGGCATGCGGAATTGTGTTCTTCCACGCGCGCCACTGCTCCCCATTGCGATAACTTGGCATTTCTTCGGTCTTTACAACGTGCAATGGTTCGCTATCCGGAACTCGATCCGGAAAGCGAATACCATCTAAATGATCTATCTCATGCTGAAAAATGCGAGCAACATATCCCAAATGGTTTTCCATCAACTCATGTCCCATGCGATCCAAGGCTCGGATGGTGACGCGACTTGGTCTGCGTACAATGCCTTTTACGTGACCAGTTGAATAACACCCTTCATACCACTCTTCTGTGTCTTCCGAATGCTCAATAATTTCTGGATTGATGTACAAGCGTGCATCACCAATACCTCCCTTTCCATTAGCCATGAGGTCTACAACAATCACACGCACATCCCTACCTACTTGTGGAGCGGCTAATCCAACAAGTACATGCTTGTTTTGATCGCCCTGCTCTCCCCTTGAAAATGCAAGTATTTCATCAAAAAACTGCTGCATCTGTGAGGTGTGGATCTCCTCAGCCATCAAATGACGACTCTTTCGAGTCAAAATGGGATCTTGAAAATTTACAAGCTTAAGCATTACATAATATCCGCTGCAAGAGCAGCCAAAGCTGATCTTTCTGTTTTTTCCAGGCACATATGGCCAAAGATTGGATACTCACTAAAACGTCCAACGGTATATGTTAGACCATTAGAATCTTTATCTAAATAGGGATTGTCAATTTGTGATGGATCACCGGTAAGAACCACTTTTGTACCTTCTCCTGCTCGAGAAATAATGGTTTTGACTTCATGCGGTGTGAGGTTTTGCGCTTCATCGATAATAAAGAACTGTCTAGGTATAGAGCGTCCGCGGATATATGTGACAGCTTCCATCTCAATTTTCTTACTATCCAACACCCAACGCATAGTTTCATTTGATTCGTGACCGGAAGACTCACATAGAAACTCCAGATTATCGTAAATAGGCTGCATCCAATGAAAGAGCTTCTCTTCCTTTGTACCTGGCAAATACCCAATGTCGCGGCCTAAAGGCACAATAGGACGACTCACCAAAATCCGAGAATAGACTCCTTCATCAAAAACCTTCCGTAAAGCACATGCCAACGCTAACAGAGTTTTACCCGTACCTGCAGGACCAATTAGTGTGACCAATTTGATATCGTCTCGTAATAGCAAATCAATGGCACAACGCTGCTCAGGGTTCCTGGCTTCTATTCCCCAAATATTTTTTGGCTTGATGAGTGGTTCAAAAACGCCTTTCTCACTATTATATTTCGCCAAAGCAGTCGTATGCCCTGCAGCCATTAATGAACAATATTCGTTAGGATGAAACTCGCCCTCAACGGGCTTAAAAACGCCATCTTTATAAAAAATATCGATGTCATGCTTCGCTACTTCAATGTCACGCATTCCACGGTAAATTTCTTCATAGGAAAACTTCAGGTTTTTGTAGTCCTGAACTTCTAAACCGACTGCTTGAGCCTTTAGACGCGCCCCAAAATCCTTCGATACAAAAATAACATGATTCTTTTTTTTATCCTGCAGCCATAATGCAGCCAAAATAATACGATTGTCCTGCACTGTAGAGGCGAAATTGGGATCATAGTCCGTTTTTATCTGTATTTGAAGGCGTACGACAGAGCCATTGTCAAGTTGTATTCCATTTTCATGGAGGTCTTCCGGAGCATTTTCCCTTAACGTGTCTAACTGACGAATTACAAGCCGAGAATTGCGCCCAACCTCACTAGGAAGCCGTTTTAGCTTATCGAGCTCTTCAAGAACGGTCACGGGAATGATGACATCATGCCGAGGAAACTTTGTAATGCATTCTGGATCATGTAGAAGCACGTTAGTATCAAGAACAAAGGCCTTAGGGAGAGGTGAAGCTTTCTTTACTGTGCTCATTGACCTTCCTATGTTTAGTGTTCAAGAGGTGAATCCGGATCATACTGAGCGGGATTGAAAGCGACAATGAATTTTTTAGCAAACGCCAACTCCATTCAGCACTTAGAGATGGCAAGTGCTAAGTAAATCTTGACACTAAATCTATAATAAGTGTAATATAGGATAAAAGCGAGAGTGCCTGGGAAGGCTTAATTATTCTTATTACTTAAAGGTAGTAGCTTATGAAAGTTACAACACATAGTATTAGTATTCCTCCTTATATATCCACCAGTTGGCGTAATATTCACTCAATTCACATGTCTGAGGGGATATTGGTCATTACTATGGCTGACGGTGAAGCCGTCTACGTTCCTAATCTTGTTCCTACAGAAATTGATCTCATCTTCAAAGCTCACCAAGTTTATTTGGACCACGAAGAGAAGCATCAGGAGAGAGACGCTCAAAAGAGCCAGGCAAATTGCGCCTCTAACCAAAGTGAAGGAAACCCTTTAAATGCGCTTCTGCAAGCATTTACAAACGGTGGGGCAACCGCTCCGATTAGAGTTAACTTGGGCAGCCTAGAGAATCTAGGAATGCTCATGCAGCATAACCCGCAACAGGCCGAAGCACCAAACTTGCCGCCAGATGTTTTAGAAAAAGTAGCTTCTCTAGCCAAAATGATGTCTTTAGATGACTTGCAAGCCATGCCAAGGGCTGAACCACACTGTAATTGCTTTCACTGCCAAATCACTCGGGCAATTGTGGGTGAAGAACCCAAAGAAGCAGTATATATGGAGACTGCCTCCTCCGAACCAGTAGTGCAGGAGGAAGACTTACGCTTCCAACAGTGGGAAGTTAAAGAGACCGGCGAAAGCATGTATAGCGTTACCAATAAGCTAGACCCTGGCGAACATTACCATGTATACCTAGGTCACCCCATGGGTTGTACCTGCGGTAAACAAGGATGTGAGCATATCGTGGCCGTTCTTCATTCATAACTTACGGGCCCCACTAATCATCCTCGTGCCCTTGCCCATTCGTAATTAGTGAGGAGCGGAAAATAGCCCACAAACGTTCATTGAGTAAAAAGCTGCCGAAAGCCTATAATCCCCCTCTCTAATAAGTTTCGCGTAATGAGGAGAGTGTGGGATGGGAAAGAGACTCATTGATGGTCTTTGGCTACTTGGTTTTGCCGTGGCGGGATGCGCAGGCACATTGAATGCCCAAGAAACGGGTGATTCAACACACTATATGACCAACAGTTTTGAACCATTTACTGGGCGGGTAATGGGTAATAAAGTACGAATTCGCCTTGAGCCTAGCATTGATAGCCCTATTCTAGACGAACTCCGTCCAGATGATATGGTGATTGTGCTAAATGAAAAGGATGGATTTTACGGCATTCGCCCTCCAGCCAACATCAAAGCTTATGTTTATCGCACGTATGTCATTGACGATGTCATTGAAGGCAATCGTGTCAATGTTCGTTCTGAGCCGCATCTTGATGCTCCAGTCTTAGTACAAATGAACAAAGGCGAGCGCGTTGAAGGGCATGTTTCGCCCCTCAATAACAAGTGGCTGCAGGTAAAACTACCTGAACATGTTCGATTCTACGTTGCGACAGACTTTATCGAAAATGTGGGCGATGTAGACATGGTGGCACGTTTAGAAACGCGTCGCCAGGAAGCGAGCGAAAAGGTCGATCGCGCCTTCTCTCTCTGTCAAGATGAGTTAGCAAAGAACTTTATCGATATTGATTTAGGTAAAGCCTGCTTTCCTCTGGAGTGCATCATAGTAGACTATGCAGACGTTCCAGAGCAAGGCGCTAGAGCACGTCAACTCTTGGCGGATAACCAGGAAGCTTATAACCGCAAAAAAATCGATTACTTACAGTCTCAAGCCGCACACGCATCCGATAACTGGAATACGCATTGCAAGGACTTAGCAGAACAAATGGCTGCTCAACAGGCCCATTTGGACCTCATGGAACTCTGCTTACAAAACAGGGATACAGAGCACCTATCACCTGTACCAAGCCGAGTGGCCTCCTTAGAATCAGAGGTTTCAGAAAAAAAAACCGAGGTAGCAGCAGCCTCAAAAGAATCCTTACCCGAATGCATGACTTGTTGGGTAGCCACTGAAGCTGCGGCGTATAGTGCTTGGGTTCAGTCTAATCCTGAAGGGACTATTGATCAGTTTTATCAACAACAGGCGGAAGTGGCCATGCAATTGCATGGAATCGTGCAGCCTTACAAACGCCTAATTAAGACAAAACCTGGTAATTTTATACTGATGGGTCAAGGGGATAATATGCCCATTGCGTTTCTATATAGTACTAAGGTGAATTTGGAATCATTGTTAAGTAAAGCGGTGACATTACAAGTCGCGCCACGCGCTAACAATAATTATGCGTTTCCTGCTTACTTTGTTTTAGATGCTTCGATCAATTAGATCTTAATACAATCTAAATACTCGGATGATAAACTAGCGGATTACTTCTGATGGTAGGTATCAGTTGTAGACTTGAAGTTCAGACGGCTCTTGGGCTGAATGATCTTCTATTGAGCGAAAGCTCAAGGCTTCCATTAGATGGTGCGTCTGCATTGCAGACGCACCATCTAAGTCTGCTAATGTAAGCGCGACGCGTAAAATACGGTCGCATGCCCTCGCTGACATTCCCAATACATCCACTGCATGCTGAAGTGTGCGATGACCATCGGGATCTAGCACGCACCATTTTTTAAGTTCTCTTGAGGTCATGTGGCTATTGGTTTTCACCTTGCCAAATCGTTGATACTGACACCCCCTTGCCTGTTTCACTCGCTGACGAATGGTAGCAGAACTTTCTCCCTGCTCAGTTCTGCCATGAAGATCTTTATAGCGCTGAGCAGGCACATCGATATGCATATCAATACGATCGCGTAGCGGGCCTGAAATCTTGTTACGATAGCGATTGCGTTGAGTCTCTGAACAGCGGCAGGGTTTATCCGGATGACCCCATAGACCGCAAGGACAAGGGTTCATTGCAGCCACACAAATAAAGCTCGTAGGAAAGGTAAAATTGCCGTTTGCACGGCTAATAGTAACTTGACGATCCTCCAAGGGTTGCCTAAGAACTTCAAGGACAGTACGAGAAAATTCAGGAAGTTCATCAAGAAAGAGAATTCCATGATGGGCTAATGCTACCTCGCCCGGCCTTGGGATAGCTCCTCCACCAATAAGACCTGCATAGCTAACCGTATGGTGAGGAGAGCGAAATGGTCTTTGGGTAATGATATTTTGATTCTCAGGCAGCAAACCGGCAATTGAATGAATTTTAGTGATTTCTAAAGCTTCTTCAAGGGTCAATTCCGGCAAAATTCCAATAAGAGCCTTGGCAATCATGGTTTTACCTGAGCCGGGAGGCCCTGATAACAAGACGTTGTGCCCGCCTGCTGCAGCGACTTCAACCGCCCGCTTCACATGAGCCTGCCCTTTGACATCAGCAAAATCGATCAACGGATTAGCACTGTGAAATAGATCTTCAGTAATGGTGATCGACACAGGTCGGATTTCTTGAGGATTTTCAATAAGGTTGACAGCTTCCTGGAGTGTTTTTACGGCTATGACGTCAATGCCCGGTACAGCCGCCGCTTCTTTGGCATTTGCATAAGGTAAAATAACTCCCTTTTTGCCCATTTCGCGTGCTAATACGGCAATGGATAGAGCCCCGTAAACTTGGCGCACCTCTCCGCCTAACCCAAGTTCTCCAACAATAAGATAATTCTGCTCAATGGGCTCTCCCTTTAACATTCCTAAGCACCGCAATAAACCTATCGCAATTGGAAGATCGTAAAGGGACCCTTCCTTCTTCAAATCGCCGGGAGCGAGGTTAACTGTCATGCGCATGCTAGGAATATTATACTTGGAGTTGCGTAATGCGGAGATCGTACGATCACGGGATTCGCGTACGGCATTGTCAGGAAGTCCAACAATAATGCTGGAAGGCTTTTCAACGGGAAAAAATGCATCTACTTCAACATCGACGGGAAGTGCGTCAAGGCCAAGGAACGCTGCAGAATAGAGACGCGCTAAACCCATAAATGCCTAACCATAATAAAAAATTCATTGCTAGCTTAGGCTATTGATGGTTTTGTGACAACCCTTTCTATCCTGCAGGCGGAGAGACGGGGAGACGCAGAGGAGGACGAAGAATATATAAAATTTAAGGACGAGGTCACAGGCACGACTAGGATGTTATTGGAATGGTTAGTAGGGCTCGGGCTATTCTTCCGCCGCAGCTGGATAGGTTTTAGTGGCTAAGCACTTCGGCGGGTTCGGCATCTTCAGCGGTAGCCCTAGGCTGCACATCAATCTGCTGCAGCTCTTCAATTTCCGCACCTGTCAGCGTTCCCAAATCGTGAAATTTCCTGGCTGACACTAAAACGCGCGTTTCAAAGGAGCCTACGGCCTTGTTGTAGCTTTCTACTGCCCTGAATAGCCCCTTGCGAACATCATCAAAATGTCCCGTAAAAACACGCAATCGATCGTAAAGCGTTTGACCAAGTTCGCTAATCTGTACCATATTTTTGGCGATGGCTTCCTGACGCCATCCAAATGCCACTGAACGCAACATGGCAATAAGCGTTGCCGGCGTAGCCACAATCACTTTCCGATCAATACCGAACTCTATCAAGGCTGGGTCCTGTTCTACAGCGGCCGAGAGGAATGATTCGCCAGGGATAAACAAAATAACAAAGTCGGGGGTCGGTTGAAACTGTGCCCAATAGTTCTTCTGGCTTAACTGCAAAATATGCGTACGTATCTGCCTTGCGTGCTCCTGCAGCTTGAACTTGGCCATGGCCTCATCCTTTTCTTCAAGAGCTTCAAGGTAGGCAGAAAGCGGTGTTTTGGCATCAACAACAATCTGGTGATCGTTAGGTAGCTTGACAAGCAGGTCCGGGCGACGCTGTCCATAATCGGAATTGGTGGTGGTTTGACAGACAAAATCGCATTGCTCCACCATTCCTGCCATCTCGACGACCCGACGCAATTGCATTTCTCCCCAACGCCCGCGTACTGTGGGCTGCCGCAAAGCTTTTACCAAATTCGCTGTTTCACTTTGCAATTGTGTCTGAGCATTGGCTAATCCCTTCACTTGTTCTGAAAGCCCTCCATACGCAGAAGCGCGGGCCTTTTCTAGTTCAGCAATTTTTTGATCCACTTGCTCTAGAGATTGCTTGATTGGCTTTACCAGATTATCAATGGCTTGCTGACGTTGCGTGAGATCACCTTTAGCGCCCTCTTGGTACTTTTCTAGGGATGCTTTAGCAAGTGTCAAAAAGGACTCATTGTTTTGCTGTAGCGCATCTGCTGAAAGGGCTTTAAAGGTTTCGGTGAATTTTTCATGCGAGGCTTTTACCAATTCAAGCTTTTCCTGAGCATTCTTTCGCTCTTCAACGAGTTGCGTTTCCTGCTGGATGACAAGCTGAGAAAGGCGCATATTCTCTATTAGAAGCACACCTCTCTGTTGTGCAAACCGCCAAAACAGTAATCCCAAAGCGCCTACCACGAATAGAGTGGCTCCTGTGACTGCAAAAATGACTTCTCTTTCTTCCATTCTGGCTCCTGCTATAGCCGCACATACTATCAGCTAATTTCTGTGAAGGCAATCCTGGCTTGAAATTAATGCCGTGTCTGTTTAAAAACGTGGGTTTCTTCTAAAGGAAATGACCCAATGATTGGTTTCTGTCCCCTAGCTTCAGGTTCCAAAGGTAACTGCATTTATGTCGGTACGCCCAACACCAAAATCTTAATCGATGCGGGGATCAGTCGGCGCATGCTGATTTCTCGCTTAGCAGAGATAGGAGTTGAACTCTCCCAAATCGACGGGATTTTGATTACTCACGATCATACTGATCATATCGCAGGGCTAAATACTCTGGGCTTAAAGATGGGTATTCCTATCTTAGCTAATGCCGAAACAGCAAAGGGTATTGTTGAGCATTTCCACGATTGCCCCAAATTTAAGATATTCTCCACTGGAGAAACATTCGAATTTGGCGATCTAGAAATTCATCCCTTTTCCATTTCGCATGATACCATGGATCCGGTTGCCTTTACGATCAAGGCATGCGGATTTAAGATGGGTTTTTGTGCGGATTTAGGTTTCGCCACTACATTAGTGATCAACCATTTGCAGAGATGCGACTATCTCTATATTGAGTCTAATCACGATGTTCACATGGTGCATGCTAGTCCACGCCCAATGGTCTATAAACAACGGGTTTTAAGCCGATCTGGACACCTTTCCAATGAGGATTGTGCTAGGCTCTTGGAACAGGTATGTCATGCTGATTTGAAGCATATTCACTTAGCGCACCTTTCAAGCGAGTGTAATACGCATGAACTGGCGCATTCTGTGATTTCTGAAACTCTCGATCGCTTGGGTATGCAAATTCCTGTGTGCGTCGCCCCTCAGAATCGCAATGCTACAGCAATTAGCTTTGAATCTGCCATCAGCTATGTGTAAAAGGTCAAAAAAAATAACACAGTGCTTTGCACAGAAGGGATCTAACCTGCGAAGTCGCTAAAAAAGCCTTTTATCTTGTCGATAAAGCCCTTGGCTTTAGGTAAGTTGGCTGGTTCTTCTAACGCACCGAACTCTTGCAACAGCTCTTTCTGACGCTGGGATAACTTTGTGGGTGTTTCCACAAAAATCTTCACTAGCAAATCGCCTTTGCCTCGTCCATGCACATTGGACATGCCTTCACCCTTAATACGGAAAATTTTGCCGCTCTGCGTTCCTTCCGGAAGCACTAAACGACAGCTATGTCCCAAGGGTGATGGTACAGTCTTCTTACAGCCCAATGCAGCTTCTGTGAAACTAATCGGTAAGTTAAGTGTGACGTCGTTACCTTCACGTTCAAATACTTCGTGGGATTCGACTTGTATGAATATATAGAGGTCTCCAGATGGTCCGCCGCCATAACCTGCATCACCATGTCCGGTCATCTTCAGGCGCATACCACTGTCTACGCCAGCAGGTATGTGAACTTTTATCGTCTGCTTCTCTTTAACAAGTCCTTGTCCATGACATGCTGAACAGGGATCGCTGATTACCTTGCCTTCGCCATGACATTGTGGGCAAGGCATTGACATACTAAAGAAGCCACGTTGCTCAAATACTTGACCGTTCCCATGACAGCGGGAACATGTTTTAATGCCATCCGCCGATTTTGAGCCTTTGCCACTACACTCTTTACAAAAGACGTAATTTGTGATCGCTAGTTCTTTCTCAACACCTTTAGCGGCTTCTTCAAATGATATGGTGAGATTAACTCGCTTACTAGCTCCTTGACGAGCCGTATGCATATGTGCACCGCCAGGGCCACCGCCACCGCCGCCAAAAAACGATTCAAAAATAGATTCTCCGCCACCACCAAACGCGTCCATGAATGTGCGTAAAGCGTCTTCCATAGAAGAAAAGCCCTGACCTCCAGGTGCCCCGCGTGAGGCAAACCCTTGAACGCCTTCTTTTCCATGACGGTCATAGATTTTACGTTTGTTGTCGTCGCTTAAAACTTCGTAAGCTTCTGAAATCTCTTTAAAACGCTTTTCTGCATCCGAATCCCCAGGATTTCGGTCAGGGTGATACTGTAAGGCTTTCTTACGATAAGCCTTTTTGATATCCTCTGCAGAGGATGTTTTTGTGACTTCTAGGATTTCATAGTAATCAGCCATGACGTTCCATACAAAAGTAATATTACCCCGAATGGCAGGGCGTTAAACAAAAATTGCCAAAAAAATTAAGGCATTACAAAAGACGCTATCTTAAAGAGATAACCCATTCACATGTCTGATACTAGAATAGTTCTAGCGCGTGCGTCGGTACTTCTGAGCAGCTTTCGATTTGGCACGCTTTCTGATGGAAGGTTTTAAGTAAAAGCGATGTGCTTTTACAGTCTTCATCACACCCTCTTTATCTAAGCGCTTCTTCAATATACGAAGAGCCTTGTCTATAGAATCACCGGCTCGGAGTCTTATCTGAGTCATCCAATTAAATCCTAATGAAAGCTTTGTTGCCATCCTTTGATCTGCACATTGGTCCCGTTCCTGATAGAGACTTCTGTAGATAGGCACGACTATAGCAGACTGCTTCTTATAGAGCAAGTGCCACGAGGTACCTTCGAATTTCTTCCCTTGAAAGTTGAGAAATCACTAGCGACGCTTCTGAATAAAATCATCCTCACAGGCAACTATACACACTAACATTCCCATAATTTTCATAAATTATTTATATTCTTGCTGATAAAATTAACAAACTGTTGACTTTATTTATTATCTATATTAATATCGATACTTAACAACAACAAGCTCCCTCCTCTCCATTTCCGGAAGAAGCCGCAAGGCATCTTCCGGTTTTTTTATACACAAGAAATGCTTGATATTTATCATTACCCTTGAATTGCAATTAATGTTATGCTAGCTTAACATTCTATTGATAACATTAAATAACTACAAAAATTGATTAGGATTTTTTATGCAAAATTTACAAGGAACCTCCCCACTGCGATATGATGGGGATTCCAATAACATACCGGAAACTGACAAAAAGGAAGGCAGTATCACCCCATCAATGGGGCAAGTTATTTTGTTGGCACCTAGCCCTCAAAAGCCCCTTACTATAAGCACAACAGCATTAAACCTTACAAAGGCCAATACTCCATCAAGAGCCGTTCGTAGGAGATTAAACCTATTCGAGCAGGTTAACGATACCACTCCAGCGAAGCAGTCTGAACCTGCGAAGCGATCTGAATCTTCGCAGCAGTCTGTGCAACCTTTAACGAGCGAGACACCAGATGTTTCCCGTCGAGCTAGGAAACAGCCCTCCCAAGGAGTGAATACATTTAGGAATTGCATCGAGGGTGCCGAACCGAGCCCCGTTGAGACGTGGTTGCCATCGCCGAACAAGCGAACAAAGAGAGAAAATTCAAATTCTGAAGTGCATCTGGCAACCTCTAATGATAGCGTTAAATCCATGAACACGCCATTACCTGCCCCCTTCGCGTTGATCCCTAACTTCCCTTTAGCGCCTTCTTTCAACACTACTCCTGTATTTCGAGTCATTCCTCCACAGGGAACTTCGGAAAAGGCCAATATCGAGCCCCTGCCTTCACCTATAAAGAAGAGACATCTGTCGTCATTCGTCACTAGACCAGTAGCTGAAAATACGGGAATGCTCTGGTCGGCAGCGCGAAGTCCCCATATAAGAGACGTTGGCCTTTACAGAGTGTGGGAATACAATAAATTTGAATATGAAATCGTGGAGCTTGGGGCAGGACAGTTCCATAGAGTGTATGGATTTGCAGACGTAGATTCCACTATCGAGTTGCATACATCCAATAATGAAGTTTCCAATGCAATCAAAGTCAAAACCGCTGATCTAGTAATAAAAATAATCAACCACGCCACAGTTCACCCCTGTAAAAGAGATTTTTATGGAATGGCGAAGGAAGAGCGTAACGAGCTTGAGGCATACCAACACCTAAAAGAAATCGGCATGCCCGTCCCTGAATGGTATGCAAATTTTAAAACGTTTAACGATCCTTCCTCCAAATGTCATGGAGCCCTATCCATTGTTCAGAGAATGGACCCCATCAAACATTTGCTTGAACCACTGACAAAGACAACAAACATCGCGGATCTTAATGGGGAAAGCCAACGCTTATTGAATTGGGTTACAAGTTGGATAGTGAAACATGTGGATGCTGGTTTAAGGGGTGAGAAATTGCTACACGATTTCCGTCCTTGTAATGTAATGCTAATGCCGCGCTCGGATGAGTTTGGAATGTGCGACTTTTCAAAGCCTAAAGGGACTAAAAGTGGCTCATGGTTATACGAAGACGTCTTGTATTGGATTTGTGAATGGTCCGGCATGACGAACAAATGGAACAATATCAATCGATGCGTATTTGATCACTTGATGGGTCAAACAGTTGGGGATTGCACCATTTTAGAACACGTGGAGAATATCATTAGGCACCAGAACTCAAACGGAAATACAGTGACACTACCGTTTGATCCTCGTCAACTTTGATGTTCTTTGTCAATCTCCGCCTGCGTTTTACGCAGATAGAGAATATCGACACGACCATCTAGACTGAATACACCTTCAATATATCTTTGGGACCCGATGTGCATGAGTTGTGCGGCATCGGGTCCTTTTTCCATCCATTGCCAACGGTTTTCCGGAGCAATTTTACCCATTTTCTCCATTAACGCATGAGCGCTGGGGGTGATTAAAATGGCATTGCCAGGCAACATAGGGGCTAGAAGCTCCAAAGGAACTATCTTTGGTTCACAAGTATAAGTGATGCCAGCTCGCGTTTTCTTTCCATTTTGAATATATGCACCACCTATTTTAGCATCAATGATTGCTGTATATTCGCCTTCACAATCGGGTGTAAATGCACTGAGAGTAGAAACCGCGACAAGTGGAATTTGGCTTGCGAAGCTTAGCGCCTTAGCCGCCGCCACACCCACACGAATACCTGTGTAAGAGCCTGGACCAACGGCAACAATAATGAGTTTAAAATCGCTGACTGAGATTTTGAGCTGGTCGAGACTTCTTTCTAAAATAGGGAACAGAAGAGAGGAATTATGCAGTCCGATGGGAAGATTTTCTATGCAGAGAGTTTGGGCGCCAACAAAAATTGCAACTACCCCTCGTTCAGTACATGTATCGATAACCAATGTTAAGTCGCGGCCATGTGGAAGCATTAAAGATCCTTTTTTGCAGGCGATTGTACCATTTGCTTTCTATGAATGGAATGAGTGTTTATTATAGAAGAAACTTTTTGCGCCTGGAGTAGACAAATGAACGATATTTTAATTGTCCTACTATGGATGATAGGAACCCTATTCGCGACCACTTTTGCAGCGGTATTAGGCCGTCGTTTTGGTGTCGAATACCCCTTGGCTTTCATGGCTATGCTGGTTCTCTCAGCCAGTGTCCTTGCTAACAAAATTGTGATATTTGGACCCTTTTTCGTACCTGCAGGCATTATCGTCGCGTCAGCTACGTTTCTTATGACCGATATCTTATCTGAATTGTGGGGTAGAGAGGTAGCTACCAGGGCTGTATGGATAGGCTTTTTAACCATGATCTGTTTTTCTATTGCCGTAGAAGCCGCTGTGTTTTGGCCTGCAGCTCCCTTTGCTCTAGAACGCGCTGAAATGTTTAATGGAATTCTTGGCCAAACACCACGTATTGCATTGGCATCTATTGTAGCTTATTTTGTGAGCCAACATCACGATGTATGGGCGTATCACTTCTGGAAAGAGAAGACCAATAATCGCCATCTTTGGTTACGAAATAATGCCTCTACTATTGTCAGCCAGCTTCTTGATTCCGCAATTTTCATTACCATAGCGTTCTATGGAACGATGCCGATTGCTTCCATGATTTTGGACATGTGGTTGGTCAAGATTGTGATCGCGGTTTTGGACACACCATTTCTTTATTGGGGGCGACGCCTCATCACTTCGTTAGACAACAGGGTGATTTTTGGTCGCACAGCCATGGTAAATTAACGCCTAGCACACTACACAAGCCTAGCGACGCTGTAGTTATGGTGGCGGTGCCTGTCCTCAGGCACCGAAATTTGAAGTCCATTGGGCAAACCTTTAGTAAATAACTTTTGGATTTCGCGGCCTGGGGGACAGACCGCGCCACCCCAATGAAGACGTCGCCAAGCATTAAGTCCTTCAAACTTAACTGCGAACGATATCGATTGCGTTAGTGACAATTTGATTCCACAGTTGAGCGGCTTGAGGATTTTCATCTTCAAGACGAGCTGAAATATGCTGTAGAAGCATAGCCAGGCTAGCTCGCCCTTCTTCGTTACTTTTGGAAAAGGCCTCTCCAATATCCTTGCTTATCTCATACAAAGCTGTTGAAGGAAAACTTTCCTGAGTTGCGAGAAGAGGGGCCAAATTCATCCATGCCTCCACAAAAAGATCGTCATTGTCACTATCACTTAGCATACCAAACAGCGTTGCCATGAACCCATAGAAATACAAAGGATCGCGAACAAGCAGCATTTGACGATCGCTAGGATTTTGAAAGTAGGACTGCATCATTTGCATCATTTCAGCGCGATTGTTGGCAGTCGCCTTCGGTACCATTGCCTCGAAGACAGCCAGACGCACAACAAGTGAGGGATCATCTTTGTATTTCTCTACCACCTTTAGCATCTTGTCTGTAGATGGATACTTGAAATCTACCAATGGTTTCACTACGTCACGCAGTAACAGTGCTCGTACTTGAGGGCTTGAAGATTTGAATCCTTCGATAAGAAGGTCTCCGAATAAGTTGTCTTCAATAGGGTATCTGCCCACAATGGCCTTTAAGATAGTGCTACCAGCAAATTCTTGGTCAACAGGTAGACTGAGCCACTGGCGATATACATTACTTGCTTCCTCAATCATCATCCCTTGATCGATTAATGGCCCTAACAGCGATGCTATTACATTTTGGATGATGGGCGAGCGGAAGAGGGCTGGATACTTGATGACCTCTTCAGTCCAATGAATGAAACTCTCTTTTTTTTGGTCTGAACTATCCACAAGCAACTTTTTCACTGCACCGGCTACTTGCCAATCAGGTAGCATGCCGGGCACACCTAAAACCTCTCCTAACTTGATGAAAATAGGCTCTTGTTGAAGAAGGATATATCCTACCAAGTCTCCAGCACCAGCTTGCATTGGGCGGCCCTGTCGCAAATATTGCCTTGCCCATGCATGCGCATCGGTTAGGTGCTTTTTACCAACATCATTTTCTAGTATTACCTCATAAGCAAACTGCTTAAGATCCTTTTTGATCGCGTAATTTACCATTTGGTTTAAGTAGTTTAAGGTAGCCTCAGCCCCTAGCTCGTCTGTCACTACCCAATCAATGGTGACCGAATTCTCACTTAACAATGAAACGGCACGCGGATCAGATTCCAATTTCCATAACCCAAGAGTATCTAATAGATGGGCGGCAGCGGCGATGGCTCCTTCACGGTTTGGAATTCCATCAAAGCGAGCTTCGAAATGCATGTTTCCAGTAAGGGACTCCTCGTGAATCATCAACAACACCAGCCCACCATCCGGAAGCGCGATACGATATTGGGAAGGGATTTGCGGATCTTTTTTGGCATTTGGAACCGCTACGCGAACTAGGTCGTCTGGGTTAGCCGATAGAGGCGCCCCATAGAATCCTATTGATAATAAAAGAAAAATGAACGAAATTATTACTAATTTATTTGTGTTCATACTAATTATTTTACAAACATTAACATTTCTACTCAAGTGTATCATCCAATCCCCGAATTGGGTTATTGAAACTCAATACGGGGATCGGATGTTATTTGCTGGATCGAAAATTAACGAGTTTGAAAACTATTAGGCTACGATGCTAGGATATCAGGGTTTTACTAGATAACATCACGAGGCTAGACTTGAATCATTCAGATGACACATCCCTAGAGATGGAAATCGAAAAGGCAATGCTCCATTCTGTGGAAGAAGGAACCAATCCACGCATTTCCACCGATATCCCAAACGATGTCTACATTTTCCCCCTAGTGCGACGCCCGTTCTTCCCTGGAATGGCGGCGCCGATCGCTATAGAACCGGGGCCCTACTACGAAGTTTTAAAGCTAGTGGCGAAATCCGAACATAAATGCGTCGGTTTGCTACTGACTGTTAGGGAAGATACCGACGTTTATACAGCCTCGTTTACTGATTTGTGCGAAGTTGGAGTACTTGCTCGCGTCCTACGTATCATTCCGATGGAGCAGGGCGGTGCGCAGGTCATCCTGAATATGGAAAAACGGATGATCATCGAGAAACCGATCGCCAATTCCAAGCACTTGAAAGCTAAAGTAAGCTACCACGAGGATAGTTCAAAGCTTACGCAAGAGCTAAAAGCTTATGCTATTAGCATTATTTCGACCATTAAAGAGCTCCTTAAACTCAATCCTCTCTTCAAAGAAGAACTCCAAATTTTCCTTGGGCACTCCGACTATACTGAGCCAGGAAAGCTGGCAGACTTCGCCGTCGCTTTAACGACTGCTGAAAGACAAGAGCTCCAGGAAGTTTTAGAAACCTTCGACGTTCCAAAGCGTATTGATAAAGCGCTAGCGTTGCTTAAAAAAGAACTGGACTTAAGCAAACTGCAAAATAATATCAATCTGAAGATCGAAGCTACAATTGCTAAGAGTCAAAAAGAGTTTTTTCTGCGCGAACAACTCAAGACGATCAAAAAAGAGCTCGGCCTTGAAAAAGATGATAAAACAAATGATCGTGAAAAATTTGAGACGCGGATCAAAGAGCGGAAGATCCCCCCAGATGTGATGTCCGTCATTAAAGACGAAATGGACAAACTCAGTGCACTAGAACCTCAATCTGCAGAATACGCGGTTTCTCGCGGTTACTTAGATTGGTTGACAGTACTTCCTTGGGGCATTTACAGCGAGGAATGCTTAGACCTTAAACAAGCCAACAAAATTCTCCAGGAAGATCATTATGGTCTAGAGGATATTAAAGAACGCATTCTAGAGTTTATAGGAGTGGGTAAACTGACCGGCGGCGTGCGTGGCAGTATTATCGCTTTAGTGGGGCCTCCAGGCGTCGGTAAAACCAGCATTGGCAAAAGCATCGCTCGGGCATTAAACCGCAAATTTTATCGATTTTCTGTGGGAGGTATGCGTGACGAGGCGGAAATCAAGGGTCATCGACGGACCTATATTGGCGCCATGCCCGGTAAGCCCATACAAGCGCTGAAAGCATGCAAAACGATGAACCCTGTCATCATGCTCGACGAGGTCGATAAGATGGGAAGCAGCTTCCAAGGCGACCCTGCCTCAGCGCTGCTAGAAGTCCTCGATCCAGAGCAAAACAGAGAATTCCTTGACCACTATCTCGACGTTCGTTGCAGTCTGGCCGATGTACTATTCATTGTGACAGCTAACGTTTTGGATACCATTCCTGATCCGCTCAGAGACCGTATGGAGATCCTGCGCCTCTCTGGATATATCATGGAGGATAAAATCCAGATTGCCACACGCTACCTGGTTCCTCGCAACCGCAAGCAGATGGGATTACTATCAAAACAAGTGCAGTTCACACCACAAGCACTGAAGGTGATGATCGATGGTTATGCACGAGAAGCAGGTGTGCGCAGCCTCGAAAACCAAATCAAGAAGATTCTACGCAAAGTAGCCGTGAAAGTCGTCCAAGAAATGGACGTGGAGCGCAAGAAACGCAAAGCCGTTCCTCAAAACCACAGCATCACTGTTAAAAACCTCAAAGACTTTTTAGGAAAGCCTAAATTCATCAGTGAACGCTTCTACACGCAACCCCCTGTGGGCGTGGCTATGGGGCTAGCCTGGACCGCCATGGGTGGCGCAACGCTTTATGTGGAGGCTATTAAAGTAGAGGCCGAAAAAACTGGTATGAAACTTACCGGTCAAGCCGGCGATGTCATGAAGGAATCCGCAGAAATCGCTTGGAGTTACCTTCACAGCGGCCTTCCAAAATATGCGCCAGGTTATACGTTCTTCGAAAAGTCATCCGTGCACGTACATATTCCGGAAGGAGCAACACCAAAAGATGGCCCTTCAGCAGGCATCACCATGGTTTCAGCATTGCTGTCACTACTCACAAACACACCGATCCTTGAAGACCTTGGAATGACAGGTGAACTTACCCTCACAGGACGCATTCTGGGCATTGGAGGGGTTAAGGAAAAGGTTGTAGCAGCACGTCGTGCCGGCTTAAGGACCTTAATATTCCCCGTAGAGAACATTCCTGACTGGGAAGAACTACCTGACTACATCAAAACCAGCCTCACCGTGCACTTCGTGGATCATTATGATGAAGTGTTCAATATTGCGTTTCTAGGAGGAAGACATGGCCACCGCTGATATCGTTGCAGAGAATACTGCAGTGAAAACCATCGTTCCTGACAACATCATTGAACGCGTAGCAGAGCTACGCGAGATGGGCTGCACAATAGCAACTCTTAATGGGTCGTTTGATCTGTTGCATGCTGGTCATCTTCAAATTCTGATGGAAGCAGCGGAAGTCGCAGACGTGCTGATTGTCGCCCTCAATTCCGACGCCTCCATCAGAAGTTACAAAAGTTCTGACCGCCCTATCATTCCACTTAACTATCGTTTGCAGATGATCGCGGCCTTAGATTGCGTCGATTTTGTTACTTGGTTTGACGAAGATGACCCTCGAATGATATTGTCCCAAATTAAGCCAGATGTGCATGTCAACGGTGCCGAATACGGGGACACCTGCATCGAAGCAGAAACTGTGCAACAAGGTGGAGGTCGCGTGCATTTGGTGAACCGCGTTCTAGGCCCCGGGCTATCGACCTCTGAAATCATCGAAAAAATTGGGACATTATGCGCCTCCTCTGTACCTTTGAAAACGAAGGACAAGGCCGAGAATTCTCACAATTCTTGAGTGCCTCTGGTATCGTAAATGAATGCCAAGTACTATCGGTAAACGACTGGGGTAGTGACACCTATGGCAATCATTATTGCCGCATTTGGGTTATCGACGAAGATCAAACAGAGCTCGCCGAAAACCTTCATGAGCAGTATTTGGCAGATCCCAATGCCCCAAAATTTAAACAAAATATCAATATAATGCCTCCCGGTATTGCAGCGGAGCAGACGGAACAAGCCGCCTCACCCGATTTCACCAGGCCGCCTAATGCACTGCAAACCAAACCCCTCGGATTAATCACGCTTTACCTGTTGATTTTGTGCACGGTGGTTTTTACCTGGGAAAGCTCTTACTACATGTTACCAGCAAGCCTGCCACCTCAGTTACGACCCATAGCCTATCTTACAGGCTCTGCCGTCAGTCGCGCCCTCCTGTTCGACTATCCCAAGGCTTATGAAATCGTAGACCGCATTGAGGCAATACTTGTAAAAGAGCAGTCAGCTGAGGTGGATCCTACCGTCTCGCCTCCTCCTGAAGTGACTCCGTTGGTTGAACAGTTTAACAACACCCCCATGTGGACCGGCCTATACGACAAGCTCGTTCTATGGGCCAAGGGGCAAACTGACAAGATACGATTTGATGTCCCTATGTTCGAAAAGATTCGCCAGGGCGAGGTTTGGCGGTTTGTCAGCCCCATTTTGCTGCATGGCAACATTCTCCACTTGTTATTCAACCTTTTGTGGATCTTGGTCCTTGGTAAACAAATGGAACTGCGACTTGGGGCCTTTCGCTATGTATTATTTATTGTGCTAACCGCCGCGTTTTCCAATACCGCTCAATATCTGATGGGAGGCCCAAACTTTGTAGGCATTTCAGGGGTCGCTATGGCCATGGTAGGATATATCTATGTGCGGCAAGTGCGCGCACCTTGGGAAGGCTATTTGCTGCAAAGTTCCACTCTCGGGTTTTTGGTTTTTTTTGTATTAGCTGTTCTAGGGGTTCAAGTTGTCTCTTTTATAACAGAAGTCTATTACAACAAACCGCTCGCAACGGGCATTGCCAATACGGCACACGTTGTCGGTGCCATTTGTGGTTATGCTCTAGGACAACTGAACTACTTCGCTTGGAAACGTCATTAACCTCTTCCTAGAGGTTTTAATTCTAGACTTCGAGCCTTAAACTTTTCGGCAATCTTATCAATCCTTCCAATGGTCTCCAAGGCAACCAGGAGTCCTAGGTTAGAAGGTTTGCTATTAGCATGAAAGTCCTGACTCTCTAAGTGCAAGGATATTTGATCTTTAATATCTTCAATCAACTGATTTTTTCTCAAATTTACCGCTGGCGAAGCATTGACCTCTACAGCATCTGAATTGCCTTCCATAGTCATGGTCATCATCGTCATAAAAGGCGCAATGTAAGGGTTAGCGGGTTTATTTTTACTTAGTGCCGCGTTTGTCCTTTCAGTCAATGCCTTGGAGTATGAGGACGCTTTTGAAAAAACATCTTCCATCACGGCTTTCTTTGTTTTGGTTCGATTACTTAGCCCGTCTTTCATAAATGGGAGTCGGTAAACATTGGTATCATTCACCGCCGCTAGGAGAGCTCCCGCAACAAAAAAATTGTTATTTTGCATAGCCACATGAGCTGCATCAATCACTTTTTCAACAGCCTTACGCGGGTTACTGGCCAATAAGATCTCATTGATTGCTAGGTTAGTCATATTATTAAAAACTTGAATGTGATCACTTAAATTAGGTGCTTCTTGATGCCTCTTCACACTTTTTGAGCAGGCCAAGTTGTCCAGTTCTGAGCTGGATACGCGGGAAAAGCTCTCGTCTGCGACCTTGCAGAGCATATCAGAAAACTGCGTGGCTGAAGTGTCGGCGAATGAGAACTTTGGAACCTTTTTGCTGGTTTCCATTTTCTCTATCCCTGCTTGAAGTGCGGACATGTCCGCTTCAACAGTAGGATATTCCCGGTCCAGGTCAGCAATAGCTTTGGTGAGTTTAGCAATTTCATTTTGATTGGGCTCTTCCTTCCCCTTAGCTTTTTCAAGTTCGGCCTTCAAATCAGCTTTTTCGCCAACTATATGCTTTACTTTACGCAACTCTTCGTAGGCACTTCTCATCAATTCTGGTTTGGTTACACCCCCAGCCAACCGATCCAATATTGCTTTTGGTTCAACCTTGGGCGCCAGCAATGGAAGATTCTGCTTTACGGACGCTGCTAGGTTATTAAGCTCCGGTGAATCACTACTCGCTCCAAGTTTTACTATTACCTCAAGATCTCCGCGAATTTTTACCCGTTCGTTAGCGGAAACCGGAATCGAGTCCCCTCTCACAGCATAATCCAAGCCAAACTCAAGAACATTTTTGAGAGCAGTTTTTCGTATCTCTGGATCCTGAATTTCCATGACCTTATCGCCAAGGTCTGCCAGAAGGTTCCTTGTTTCGGAGTTATTACGATGAGTACATATTAGCACCGAAGTCAGGTCTTTATTCCCTCCTCGCATAATCGAGACAAACATAGCCTCTTTGTCCATAGACTGCATTTGCTTACGCGCAGCCTTATCCTCAGCGGACATTTGTCTACGAGGAACTTTGACTCGTGCTTGATTACCAACCACTTCGGCCTTAGGTTCACTCTTACTACTGGAAAATAACTTTCTAAATGCAACGACCGGTCTGAGCAACGTCCCCATAAACTTTGCAGGCATCGAGGTATGCGTAGACTGTTTTTGAGCCGGTTGAGACTGCTGATTATTTAGCACCTCAACAGCCTTATTATTCGCTACTGTCACATTGGGGGGGTGGATTTTGTTTAACTCCGCCGCCTTGTCGTCTGGCGAACTTAAGGGGTTCGATTGGAACGACGACTGACTTTGTCCACTAGCAGGCACGCCCATAACCACCTCTTTTTAGTTTATTTTCTATTATAACAAGTTATTTTTATAATAAATATAGTTGATATCAATCATCTAAATAAACAATTCATCCTATATTCTATTACACGTTGTAGCGCCGCTTCGCCGAAGCGACATAACAAAGATCGTCAAAATTAAAAATACTAGGACTGCCACTTCGGCGAAGCGACGCTACAACGTGTAACAGAACATTACATCCCTTTCCGAGTCCCTTCCGGTCCTCTCCGCTTGCGCGATAAGCTCGGCTGGCCTATAGATAAATAATTATTATTCGTATGGCATATCAGCAGTCTCTGGGAGGACGCAATGCAAATTCTCGTGGCTCTATTTCTATGCCTTTGTACCTTCGTACACGCTTCTCCAACTGAAGCGGAGCCACTAGTTACAGTGCATGGCAAAGTCATTGACGTTACTACCAAAGCGCCCCTTCCCGCCCGCGTCATCATCCGGGACAGTAACAATAAAATCATCGCTACCTTCTTCGAGTATTTCCCCGGTATATTCACCGCTTTAGATGGCACCTTTGAAACACAAGTTCACCCCGGCACATACACCTTCGAAGCAACTAGGGGATTCGACTACATCCGCGCTATACAAACGGTAGTGATAAAAGCTGGAGAAAACCCTGAAATTGTGTTAGCCCTTAAGCCCTGGGTCAACATGCGTGCGCGCGGTTGGGTAAATGGCGATGCCTCGGCTCACCTAGATTCAAAACGGCCTTGGGATGCCAATCTCCTGCGACTCACGCATCGCATTTCTCGGGCGCAAGGGGTCGATTTCATTTTCGCTAACCAAGGCTGGGCGGGCTATGACGAAGATCGCTGGGATCTCGCGCAATCCTTAGGTTCAGATGAAAACTTCCATCTATTTTTTGGAGCTGAATTCCCAAAGAGTCGCTTTGGTCATTCTTGGTGGCTAGGTTTAGACAATACCTGCAGATATCTTAAGGCTAGTACTGATCAGGGGATGCACGACTTCTATCGCTCCAAGGATGAAAATTTTGATCCCGCTGTCTATCCCTACGTACGTATTCCGGCCTTTGAGATTGTTTCGCGCTTTAAACTAGCCAAGAACGCTGTGGCTGTGCACGCACATCCTACATGGTGGGGCTGGGGCGGAAAATACAATACTAAAGCCTTTATGTCGTTCATCTCGGCAGAACTTATTTTTGACCTACTTGCCGGACAGATTTGGGACGGCATGGTGATCATGGGATACCAACCAGATGATTACTATCTGCAAGCGTTGTGGTTTAACATACTCAATCTGGGATACCGTATGGTTCCCTTCTCAGAACTCGATGGGGGATTTACTAATCTAGATCCTCATTATGCGGGCTCGGTGCGTACCTACTATCACATCGACGGAGCAACTACTATCGAAAATATCACAGATGCAGCTCGCCGTGGACATGTCTTTGTGACCTCTGGTCCATTAGTGTTTGCCACCGTCGACAAGAAATATCAGGTTGGTGACATCGTTCCCGTTAATGGCCAGACACACCGTCTAGAGATCGATGCTTATTGTTCGGGGGAGTTCGATGATTACATTTCCCTAGTCATTGTGTTCCGTAACGGCAAGATTTATAAGCTCTGGGATCATCGCAATGAACGTCTACAGCATATTCACGAGGTTCTAGACATCATAGAGAAAGAAAAAGCGTGGTATGTCGTCAAAGTCTATGGCAGTAGAACGTGGGGCGACCTCAATCAAATTGATGTTTTAGAAGTTGTCAAGCGCGCTGAAGCGGACAAACGGGTTGTCTTGCCCGTAAAACATTCCCATGATCTCGCCATTACGAGTCCCTTCTACTTTTGGCCTCCTGGCACAGAAGCTCCGAAAGTACTCATCAGCCATGTGGATCTGGAACTCGTCGATGACCAAGGCGTGCGCATTCCGGATTGCGATGTCAGAATTTTGCTAGTGGGACGAGAAATCGCCCGCTATCACGTTAAAGGAGGACGCCTCTCCTTTGATATGCCCGTCAATGCATGGGTTGAAGTCACACTTCCGGGCGGCATCGTCGTACGCCGCACACTATTCGCAGACTATCCACCTTTCACAGACATCCTTTACAAAATCATCAAAGGTAAATGGACAGACGAACGCGGACTTAAAGGTAACATTTCCTCTGGCCAAGTGCCTTGGTGGGTATTCCAGTTCGAAGATTGCAGACGCATTCTGACAAATCCCAAATGGACTATCCAAACTGTCCCCATTGAACGCGACCAGGAATGGGAAGTATTTGAACATCTTTGCGGTGGCAGCTCCTTTGGTGTAGGCATTCTACCATTAAGTGTTCCCGCCAAAATAGCGATAAAGGGGCGTTGTGTCGATGCAGAAACACGCGTAGGCCTACCTGCCTGCGTCGTTATTCGCAATGAAGCCGGCGCCATTGTAGCCAATCGCTATGAGAAGTGGAATGGGTTTGTTACGGACCTTGACGGAACGTTTTCCGTGGATCTAGTTCCCGGCAAGTACACCATCGATATCACGCATGGCTTTGACTACGACCGTGCACACCTTGAACTCGTGATTACTCCCGATAAGGCCTATGATCTGCTTATTGCTTTAAAACCCTGGGTAAAAACGCGTGAAAAAGGCTGGTTCAATGGAGAAGTGCGTACAGAATTAAAAAGCAATCGAGAATTCGATGCCGATTTAATCCGCTTCATTCACAAACTTGGCCGCGCCCAAGGATTTGATTTGTCACTAGCAGCACAAAACTGGGCGGGTTATGGCGAAGATCATTGGGCTGATGCCGCGCGTTTGGGATCGGATAGTAACTTCCAACTGCTGTTTGGGGCGGAAATGCCTAGGCAGCGTTTTGGGCATACGTGGTGGATAGGAATCAATAATACTTGCCACTACATTAACCAAACGCAAGATAGCAGTTATAACAAGTTTGTCCATTCGGTTAGCCCCAGGCTTACTCCTGAGCGCTATCCTTTCACAGAAATACCAAGTGTGGAGTTTGTTCCGCGTTTCAAATTGCTGACGAAATCGGTGGCTGTCCATGCACATCCCACCGCCTGGACCTGGCAAACTTCTCCCGGAGAACAATTTATCTCAGGAATTTCCTCCGATCTCGTATTTGATCTGCTTTCTGGACGATTGTGGGACGGCATGGCGGTAATGAGCCATGATACAAACTTCTATCTCAATCAAAAATTGTGGTTCAGTGTACTAAATCTTGGATACCGCATGACACCATTCTGTGAGAATGAGTCAGAGTTTTCCAAAGGTATGCGCGGATGCGAAAACTGCCGCACATACTACTATCTAAATGACCTGTTAAGCGTACCAACGTTGACCGAGGCGGCACGCAGAGGGCATACATTCGTCACATCAGGCCCATTGATTTTCGCCACAGTCGATCACAAACTACAAGTAGGCGATATCGTTACTTTGGATGGCAAATCTCACCGCATGGATATCGAAGCATATGCTTCTGGCGCTACTCAAGATCACATCACAGCAGTAGTGATTTGGCGCAATGGCAAAGTATATAAAATATGGGATCATAGTAGCGATAAACCACGCCATGTCACGCATACCATCGATATTCATGAGACAGAAAAAAGCTGGTACGTCGTTAAAGTACATGGCAGCGGGGATTCTAGCGATCCCACACAGCTCGAACCTATAGAAGAAGTTTCAACTAAGAAAGGGAGGCTTCACCACCATCAAGTCGCCATCACCAGTCCATTCTACTTCTGGCCAAAAGGCGCACATGAACCACTACCGCTTACCAGCCACATAAAATTGAGTGTGCGAGACTACGAAACCGGGGAGCCCTCTAGAGGAGCATTAGTGCGTGTCTTGCTACTTGGTAAAGAAATCGCCAGATACACAGCGTCCGAAGGGGAAGTATCCTTTGATATGCCAGTCAACGCATGGTTGGAAATTTCCAAAAACGACATCACAATCCGTCGTGGACTATTCGTTGACTACCGTCCATATAGCAAAATACTCTACCGTCTGATCTCGGGAGACTGGACGTCTGACAAAGAATTCAGCGATCATCTTATTCCCGGACGAGTGCCTTGGGAGGCTTTTTCATTCGATGAATCAAAACAAGCGCTGGAAAATGTCGATTGGACAATTTTCCTAACACCAAATGAACGCGATGAACAGTGGCATGATTTCGACAATTTATGCACTGGCAAATTAATAACCGAGGCGGATCCGCCGCCGAAAAAAGCCTCCCAGCCTATAACTAGGCTGGAGGGCAAGGTAATCGACGCCGAAACAAAAGAGCCTCTTCCCGCGCGCATTGTTCTTCGGAACAGCCAGGGAGAGGCTCTTTACAGTTACTACAACCAGCTTCCTGGCTTCTTTACACTTGTGAACGGCTCTTTTTCTGTAGACGTACCTCCGGGTGACTATACGTATGACGTCACACACGGTTTTGACTACAACTTTTCAGCTGGCAAGACAACCGTAGAGGCATCCAAAGCTGTTCAACTAACGATTGAACTCAAGCCCTGGGTAAAGCTCAATGAACTCGGATGGTACAACGGCGAAGCTCACGCACATATTGTAGGAAGAACCGAGCAAGATAAACCCATGATCAAAGGGGTGCACCAAATTGCACGAGCTCAGGGATTGGACTTTTTGTACGCCGTTCAGGGTTGGGGGGGCTTCAGTGAAGACAACTGGTCCATTGCTAAAAAGCTTGGCTCCGACAAGAAGTTTTCGCTGCTGTTCGGTGCTGAAATTCCCAAGCAACGCTTTGGACATACCTGGTGGCTAGGGTTGGATAACATCTGCCACCTCTATGACTTCAGCATGGATAAGGGGTATAGCAATTACTTTCGATCCACCAACACTGAATTTACAGAAGAGCAGTATCCCTTGATTCAAATGCCCAGCAGTGAAATCGTTCCTCGCTTGCGCGAAAAAAAAGGTGCGTTAGCAATCCATGCCCATCCCACCTCATGGTGGTGGCAAGGAGGCGTAGGTCATCAATACATCACTAATGTGGCCGTGGATATTATTCCAGACCTTCTCTCAGGACAAACCTGGGACGGTCTGGTGGTCATGGGATATGACCACGATCACTACTCCTATCAAAATCTGTGGTTTCATCTCTTGAACATGGGATACCGCATTACTCCCTATGCAGAACTAGATGGCGGCTATGACAAACACGATCCCAACTACTATGGAGTCATGCGCACTTATTACCATATTGGAGGACCATTTAGCGTACCCGGATTAGTCCAAGCCGGACGGGCAGGGCATACATTTGTCACATCAGGACCAATCGTATTGGCTACAATAGACAAAAAATATCAGGGCGGCGACGTCGTTCCATTAGATGGTGCCACACATCTACTAGAAATCGAGGCTTATGCTTCTGGTGAATTTCCCGATTACATTTCGTATGTCGTAGTGTTTCGCAATGGCAAGATAGAACACATTTGGGATGATCGCGCGGAAAAACCGCGTCAAGTTAGCCACACACTCGAACTTAAACCTGACGAAAAAAGCTGGTATGTTGTGAAGGTGTATGGAAGTCATACTTGGGATGATCCTGCACAACTAGATGTCATGGCAGTTTTCGAAAAAGCGGAAACGGATAAAACCGTGACGCTGCCTAAACATGGCTCACACGACGTCGCGATAACAAGTCCATTCTATTTTTGGCCTCCAGACACCCAAACCCCTCCTGGATTGATTAGCCATGTGAACCTGCATGTCGTGGACGCCTACGGCAATCCCATCCCTAAAGCCAATGTAAAGGTACTTGTGCTTGGCAAACAGGTCGCTGAATATTCACTTAAAGATGGTGCGGCAACATTCGATATGCCAGTCAACGCCTGGGTCGAAGTGACGACACCAGAAGGAGTAGTGGTGCATCGCAGTCTCTTTGTGGATTACGCTCCCTATAATGATTTGGTGTATCCCCTGATTTCGGGAAAGTGGATGGATCGTCCAGGCATCAAAGAAAATGCGGCTTCTGGACACCTCCCTTGGTGGGCATTTCCCATTGAAGAAGCTAAACAAGCACTTTCCAAAGTCACCTGGACGATTACGGCTGTCCCAAATACCCGTGACGAACAGTGGCCAACTTTGGAAAGCATGTGTTCTAAATAACCAAATTGAAAAAAATAATCGAAAAATTGGCAGCTTCTATTTACCGAAAAGTTCTCGAATAAAGATTTCACATCTATCCTCTTGCGAGAGGAGCTTAGACAGTTCTTTCTGTTGCAATGTATATTTTTCTGTCAGGCACTGCGTTTCTGGATGTTTCTTATCAGCAACAAAATAGACTGGCTTAACTAAACAATTTTCATTACCTTCAGAAAATGTCAGCTTTCCATTTAGCTGCTCAATTTGCTCCCTTAACTCATATAGGGTTTGGGAATCCTTGTTCAGCGTGTTATCTAATTGATTATACAAAATGCGCAATTCATGTCTTTGTTGATATAACATTGAATTATTCACCCCATATCCTAACAAAACACCGAACAACAAATGATTATTATTAATTAATGGACGCAAAGATGAAGTCCTTTCGACTTCGATTAATAGAGCTTCTCCGGAAATTTGACGCTTCAAGATAAATTTAAACAATTCTATATTATCATTAACTACTTTAACGAACTGATTTTTATTGATTAAAAAAATATCAATCCTCTCTGTTAACTCAGAGTTATCTTCCTTGATTATCACAAATTTTTCGTTAGAATAAAATTGCCGTAGGGATTCCATTACCTCCCAGCATTCCCACAACACGCTTGCTTCTTTATTCAAATAGGGAAGGACTTTTTTTGTTCCCCCACATCTTCGATATGAATTCAGGGAAATAACCTCCCAAGAAACAGGCTTGTCACAGAATAATGTATACGGGAAGGTAGTTTTACTTATAAAATAATTGAGTAAAAGATCAAGTTTTTTTTGGTTTTCAACAGAGAAATCTTGCTTTGAAACCGAGCCAGGAAGGCCTGCGCATAATAATGCGAACAGGCAGATACCAATTGCTATAACGAACCTTTGTCCTACTACCAACGTCGATCGCATCCACAACCATTACATCTTGAGTAATTATATGAGTTAAGGGTGCCACACCTTTCACATTCCCATAAATCTTCATCCTCATCGTAATCATCCCATAGCCAACCAAATACTCCATTTTCATCAAAGGCCAAGCCCGGAACGGAAAGAAAACAATCTCCCAAACAGAGAACAATTCCGTGTTCTCGAATAAAAATGTCCTGCGGTTCTACATAAATTTTTCCCTGATCAATAGACTTGTTAGACACCTGAAGAATACTTTTTAAAGAAATGCCACCAGTTTCGCTCGCTACACAAGAACCAATAGTTAACGCAAAGAAAAAAACATCATCACATATGCGGTCTTCATGAAATCACCTCACAAAATTCACTCAAAATAATGGATTCTCCAAAAACATTTTTGAATATAGTCGTCTATTTTATTTATTGCCAAGCTGCAACATGCCCCAGATTGATAATATCCATTCGACAGGGCAAAAGTGACAGGAAGCACTTTCCGTCTTGTGTGTTTGACTTATACCACGCGTATATACTTCGCTAATTGCCGTAGCTTTTCATTATCAGTTCACGTATAATCTCGAAACCTCAACTGGACTTTTTTCATGAAGATTGAATACGTAACAGGTAATCCAGGTAAGTTTCGCGAAGCCCAGCTAATACTAGCGCCTTGGGAGCTAGAACAGGTGCGTCTGGATTTGCCCGAAATTCAGGGAGATCCCAAACATATAGTGACCGCCAAAGCGCAAGGTGCTCTTGCCCTTTTGCAGCGTCCCCTCCTCCTAGAAGATGTCTCGGTTCAATGCGAAGCGCTCAATGGATTACCAGGGCCCTATGTCAAAGATTTTCTAATCGCCCTTGGCGAGACAGGGCTATCCGAACTCGTTCATAAATACGATAATCATTCTGCCACAGTCGTTTGCATGGTAGCATTTGCAAAACCTGGCGCAGAACCTGTCCTTTTTGAAGGGGTCATGCCAGGACGCATTGTAGCCCCACGAGGAAACCTCAAACATGATAGCCATAGCTGGAATACTATCTTTCAACCAGATGGCTTCTCTGTAACCTTTGGTGAAATGACCTTTGAACAGCTAAGTACCATTTCAATGCGTTACAAAGCTCTCATGAAAGTTAAACAATATCTGGAAACTCACGAGAGCGATTTAGGTAAGTCATGACAGTACGCGATCTCATTATTTTAGGCTGCTCTAGCCAACAACCTACGCGCCTTAGAAATCATGGTGCCTACTTATTTCGTTGGAACGAAGAGGGGCTGCTTTTCGATCCGGGCGAAGGCACGCAAAGACAATTCATTTTCGCGAACGTGGCTCCTACTACTGTGAACCGTATTTTTGTGTCGCACTTCCACGGTGACCACTGCCTCGGCCTTGGCTCTATGCTGATGCGCCTGAATCTCGACAAAGTCAAGCACACCATACACTGCTACTATCCGGCAAGCGGCAAAAAATACTTCGATCGCCTTCGCTACGGGACAATGTATCACGATAATATTACTGTCGTTGAACATCCTGTATCTCAAGCTGGAGTTGTGGAAGATGACGGTAAGTTCCGCATTGAGGCGGACTTCCTTGAACATGGGGTTGAAAATATTGGGTGGCGCATTACTGAATCACCCCGCCGTAAATTCAACAAAGAGAAACTTCAGGAACTGGGCGTGCGCGGTCCATTAGTGCGCACACTACAGGAAGCCGGAGAAATAATAGTGGATGGTAAGCGCATCCTTATTGATGAAGTTAGTATTCTTAAAGACGGCGATTCCATTGCCATCATCATCGATACGCGTCCCTGCACCAATGCCATAAACCTGGCTAAAGGCGCTAAAATATTACTCTGTGAAAGCACTTATCTCGAAGCACACCGGGACCTCGCACACCGACACTTTCATCTAACAGCTCGTGAAGCTGCTATTATGGCTAAAGAGGCTAATGTGGAAAAATTGATTCTTACCCACTTTTCAGCGCGCTATCTTGATTTAAGCCCTTTTCAAGAGGAGGCTCGCCAAGTATTCCCGAATGTGGAAGTAGCCGATGACTTTAAAGTTTTTACATTTCCCCGTAATGCAGCTTAAACGTCTAGATAACAAAATGAATATCTGATATGTAATGCTCTTGCTCAACGACCTAATAAGAGGATCTGCCCGTGTTTATCGAAGCTTGCTATAAATTTATTACCCATCTCAGAGTCGTCAAAAACGCCTCAGAACATACTATCCGTAATTATACTATCGACCTCAACACATTAAAGCAATTCGTTGAAAAAGAGCTGTTTCCAGATGCCAAGGTCGAAGACTTGCCAGATAAAATCCGCTTCGAGCAAGACTATAACACACGCTTTCATGGGAAAGATCAAATGATTGGGCTCGATGTCATCGACAAAAAGCTCGTTCGCCGCTTTTTGGCAGACTTGACCTCCAAACATCAGAATAAAAGTACGATCGTAAGACGACTATCATCCCTACGCACATTTTTTAAGTTCGCCTTAGGTCAAAACCTAATGGCTCACAATCCGGCTGAAGACCTTGAGAGCCCAAAAGTAGATCGTCGCATTCCCGTGTCATTATCGTTCGCTCAGGTGCAGAAGCTTTTTGAACAACCCGACACCACGAATTATCTCGGGTTTCGCGATCGCGCGATCATGGAGTTGTTCTACAGCTCCGGCTTACGAGTTAGCGAACTAGTTGGGATGGACCGAAGCGATTTTGATCACGAAGCTCTCACAGTACGTATCAGAGGAAAAGGCAAGAAAGAGCGTGTCGTCCCCATTACAAAAAATGCTGCCACATGGGTTAAAGCCTATATTGATCATCCTGAGCGGCACCAAGAATTTGAAGGACATCAGGCTCAGCAAGACTCTGAAGCGATATTCCTCAATAAACTGGGAACACGTCTCACTCCCCGATCGGTCGACCGCAACTTTGAAAAATATTTAAAGGGCAGCGGTTTGGAAGGTCGAGTGACACCACACACCATTCGCCACAGTATAGCTACGCACTGGCTGGAGAAGGGAATGGACCTCAAAACAATTCAGTTAATCCTCGGCCACCGCTCCATAGCTGCGACGACAATTTATACAAGAGTCTCGCCCAAGTTAAAGAAAGAAGTATACGACGAAGCACACCCTAGAGCTTAATACAGACAAGGTTTTGTTATGCACATATCACGGATCTTAGCATTTTTTGGCCTTGTTATTTTAGGAATCGAAGGCCGGCTATTGCCTCACCCACCTAACTTTACGCCAATGGATTCCATCGCGTTGTTGGGTACGCTATACTTAGGAAACTGCTGGTTAGCATTAGCTGCGGTATACACCCCACTGTTGTTAAGCGACCTTGCTTTAGGATTTCACTCCACCATGCCATTTGTATATCTGAGTTTTGCTCTAATCGTAATGATAGGCCACTATCAAAAAGATCGCATGTCTGTAAAGAAACTTCCGCTTCATTCATGCATGGCATCGTTTCTGTTTTTTTTCATCACAAACTTTGGTGTGTGGTGGACAAGCCACATGTACCCCATGACACTTGCCGGCTTGGGAACATGCTATACATTGGCTATCCCACTACAGCTAAACCGAATCCTAGGCGATCTTGTCTACGGACTCGTGCTTTACAGCCTATATGCAATGTGGAAAAACTACCACGAATCTTCATGCCCACGCGTGCCTTCCATTAGTTAAAAATTCAAAAGCACATATTGCCAAATAATGTGTAATTTTTTTTTAACGCAAACCCTCATGAACTTCGTTCACAATTATCAATGAAAATTGTGAACGAAGTTCATGAGGGTTTGCGTTAAAAAATAAATCTACACACTATTGCTCTAAAGCGGTTTCGATAACTTTTGCAAGCTTGTCCGACTGTGTTTGAAAATCCGCCTCTACATCGATGAAAGGCTCATCAAGTGGCTTGAAACCCTTATTTACCCTAAGATGATTGACGAGCGTCCGGGTAAATTGTGAATTCTTAAATATATCGTGGATGAACGTTCCAAACACTAACGGTCCCTCACAAATAGCCCCATCCACACCACTGTCCGAAATAAAAAGCGGTCGATCGTGTTTTCCATATTCCACTTGACCACAATGGATTTCATACCCACGAATCTCTCCCACATCTGTAAAAGGACTTGCACCACCCGCACGGTAGCACACCTGTGCTACCTTCTTCGTCTTTTGAAAATGAACCTTAAAATCAAACAGCCCAAACCCAGCGATTTCTTTGACTGAAGATTCTATCTCATATGGGTCATACAAAGTCTTTCCCATCATCTCAAATCCGCCGCAAATGCCCATTATGGGAGTGCCACCACAAAGCAGCTTCTGCCAACCAGTTCTTATTAAATAGTCCAAATCCCATGGCGTATTCTTGGTTCCCGGCAAAATAATTAAATCCGGACATCCCAACATATTGGGCGACCACACAAAACGGAGTTGAACATTCTTTTCAAGGCTCAAAGGATTAAAGTCTGACGCATTGGAGATATGGGGCAAATAAACCACCGCAATATCGATTTCTGGATTCAGACAAGTATAGGCTTTAACACGATCCTCTTCTTCCAAATGTAAATCAGGAATAAATGGAATGACTGCCACAATCGGAATTCTACAATGCTTCTCAACAAAATCGATGGCCGGTTGCAGGATTTGCCTGTCCCCTCGAAATTTATTGATGATGATGCCCTTGATTCTCTCGCGATCCTGTGGCGCCACCAGATCTAAAATTTGTAGGGAGCCCAAAATATCCGCAAAAACCCCACCTTTATCAATATCTACAACCAGGTAGACATCAGCATCCATCAAATGTGCTAGCCCCATATTGACAAGATCGTTTTCACGAAAATTGGGCTCCGCACAACTTCCGGCTCCCTCAGCAATGATCAAATCGTACGAACTCTTAAGACTATCTATCGAATTTTGAACGGCACGCAGTTTGAGTTGATACCATTCTTGCGAAAAGAAATAATCCTTTGCCATGGCATCCCGGACCACCTTGCCATGGATGATAACCTGTGATTCGGTGTCATTTTTAGGTTTCAGTAGAATGGGATTCATATGAACTGTCGGCTCTTGCCTAGCAGCAAAAGCCTGAACAGCCGTTGATCGGGCGATTTCCTCTCCGTTCAACGTAGCAAAACTATTTAAAGACATGTTTTGAGATTTAAACGGGGCTACCTTCAATCCGCGATCCGCAAACAGACGGCACAATCCCGCCACTAACGTAGTTTTTCCTGCGTGGGAACTAGTCCCCACAAGCATCAAAGGTTTTGAATGGCTTGAAATGTCTCTATTCACGGCGCGAGTTTGCCATAAAAATGCCATAAAATCCAATGCGATCGTTGAATCTTAGAGGGAAAAAGGCTATACTTCCCCTAACAATCTTGCTGAAAACTCTAACCGTAGACAACCATGCTCACACTTTCAGAAGTATCAAAAAGCTTCGGCAGTCGCACTCTATTTGAAGGCGTCACTGTCACCTTCAACGCTGGCGCGCGATATGGCCTCACTGGGCCCAATGGAGCAGGAAAATCGACCCTCCTGCGCATCATCATGGGCCTAGAAGAGCCCACCTCCGGTACGGTAACACACCCCGATCGTGTAGGGATCCTAAAACAAAATATTGAGGCTTTCAGCGACTTCCGCGTGCTCGACGTGGTAATCATGGGCAACCAGCGCTTATGGGACGCTATGCAAGAGCGCGAAACGCTATACGATGTGGAAATGACCGACGAAGTTGGTATGCGCCTGGGCGAACTCGAAGGAATCATTGCGGAGGAAGACGGCTACGCCGCCGAAGCCAATGCAGAAATACTTCTGGAAGGCATTCACCTGGCGCCCGAAGATTTCGAAAAGAAAATGAAAGAAATTCCAACAGATATGCAGTTCCGCGTCTTGCTTTGCCAATCCCTCTTTGGCGACCCACAAGCATTGCTGCTCGACGAACCAACCAACCACCTAGATTTGGACTCCATCGGTTGGCTGGAAAGCTTTCTGCACAGCTACAAGGGCGTTCTTATTGTGGTCAGCCACGATAGACACTTCCTCAATGCCGTTACAACGCATATTGCCGATATCGACTACGAAACAATTATCATTTATCCCGGAAACTACGACGATATGGTCATGGCTAAAACGCAAGTGCGTGGCCGCGCAGAGGACGAAGCGAAATCCAAAGAGAAAAAGATCGCAAAACTCAAAGAGTTCGTGGCTCGCTTTGGAGCAGGTACGCGCGCTAGCCAAGTGCAGTCGCGCATGCGTGAAATTGGCCGTCTCCAGCCGCAAGACCTTAAGGCCTCGAACATCCAACGTCCCTATATTCGTTTTATCCCCTGCGAAAAGCAGCCCGGTAAAGTGATTATTAAGGCAGAAGGAATCCATCGCAACTATGACGATCTGCAAGTCATCAAAGATTTCTCACTAGAAATCCATCGTGGAGACAAAATCGCGGTAATCGGTAACAACGGACGCGGTAAAACAACGCTCCTAAAGATGCTCGCATCAGCACTTGCACCGTCTTCTGGAAAAGTCGAACTAGGTCACCAGGTATTCTTAAGTTACTTTCCACAAAACCACAACGAAATGGTTAACAAAGCTGAATGTGGTGACATCGACCTCTTTTCTTGGCTTAAAGCACAGAAAAAAGGTGTTTACGATCAAGAGATTCGTAGCGTCCTCGGCAAAATGCTATTTTCCGGCGACGATGCCTTCAAGAAAGTAAGGACTTTGTCTGGTGGCGAAACCGCACGCTTGATTTTGGGAAGCATGATGCTTACCGAACACAACTTCCTGGTCCTTGATGAACCCAATGGCCACCTCGACCTAGAAGCAGTTTCTGCCCTTGGGTGGGGTTTAGACGAATATAAGGGTACTGTCATCTTCGCCTCCCACGACCGTGACCTTTTGAGCACTGTTGCTAAGAAAATTATAGCGTTTGAAGACGACGGAATTCATGTTTATGACGGTACTTTAGAAGAGTATTTTGTCAGCAAAGGCAAAGTGAATTAAAGATATGATGTGGCGTTTTTCCAAGAAAAAATTCATGTCGCTTCCCATACCTCAACAGCACAAAAAATGCTGTGAGGTGCTCCGTGCGGCTTATGAAGCCAATCAAGACGTTGACCGCTATTTCGATTTGCTGAACTGGATGCTCCTGCGCCTACCTCCCATTAAAAATGCCAAAGCCGTGGCAGACCGCTTTCATTGGCACTTGAAGCAGACCGGACTTGGGCTTAAGGAGCATCGCCTGCTCCCCTCCATTACTCACTTTGATCGCAACGAAGCCGAGCCCGCTCTCCCGATATCCGTTTACCTTGATCGCATTCGCTCAGCACACAATATTGGAAGTATTATCCGCACCACCGAGGCCCTAAGGCTGGGTGCCCTATACTATTCCGAAGATATGGCCTTTGCCGATCACAAACAAGTTTGCGATGCTGCCATGGGCAGTCAGAAGTGGGTACAAAACCATCGTGCTATTAATCTCGAAACGCTTCCTCGACCTATTATCTGCCTTGAAACCTCTCCCCAAGCAACCAGTTTGCATGATTTTGTATTTCCAGACTCCTTTACACTGGTTGTCGGTAACGAAGAATATGGCTGCTCTGACGACGCCATCTCTATAGCCGATCACATCATTGCGATTCCCATGCATGGCCGTAAAAATTCATTAAATGTGGCAAATGCCTTTGCCATTGCCGCGGCGGAAATCCGGCGACAACTTCATTCAAAATTTACACGGAAAGATTAATGGCAGATATACTCATAGATGTTGAAGAGGATGAGAGCGTCACATCAGTGACAATACCGGAGCTAGCTGCTACCACTAATTTCCGCTCCCCAACAGCTCCGCAACCTTTGGCCCTCACTGACGAAGAAAAAATTGATATCATAGCGGATCGCTTTCGCGACATCATGGAAGTTCTTGGCCTGGATTTAAATGATCCATCGCTGGCTAAAACTCCCCAACGCGTTGCAAGAATGTATGTACGCGAAGCGTTTGCTGGGTTAAACCCAAAAAACTTTCCCTCAATCACATTAGTCGAAGATCGTTATCAGCATGAAGAACGCGCCAACATGGTGCTGGTTAAGGCGAGCTTTTGCAGCTTTTGCGAACATCACTTTGTGCCAATGCGTGGAGTTGCGTACGTAGCATATATCCCAAAAGGAAAGCTCCTCGGACTTTCTAAAATTACGCGAGTGGTTAGGTATTTTGCTCGACGCCCTCAATTGCAAGAACGATTAACAGCACAGATTGCAGATAGCTTGTCAATGATCCTAGATACCGAACACATCGCCGTATCCATCACAGCTTCGCATGACTGCATGGTAGCACGTGGAGTAGAAGATCAAGCCGGCTGTGCCACCACGCAAGTCTTACGCGGTGACTTCGGTGCCGATGAAGCCCTGCGAACACAGTACTTTGAAGCTCTCCGCAACCAACGGGAATAGCGATAGGTATTTTCGATGAAAGGTTAATCGACAGCTAACCGCTATTGTCCGAGACTCTGATTGCTTTTTGACAAGGAAAGATCCTTGTCAAAAAGCAATCCATAGCAGCTGATCAAATTCAAGACTTATGCGGCA
>CAYTFC010000020.1:0-38584 GCA_964436955.1 uncultured bacterium | reverse complement strand
GAATTCAAATTCAATGACTTGTGCGGCAAGTTTTGGTAGCAATCAGGGTCTTAGGGGGGAATCGGCTGTTAAAACAAGATCGTGAATGGTGGTTCCACAGTGGGCTGACAAGGAGGTTTCCACTAAAACAGTGTATGCTCTGGGTTGGTGCGCTAAAGGCGGGGGCTCTTTGTTCGGGATATGGGAGTGAAAATCTGGTTTCTGGCTAGGCCTTTCTTTTGGAAAATAGTGGCGCTCAAACGGGCCTACAGAGGCGCCTGGCTTAACTTCAAAATGGATGGGATCGGGTGTTACATAGTCTTGATAGGGGTCAAAATAGAGCGAGTATTTGCCTGGCAGAAGATTAGTCGTCATTAACTCATTATGTGCTGAGGCCACGAGCTTACCTTTATGATTTAGCAAGCGCAATGGTGGCCCTTCACTCCCTGCATCATCGGGAACTACTGCTGTCGCTTTCACCCGAGCGTAATGAGGCTTAAGGGTTTGATCAATTTTGACAATCTCTCCTTCCACAATAGTGATTTGACGTTGAGGGATTTCACCAAATAAGCCATCCCGGTTAGGAACAATAAATTCAATGGTGTAGCGGCCGGCGGCAAGATTGGGGATAGTGACGCGACGAGATTGACGACCTGTGTTCTCGTAGAAGGTACCCAAACGGGGAAACATTGTTTGTTCCCGATGTTCATTAATAAGACGAAACCTTACGCGATCCAGGCGTTCGCTATTTCGGCCTGTGTGATAAGTGACTACAAGTACACCTTTATCGTAACTTGTCTCAGCAGCTATCAGCGAAGCAGAGATTAGAAGAAATATGTAGAGAATACAGAAACGTGCGGTCACGATTTTCCCCCTAACTAACCCTAAAAAGAAAATTTAACTGGATGCTAACAGACCTTTTTTTGCCTTACCAGCTAAATTATCTAATTTGTGAGACAGCGTCTAGTGTCTGAATATGTTCGTCGATAATGTTACCGGTAGGAACGTCGACTGCTCTAAAGCGACGACTTTGAGGCGTGATGTCAATAACGATGAAATGTTGTGCCGCCGCGGTTTTAGCAAGATACCAGCGCTCCTTTGCGTCTACCGGCGTGCGAGGAGTGGCTCCCCATGCTCCGTCTCCGAGATAGAGAACTCCTGATGGATCAACCTTTCCTTCTTTAATAGGATGCGTGCGTTTGAATGCATGGTCATGATGTTCAAAGGCAGCATGCAAACCCCATTGTTCGAATAGGGGAACCCAGTACTTTCTAATGGGTTCGTTGTGCTTTCCATCTAACCTTCGAACGGAGGGGAAGGCAGGAACATGATACATAGCAAAGCGGTGGGTTATATTTTGGCGTTCTTTCAAAACCCAATTAAGCCAATTTGTTTGGTCCCCTTCGATGGGATGGGTATGGCCGGTATCCAGCATAATGACTGAAGCGTAATCACCAAAATCCAGTACATTATAGCCTTGTGATCCTGGCATTGCCGAAAAAAGTGCATAATAGAACTCCGCACTACTTAATGGCTGATCGTAACGACCTCTAACGTCATGGTTACCAATCACCGCTAGTATCGGAATCATAAGCCCATCGGTTGTCACCATGTCCTCAGACCAGCGAACAACAAATTCAAGCCAGCGCATCCATTTCGTTTGGTCATCGAGGTTTCTAGGCTCAGCATAGGCTAGATCGCCGCCAGCAACTACAAATCTTGGATTCAGGTTCGCAGCTTCTCGGTTAGCCGCTTGAAGGATATCAATTCCTTCATGGTACATATCCCCGCCAACGATAAAGCGTATAGAATCGTCAAGTTGGCTGGGCATTGTTCGGAATCGATATTCCCTTTCCTTATGTGGAAAACGAAATCTGTAAATGGTATCTGGGCTTAGGTTTGTGAGTTCTGCAACATGCGCATACAGTTTGATCTGATCTGTCGGCAGGAGGTGGCGAGTGCCTTGCATCGAGGACCAGGTGTTTGTTCCCTCTTCACAATACTCAACACGTGTTTCTTCAGCATCTAGGGACTCAATCCATTGAATGGTCATGGTAGTGTCGGGCTGGCGCTGCCATGTCAAATAGACCGCGACAGGATCACGTGTAAGAAAAGTGGAATTTAGGCATGCACAGAACAGAGCAGCTAGGCCTATTGCAATACCTAGCGCTCTTTTCCATGTGTGTTTTAAATGATACATGAGGGTTCTCACTCAATGTGGTCAAAATAGAGCTCTTGTCCATGTCGCTTCGGCAAAGCGGCGCTACAACGTGTAATAAAACATGTAAGCCGCTTCGCCGAAGCGGCAGGTTTAAACCCGACTTGCTACCTACATCCTAGCTCCGGCGCAACGTTTCAATAGGAAAGCACGGCGGTGTTCAAGCGCGATGTAGGTAGCAAGTCGGGTTTTAATGTTTTTTTATTTTGACCACATTGGTTCTCAACTTAGCGTCGCAGCTTTTTTCGCAAGGGACTCGAGCACTTTGTGACTGCGAGCAACGAACTCTCCTAAGGATTCGGGCTTAAGTTCTCGTTGCGCTAGCAGTGCAAGTTCATACACCTCGTGAACCAGCTGTGTAGCGAGTTCTGGATCTGTTTCATCCAACTTCACCACTGCTCCTAGCAATGGGCTGTTGGTATTAAGTACTAATGTTCGCTTTTCCAAACCTTCCATTTTAAAGCCTGCTTGATCGGTCGCTGCCATGTAATCTCGGAAGCGGCGCATCTGCTCATCCATTGTTAGAATGGCGGGCAAAGCATCACTGGCTAGGCTTTTGGCTTCTATCTCAAGGACCGGCATGTCTAGCTTTTGGCGGAAAAAGTCCGCAAGGCGTCCTGCTGCAGTTTTTCCATTCGCATCCAGAATGGTTTGTTCTCTTGAAGTGTCTACGAGAGATTCATCAACTTCAGCATCAATGCGTTGAAACTTTGCGGGGGAAATATGCTTTTCTACAGTATGAATTAGATAGGTATCTATCGTGTTGTCTGCACAAAGAACGGGTACGTGACGATCGCGATATGCTTTGAGGATATGTTCATTATGTGATTCATGAACCGTATAGAAGACTTTATCCTTTGTTTTTTCCTTATTCTGTTCTAGATATTCTTCAACCGTCATCCATTCGCTATCTACTGTGCGCCAAAGTAGCAAAGGTTTCACGCGTTCGTAGAATTTTTCGTCTTCTACAGCACCCAATTTAATGATCACCGAAATATCTTTCCAAGCAGCTAAAAAGCGTTCGCGATCGGTACGGTAGAGCATTGCAAGATTATCCGAAACCTTTTTAGAAATATGTCCTGCAAGTTGACGAACCGTACGATCCATCTGCAGATGGCTTCTAGATACGTTAAGAGGAATGTCAGGACTATCAATAGCTCCACGCAACACAGTAAGGTATTCGGGAATCAGATCCTTGCAGTTATCGGATACGAAAACGCGATTGCAGTACAGCTTTACGCTATATTTGCGTAAATCGATCTGACGTTCCAGCTTGGGAAAATACAATATTCCCTTCAAATGAAAGGGATAATCCACATTGAGATGCACCCAAAATAGAGGATCTTCAGTACCTGGATATAGGTGGCGGTAAAAAGCCAAATAATCCTTTTCTGTGCACTCTGAAGGTGACTTAATCCAAAGCGGCTCTATGTGGTTGATGTGACGATCATTTAAATAAATGGGATAGGGCAAAAATGAGCAATAGTGATCCAATATGCCTTTTAAGCGAGCCTCTTCAAGATATTCATCGCTGTCAGAATCGAGGTATAACGTGATTTCAGTTCCGCGTTCGGTGCGAGTTCCTTTTTCGATTTGATAGTCTGTGCCACCTTCGCAGGTCCACAATACAGGATCTGCATCGGGCTTGTAGGATAGTGTGTGGATGACAACTTTGCTAGCAACCATGTATGCCGAGTAGAACCCGAGGCCAAAATGGCCAATAATGCGGTCGCCTTCTTTGTCGGATTTGTATTTGGCCAAGAAATCTTCTGCGCCTGAAAAGGCCAATTGACAGATGTATTTCTCTACCTCAGCAGCATCCATGCCGATTCCACTGTCGCTGAAGGTGAGGGTACGAGCCTCTTTGTTCACCGAAACCGTGACGCGTAGTTCTTCATTTGTAGAAGGAGCTTCTCCACTTTCTTGCAAAACTTTCAGTTTATGAGTTGCGTCACAGGCATTGGATACCAATTCCCGTGCGAAAATGTCTTTATCTGAGTAAAGCCACTTTTTAATTATAGGTAATATATTTTCGCTGTGGATTTGTAATTGTCCGTTTGTCATGGATGCCTCAACTGATTTATGTAAACCTTTGTAGTAGTAAAATTGTAATTTCTTGAACGGTTGTTGTCAAGCGAAGGGCTGCGTCTAGGACTCTGATTGCTACCCAATGCTGTCAAATCACCATTTCAATCCGCGAGTGGTATAGCCTGAATTCCAAATCAAATCTTAATAGGACGCTTATTATGTCTTTATGGAATTATGTTTTGCTGATAGGTATCAGTTTGGCAAAGAGTGCGGATCATAGCCGCGCCTCCGGGGATGTGCAAGCAAAGGTCGTATGACTTAATCCCACTCTTTGTCCTACTGTCTTCACAAATAGCTGGCATATCTGCCGCTCTAGCGATAAAATAACGAGATGCAAGATTCAAATGACATTTCTGAAATAGAAACCTTTATCGCCACGGATAGCGAGATCGATGAACGTATCGATAAGGTCCTGGCCAATCGCTACAGCGAGATTCAGTCTCGACAGTATTTTCAAAACCTCATCACGCAAGATCTCGTTCGCGTCAATGGACGCACCGTCAAAAAGAAAGACAAGCTTGACCTTGGTGATGAAGTTGAAATTCAATTTGTTTTGACTCCGGAAATTGCGCTCGATCCGGAGGATATTCCCCTCGACATTCTGTACGAAGACGCACATTTGTTGGCGATCAATAAGCCTGCGGGGATGGTGGTTCACCCAGCGCCCGGCAACTGGCATGGGACCTTCGTTAATGCGCTACTACATCATTGCTGCGACCTGGAGGGAGATACTTCCCAACTTAGACCCGGTATTGTTCACCGGCTTGACAAGGACACTACTGGTGTATTAATTGCGGCCAAAACGACGCAAATGCATCAGAAGCTTGTGACGCTTTTTTCTACACGACAAGTGCATAAAGAGTATTTAGCCGTGTGTATTGGAAATCCAGGTAAAGGTGAGGTCGATGCTCCGATTGGTAGACATCCTACATTGCGTAAGCAAATGGCCGTGGTTTCAGAAAAGGGGCGCCATGCACGCACTTTGTTTGCAACAATAGCCTCGGCGGGTGAACTTAGCTTAGTGCGCATCACCTTAGTGACGGGACGCACGCACCAAGCGCGCGTTCACATGCGCCACGTTGGTTTTCCCATTCTAGGTGATCCAATCTATGGGCGAGTCGGTTTAAATGAGCGTTATGGTCTCTCTAGACAGATGCTTCACGCCGCTCTTCTAAAGTTCCTTCATCCGGAAACGGGACAAGAAGTCAGCCTCGCAGCAGATTTCCCGGAGGATATGAGCCAGCTTATCAACAAAGCGAAGCTTTTATGAGACCAAGCCACTATTGCATTATAGGTAGGTAAAGAATTGGTTATAATGGTTAGCAGTTCACTATCGCAAGTTATTTGATTTGGCAGAATAATTCCAATTTTTATTTAATGTTTAAATTATTGAGACTAACAATTGCAAGCGCTATTTTTGTAGATTAATAAATCTACGTGCTATAAGATAAGGAGTGTACAGGAAGCTAGGCTCACCTGTTCCATTTGTGCGAAAAACGACAACAAACAACTAGTGAATTCAATGACAAAGGGGTCGAACAATGAAGGAATTTGTTGCCTACATAGTGAAGAACCTGGTCGATCACCCCGACAAGGTGAAAATCAACGAGATCGGGGGAACGCAAACGCTGATTATTGAGCTCTCCGTCGAGAAGTCTGATATCGGTAAGATCATAGGTAAGAAGGGCAAAACGATTAATGCGATCCGGACTCTCTTGATGTCTGTAGCGAGCCGTAACGGCATCAGAGTTAATTTGGAAATCCTTGAAGATGGCAACCCAGTAGAATAAGCGCCTAGCCTTTCATGGATATGTATTTCTGATGGCCTGGATCGTAAGATCCAGGCCTTTTTTTATTCCTCTACTAGTTTATTTGGAAACTTTCAAAGAATACATTACTGGTTTCACAGCGACCAGGCTCGAAGTTTGTCGACATGACATAACTATTTTTGTCTGACAATACAACTTTTACGCGAACAAACTTGTTCTCAGGAGTAATAAAGAACAAGGAATCCGCAGTAATAAAACCATTGGAAAGGTAAGCTGAACCACGGGAAACTTGGTTAACAATGGACTTGACGTAACGACGAGATAGCAGGTCGCGCCAGTTGGCAAGCAGTCCAACAATGTTGTCGTCGCCAGGTTCACGGTCTGTTACCACAAGCATGGTAAATGGGTCACCAGCATTGTAGAAAAGGCTAAAACCGTTGCAAGCCATTACTTCCGCACCAGGGCTCTTTTCAAAAGAAGCGGTAAAAGTTTCGTCGTTAAATGTGAAGGTGAAAGTATCCCAGAAGGGATAGCTTGTATCTTCATCATTATCGACTACAGTGTCTTGATCATCATTGATGACGGAGTTTTCAGTGTCGGGGGCGCCTATTGAAGCTTCCGGAGTGTCGTCGGCATTGGCGCGAGTCTGTTCGGGCAAACCTTCGGATGGTTCTTCGACATCGGCGGATAGAACGATTGTAGGTGGGGACTCGGTGTTGTCTTGAGCCTCTTCTAGTACGGGATTTAGTGATTTGGAACTCATCGCTACCAGGAAGGCCGCGGCACGAGAAAGTGTTGTTGGTGCCGCTTGTACACTAAAAGTGAACGCGCTGAGCATTGCGATCAAAATTATAGTAAATTGTTTCATGTTTTCCTCCTGTTTGGGCGGGAAAAAGTCTCGCCCGCCGAACTTACAAGAATAAAATTTTAAATGAAAGTCGGAAGAATCTACCTTGCGTTGTTGCGTATGGATCACTTTTATCGCAAAGGCACAAAAGGAATAGAAATTCGATCTTATAAAATGGTTTGAGCTGTCTTATGAGAGGGAGATCGGACTGAGCAGGATTCGAACCTGCGACCGCCCGCTTAGAAGGCGGGTGCTCTATCCACTGAGCTATCAGTCCATGGATGAAAACTATTGTAAGGTGAGTCTGGCTTAAATACAAGCCCTGCCGCAAGGCGGCAGGGCTAACTTCATTACAGTCTATAGGAAATGCCCGTGTGCAAGCAAGGCCAAGAGCAGAATCGCCACAATATTAGCAATTTTGATCATAGGGTTGATTGCTGGACCAACAGTGTCCTTGTACGGGTCGCCCACGGTATCGCCAGTAACAGCGGCCTTATGAGCTTCGGAGCCCTTGCCACCATGCTTACCTTCCTCAATGAGCTTTTTCGCGTTGTCCCATGCGCCACCACCCCCAGTCATGGAGAGGGCTACGAAGAGACCTGTAACAACCACGCCGAGGAGCATGGATCCTACGGTAACGAAAGCCTCCATAGGCCCTGCTACCGCATTAATAGCAAAGAACGCGACGATAGGCGCCAATACTGGCAGCAGTGATGGAATGATCATTTCTTTGATAGCTGCGCGAGTAAGCATGTCCACCGCACGTCCATAATCAGGAGTGGCGGTGCCTTCCATAATCCCTGGGATTTCTTTGAATTGGCGACGGACTTCGACAACTACGGCACCAGCCGCACGACCAACAGCCTTCATACCCATAGAGCCGAATAGGAACGGCAGCATGCCACCAATGAAAAGACCGACCATTACGTAAGGGTCGTTCAACTCAAAGGATGCTTCAATGGAGGGGAAATAGTGGTGTAGGTCTTGGATGAATGCTGCGAAAAGCACTAGAGCAGCTAACGCCGCCGAACCAATTGCGTAGCCTTTTGTAACGGCTTTTGTCGTATTGCCAACAGCATCAAGAGCATCTGTAACCACACGTACTTCTTTGGGCAACTTTGCCATCTCAGCGATGCCGCCAGCGTTGTCGGTCACAGGACCATAAGCATCCAGAGCCACTACCATACCAGCCAAAGCAAGCATGCTTGTCGCTGCTATAGCTATACCATAGAGCTGAGCGTTGGCATAGGAAGTTAAAATGGCCGTACAGATGATAAGAACTGGAAGCGCTGTGGACTCCATTGAAACCGCTAAGCCTTGGATGATGTTTGTTCCATGGCCGGTTGTCGAAGCTTGTGCGATGCTATGTACGGGACGATACTTGGTCGAAGTATAGTATTCCGTTACCCACATTAAGAGTCCTGTCACAGCTAAACCTACTAATGCGCAGTAGAATAGGTTTTTACCAGTGAATACAGTTTCCTCGATCTGGAAATGTTGGTCGAAACCCACCCAAACGTAGGTCACTAATGCAATAGCGACTGCGGACAGTACTGCTGTTACGAGAAAGCCTTTGTATAAAGCTCCCATAATATTGTTTGATTTACCCAATCGTACGAAGTAGGTGCCAATGATAGAAGTGATGATGCAAGCCGCTCCAATGGCGAGAGGATAGAGCATTAATGTTTGTTGCTCAGCCCCAGTGAAGAAAATTGCGCCTAGCAGCATCGTTCCTACAATCGTGACAACGTAGGTTTCGAATAAGTCAGCAGCCATACCTGCGCAATCACCAACGTTATCGCCAACGTTATCGGCAATTACTGCTGGATTGCGTGGATCGTCTTCAGGAATACCTGCTTCTACCTTACCGACAAGGTCTGCACCGACATCTGCACCTTTAGTGAAGATACCGCCACCAAGACGGGCGAAGATGGAGATCAATGATGCACCGAAGCTAAGCGCCACAAGTGCTTCCAGAATGATGCGGTGAGCTACATCGAGATGTTGCAGCAAAAGAAAGTAGCCTGAGATGCCTAGTAACGCCAAACCCACTACAAGCATACCAGTAATGGCACCTGAGCGAAAGGCTAGGGTTAGAGCGGGTTGAAGGCCACTACGCGCAGCTTCTGCCGTGCGAACGTTCCCGCGAACGGAAATGTTCATTCCTATAAAACCAGCGAGGCCTGACAAAATGGCTCCTATAGCAAAGCCAGCACCTACGTACCACCCTAGCTGCCATCCCAGCAAGGCAAAGATGACGATACCCACAATCGCAATCATACGATATTGGCGATTGAGATAAGCAGAGGCGCCTTCTTGTATGGCGCGAGCGATCTTTTGCATTTCGGCCGTGCCAGCACTAGCTGAAAGCACGGAGCTCACTGTCACTGCTCCGTAGAGCAATGCAAGCGCACCGCAGACGAACAGGAAAATATACATGCTATCCATGCTATGGGATTCCTTGAATTGTTCTATATGATGTTTGTTCAATAGCAGACGTTTTTAATTGAATTTATAGTTTTTTGCAAGGAAAGGGACCCAAGGGACAAGAGACCAGAGGGGCCAAAGAGACATAAGGGACAAATAATGCACAGTTCCTTTGTCCTTTAAGTCCTTTTTCCCAAGTTCCTTATGTCTCTTTGGTCCCTTTGCCCCTGATTGCTACCAAAACTTCATCTTAGCGCTCATAACGATATATCAGACGCAGCAGTGTACCTCGACGGCAAGAGTGATCTCTTGCCGAGAGGTACAATGTTGCAGATGATGCATCGCTATGAGCGCTAGATGAAGTTTTGGTAGCAACCAGGGACTTTGGTCTCTTGTCGCTTTGTTGGAATTCTTCTGGCATCTTTTGCGAGTCTGCGGTAGTCTAGTTCCTCAACGAAGGGAGGCGAAGTATTTTGACTACTTCTCATCATGTCTTTCTAGGCCTAGGTGGCAACATCGGCGATACCTATTCTGTGCTCCAACGAGCTCTAACACGTTTGGAACTCATACCTACCGTATCAGACCTAGCGGTATCCTCCTTTTACTTTACATCACCCATTTCCGATATTCCTCAGGGTCCTTACATTAATGCTGTCTGTCGCTTGAAAACGGCGTTAGAACCACGAAGATTTTTTTGGTACCTACAACAAATCGAGCAGAGCATTGGCAGAGTCCCTACAAAAAGAAAAAATGCACCTCGTATACTCGATATCGACATTCTTTTTTATGGCACTGAAGCATTTGAATGCCCTGGCTTATCCATTCCCCATCCAAGATGGGCAGAACGGCTCTTTGTTCTACGTCCTTTGACAGATTTGGTATCCAGTATTGAATTGCCGGACGGAACATGTGTTGAGCTGCAGAATCTCATCGACAACATGAGCTCCTACCACGGACAATGGGTTTGTCCACTAGAAGAAATGTCCTTGGATATCTTAATAGGTAACGCATGAAACGCATCCCTGTAAAAGATTTCTATATCGGTGAAGGCGAGGCCTTAGCTGTCATTTGTGGTCCTTGCGTCATTGAAAGCGAAGATCATTGCTTGCTTTGTGCTAAGACGCTGTCAGAGATCTTTTCTCATCATTGGATGAACTTTATCTTTAAGGCCAGTTATGACAAGGCCAACCGCAGCTCGCTGAAGACGTTCCGAGGCCCGGGATTGCAAGAGGGATTGCGCATTCTGCAGCGCGTAAAGGAAGAGTATGGCATTCCTGTCATCACTGACGTGCATTCGCCTGAGGAAGCTCGGGCTGCTGCTCAAGTATGCGATATGCTACAAATACCAGCTTTCCTTTGCAGACAGACGGATCTTGTCGTTGCTGCCGCGGAAACAGGCTTGCCTGTTCAGATAAAGAAAGGGCAATTTATGGCTCCCTGGGATATGGAACCTATCTTAAACAAGGCTTTATCCACCGGCAACCAAAAAATTATGCTGACAGATCGTGGCACTAGCTTTGGTTATAACAATCTTGTTGCCGATTTTCGATCGATTCCTATCATGAAAAAGTATGGCTATCCAGTATGCTTTGATGCTACTCATTCCTTACAATTGCCAGGTGGTCTTGGAGATTCGTCCGGAGGACAGCGTGAATTCGCGCCAATGATGGCTAAACTAGCAATTACTGCCGGTGTTAACTGCTTATTCTTGGAAGCGCATCCAGATCCAGAAAGGGCTAAAAGTGATGCGGCGACGCAAATGCCTTTTAAAGAGCTGCCAAAACTGCTTACCGAACTTGATCAAATTTACGCGTTAATCAGCAATTGGTAGCCACAGCTAAAGTGGCGCTATGTTCAAAAAACACATCCTAGGTACTTTACTTGTTCTCTTGATTGTTGCCGTTACGTCAACGATCATGGTACTTTCATATTCAGAAGCAGATCTCAGGGCTCTACAAGAAATAGTTAAGGCTGATGACGTAGAACCAACGCGTCCTTTGCATCAACAACGCACTTCCGTACGTCGCGATTTGCGATCCAGTAAAGAATTGTCCAAAAACATTGTGTTGTTTGGAGATCAAGCCGATCTTTCGCTCGACTTTTCGCATAAAGCCGCCATTGAAAATCTCGTTAACCCTCGAGCCTATATTCAGGACGACCTGTTTGTAGATGCGCAGGGAAATCCCTTACAGTTGCTTCGCCATTTAGCAGCTAATAGAGGGAGCTACCATCACCTAGAACATTATGTAGAACTGGATATCGTGTCTGTCACTCAATTCACTACACTGGGACATACCATCACCGAAAATATGCCTTTACAGGACATTACAGTCCAGGGCTCTGCGCGATCTGCTAAAGTGTTTTTGAATGAGGGGCCACGCTTTGAGGTCGTAGAACCGCGCGCGTTTACATCAACGGGTATAAAAATCCGAGCAAAACACGCAGATTACGACAGTCAAAAATTGCATTTAAATGGGGAAGTGGAGATTGAAGGTTCTGGAGGCAAAGCCCAAGCAAAGGCCATGACATTACTGGATATTTGTGACGGAACCTGCAAACAAGTCCTGCTGCAAGAAAATGTGCGCATCCAAGCCGACAGCGGAGCCCACCTCACATGTGATCAAGCTGACATCAACCTTACGGACGGAAATGCCTTCTTTAGCGCAGCCGTTTCCGAAGGTTTAGTGCACGGATACCATACTCTTGAAGGCATTCCTTCAGAAATCGAAAGTCACAGACTTAAGGTGTTCTTTACAGGCGCGTTAAATCAACTGCAGATTTCGGAGGTCGTTGCAGAGGGGGCTGTATCCATTTCGCGTGAGCATCATTGGCAAGCCAAGTCTGATGTTGTATCCTATGTTAAAAATGCAGGTGAGACCCTCACCACTTTCCTTACGACTGACAATAGCCATGAGTGTATTGTCACGACCCCCGCTGGGGATACTCTCTATGCGCAGAAGATTGTGAATGATACTGCACACTCTGAACTCATTTTTTACCACGCGCATGGACAGCTATCCTCTACTGACAAAGGTGCTATCACATTTGCCGCTAAAGAGGCCCATTGGAACAGCACAGAAGAGGTACTAACCCTGCTAGGTGGTTCAATGGTTGAGGATGTCATGGGTCATATGGAAAATGATGAACTGGTTACAATCCATTTAAATACCAAGGGCAACGCCCGTGAGCTACTTACGTTAGAGGCTGCCGGCTACACCTCCATTACCATGAAGCCAAAAGGCTTGTCACCAGCACAGCGTCTTTCCAGTCATGGGCGAGTAATGGTAGATCATAAGGCTCAAAAAGCTCACTTTTTGAGCCTCACAGATGCATATGGAAAAGTCTCACGAAAAACGCAAGTATGTTTTATCGATGGAGCAGCCGAGCTGCATGCCGATACATTGCACATTAACTATCAGTCTGACGATGGAGATATCAAACCTATATTGGTGGTCGCCGAAGGTGATGTCTGTCTCAAGGGACGTCTTGGAGCAGATGCATCAGCCTTAGGAGGAAGTTATGCACTTTGTGACCAGCTAGACTTTCATCCAGAGACGCAGACAGTGTTGTTGACAGCACGTCAAGGACGAGTAGCCCTATTAGACAGGCCTAATGGCATTGCCATTAGCTCCCCAGCAGTGAAAGTACACAGAGATCCAGCCTCAGGAAAAGAAATTGTCAGAGGAATAGGCGATGTTCGCTTTTCCTTACTCGACCGCGAATATGAATGGATTAAAGATCGCTTTAACGTTGACCTAGAGTAAATAATGCAGAGTGAAATTCCCGCCCTTGATGTCAAAGACCTTGTAAAGAGCTATGGAGGACGTAGGGTTGTCGATGGCCTATCATTTCATGTAAAGCAAGGTGAGGTGGTGGGGCTGCTGGGACCAAATGGGGCGGGTAAGACCACAGCGTTTTACATGACCGTGGGGTTGATTCGACCTGAGGCAGGAGCGGTTACTTTTTGCGGAACAGATGTGACATCCTTACCAATGCACTCGCGTGCCCGATTAGGAATGGGGTATCTGCCCCAGGAAGCGAGTGTCTTTCGCAGTCTCACTGTCGAGGAAAATATCTTGTGTGTATTGGAATGCCAATCTCTCGGTAAACAAGAGCAAAAGATTCGTCTGGCCGAGTTGTTAGCGGAGCTCAAGTTAGAATCTTCAGCGAAAAAACGGGCTGGAGAACTCTCTGGAGGCCAAAGAAGACGATTGGAAATTACGCGTGCTTTGGCAACAAATCCTTCATGTTTACTGCTCGACGAACCCTTTGCTAATATCGATCCTTTAGCGGTGCAAGATGTGAAGGAGATCATTCGACATTTATCTGGCAAAGGTATCAGTGTGTTGATAACAGATCACAATGCGCGCGAGATATTTACAGTGGTGCATCGGAGTTATTTGGTGCAGGCCGGAAATGTGATTGCATCTGGCAATGTTAGCGACCTTGTTAATAACGAGGAAGTGCGTCGCAGCTATCTCGGTGATCAGTTTACATTATAAAGCGCCGCTTGCTGGTGCAGCAAAGGTTGTATACGACAAAGTCCGTCTTTTCCGTGTCTACCTCGGAGGGGCACCTCTACCCACGTTGGCACCTTTAGAAGACTTAAGAGAGCTTACATGAGAAATTAGTGCGAGTGACCCATACTTCGATGCCTTGGCACTGGCTTTTGCCTAACTTTTTTGCATGCTAAGGGCTCTTGAATCAAAACATCTTGTGCTATCGCATCAGCTTCTTGCTTCAATAAAGCAACAGCTTCCTCATAGGTTTCTTTGGTAATTTCAACTTCTCTTGGATATTTTTCGTTAGGATCATATGTGTTATAATCCAAGACTCCATCTCCAATACCCGCCACTCGTATTTCTGGATGATAGATTTCACCTTTTTTTGACCTCAAGAAAAGATTAATCTGAACCTGATTAAAGCCAAAGGGGGGCTCATATAAGTAAGGGTCAATGTCAAATTTTTTTGCTTGCAAGATCAGCTCATCCGCACAACCAACGATGATTTTTCTTATTTCATTCTTTGATAATGGGCCATCTACTTGAAAACTAAAGCCAATACTGCGCAATGGTCCTCCAGGCATTGAAAGTCCTACACCACAACAATGGATGTGATATTTTTTCTCAATATTACATATTGATCTATCAATCACTTTATGTCGCACTGAATCAGCAGATGGCTTTGCCAAAACCTGACAAGGCAGTATCGAAAATAAAGTAAAAATAAATAATTTCAGTTTCAAATCTTAAAACCTCCAGATGCTACAAATTTGTTGTAATGACGTGTTATAGGTTCGATATAAGTTTTGCTATTAAAACTATGGTCATGGAGGTCCGCCGAGGCATGAGAGTCGAGCTCACGAATTGTATCTCTGTAAAGAAAGCTTCCTAACATATCAATACGGGGTACAAGATCGCGTAAAGGGTTTTTTGTTCGATAATGCCATACCTGACAACATGTTTTGGGATTAATATACTTTCCAGGTGCTATTGCCACAACACAAATGCGGTTTCGCAGTTCCTCGGGATATGACTCTAATGCACTTCCCACCTCGATAGCTCCTCCACTATGACAAATAACCAAGATTCTGGCCAAGGGGTTATTAAGTAGTTTTTCATCCCATGATTTTTGTATTAGAGCAACTGTGTGGGTGTTTACTTTAGCAAACCCTAAGGCACATTTCACAAGATCAAAAAATGTTCCTCGGGTGCTGTTGTAAACACCATCGATATCGCAGTTAATCATTTTTGCAAAACCTGCAGTGGAGTCTTGAGCTTCATCAGGCGAATTATTTATTCCGTTCACTATACATACTGGTTGATCACCTAATGACTCGGGGACAGTTACGTAAAATTGATGACTTTTGTGGTGTTTCCGATCGTTATAATTGCACCCAGTTTCACGTTTGGGCCGGTTCGCATGCTTGATACAATGCTGACATTGCCTTTCCTCACCACGTTTACGAAAATGAGGGCGATAGTTCCAGCGATTTTGCGCAGGATAATCTCTAGCTGGTCGTGAACAATTACAACATCGTGCGGCGCAGAGTCCATAGAGATCAAGATGTGTTAATGGGTTGTTATGCACATAGGCATATAGGTTAGGTCCATCGTCAAAGCCTCTAGGATCGGGCGTAAGCCATCGCGCGGCATCTGGATCAAAATAGCGTCGTCCAAAATTAATTAGATGGCTTTCCGAATCGTAACGCTTGCTAGCAAATTTCCAGGGATTTATCTGGCTTTGACTTGGTGTCCATCCCCACAACCAACTATGCGTATAAGTGGTATCTTCGCCATATGCGGTATAGCGGTAGGCTTCCTTGACTTCTCCGCTATCACTGTCAACAAGGGCGACAACACTGCCTCTCATATCATGAATAGGGGCATATATGCTGTCATCAAGCTCAAAGGCTACGGCAGAGCCTATTTCAGCTCCGAATCCTTGGCCGAGCATACGAAACTGTTTTAAATGATCTCCGGAGTAGCAGCCGACTTCCATCTGATCTTGATAGAGATACTTCTCTTCGTCACAAGCTTTCCATTGGTCGTTGATGTAGTTGTGGTGTGTTTTGCTAAGCCTTCGATTAAATGAGTCATACTGGTATTCCCAGCGGTCTGTTGGGGTTTCAAACTGGGTTAATCGTCCTAATGCATCGTATTTATAGCGTTGATCGTTTTGGCTTATTCGGTGGCCTTGAGGGCTATATTGATAGGTATTTTCTCCTTGTTTGATGAGCTGATTCAAGGCATCAATTTCACAGGTGAAATTGTCTTTTTGCACACGGTTATTCAACGAATCATAGGCATAAGTATGCTTTGAGGTACCCTCTTCACTAGCTAACTGATACAAGGGATCATAGGTAAATTGACAAGGGGTTTGCCCCATAATGTCGCGACGTATTTGTTTACACAGGTTGCCAGCGGCATCATAACCTCCCACAGGGACTTGCTCGGTAAATTGAGCGCTTTTTACCAGCGTTAAACGTCCTAGCTTATCGCGTGCATACTTAATATGCCCGGCGGTTTTGATCATTTTGGCTATAGCTATTTGTCCCGAGGGGTCATGAGAGAGATATTTATGGGTATAAAGTGAGTTGTCGTTACTGTCTAATCGCGTCACGCCCTTCATTAGATTGGCATCGTAGTCGTATCGCACTTTGGATTGGTCAGGTAATGTAAATTGCGTGAGGCGGCCTACGCCATCATACTGATAGTGCGTGATCAGTCCGTTTGCTAGTTGCTCGCTAGTGAGTAAATTATGCACGTCATAAGTGCGACGCGTGGTTGTGCTATGTATATCATCGAATACGGTCGTGATATTGCCGTTGTTGTCATACTCAAACCGATAGGAAACACTGCCATCCGAGGAGTAATAGCTTGAAAGACGCCCCCACGTGTCATACACGTAATGCAAACTGCTATCGCCGGGATAATAATCGGCTTCCTTCTCCCCTTTATCGTTGTACGAACAGATGGTTGTGCGCCGTTGAGGAGTATCTACGGCTTCCACGACGGCAATGATTCGCCCACATTTGTCATATTGCCATTCGGTTTTGAGCGTGCGATCGGGTTGACCGGGTGTCTTAATGATGTCGATGCGCATAATGAGCTGCCCTTGCCCGTTATACTCATTGTTGCTATGTGCGGTTTCCTGCCCAAACATATCCTTGCGCACTTGATTGACAGCTTTCCCCCAAGCATCATGTGTTAGGATGGTTTGGTTTCCCAAAGGATCGATCGATGTGATTTGCAGTACTTTCTGATTGAATGGATTCAGATGGGTATAATTGTATTCAAGACGCGTTTCATTACCCAAGGCATCGATCGTTTTACATAACTTTCCTTGAGCATTGTACTCTTGACGCGTAATCGCAGACCCTTCGTCAGTAAAGGTTGTGGTGGCGCAACACTGGCCCTCTTCATTATACTGAGTCAGCGCACGAGTAAATATGTTACCGGCTGCATCATCTAAACGCACTTCCACAACGCGATTTAATAGATCATATTCTTGAATCGTAACGCGCACATCCTGTTCACCGGGTCCCACCCAATCGGTCGTTTTCCATTTCCGGCCCAGAGCATCATATTCAATATGGCTCCAGGAATTATCGTGGCGTACACAAGTCTGACGTCCTGCTCCATCATATTCAAAGTGGGTGAGATTTCCATTGGCGTCGGTTTCTTTAACAAGCAGATTGCCCTTGTAAGTGGCGTTGGTGCTAAAGAGAAGCTGACCACTGGAACTATGGGTGTCTTTTTGCGTGATATTTCCCAAAGCATCGTAATGTAGAACCGTGTAGGAGTCATTCGGAGTCGTGTGTTTCTTTAAATGCCCATCTAGATAGTATTCAAAATGCTCCGTAGTACCATCGGGATGCGTCACATGGATGGGTAGACCTCGAATGTTATAGCTTTTTCGAGTGATATTCCCTTGAAAGTCTTTGATCTCCGTAATGTTGCCAGCAATGTCGTAGGTTTGCGTACAAGAAAGCTGAGATTGGTTTAGAGTTGGAGGCGTGGTTTGAATGAGCCGTCCTAGGTCATCGTAAGCAAAGGTTGTTTGATTACCAAATTCATCCACGGTGGCAATGCGATTGCCCAAATAATCATAGCGGTGCGCATGCTTGATGGATTGCTCGTTATGACAGACGCGTTCCTCCGCAATTAAACGATCCGCAAAGTCATATGTGTAAGTGGTGTAGTATTTGGCAGAGGGCCCTTGCTCGAAGATTTTGTTGCCGTTGGCATCGTAACGGCGTCGAGTGAGTTGCCCTAAAGCATCTTGCTCTAGAACAACATTGCCCATGTGATCGTATTCCCAGCAAAGCCTGTGGCTAAAGGTATCTTGGCTATCGTAATGGTCTTGCTGAACGAGATGCCCTTCCCTGTTATAGCTATTCACTTGCTTGCTAAGGAGCGTTTCACCGCCTTTGCTAGGATCATAGTAGTGTTGCTCAACAATGGCAGGAAGCCCAACGCATGGGGCTTCGGCTTTAGGAATAATGGTTGTTATCAAGCGGTGCGTGACATTCTGCAAATCGTGAGGATTCTCGGAAGAACCATCGTCTACGATGGTCTTAATAAGCGTGCCATTATCATCATAGTCATGAAACTCACGAATGGTAAGTTGGTGATTTTGGTAGACTAGTTTGGCGACGGGAAGATTGGTATTTGGCTTGTATTGGAATGTAGTGTGGCGTCCATTGGGAAGTGTTTCCGTGGCTAATAGGCGGAATTGGTCTTTGGTATAGGTGCGATGGACCACATAGTCTTCGCAGCCATTAGCCTGAGGTACTCCCGCCGCATCTAATTGCGGAGAAATCGTGCAACAGCCACTTAGATTACCCAAAAGGTGTTCCGTGGTGACATTATGTGCCTCATCATATTCGAGGTAGCGGCAGGATCTCACCGTATTATCGGCTTCGAGCAAAGCACGACTTCGCAGTTTTGACTGGCTCCAAAAGAGCTTGTCGGTGGAAATTTTCTGGGAACCGCTATAGCGTTCGATGTCGCTAAGGCGCTCTTCGGGCGTGTAGCGATAAATAGTGAGATGGTTGTGGGCATCTCGGCATTCGGTATAGCCCGTATTGTAAAAGAAGCGATGTGTGATAATGGGGCTTTCGTCAACACCCACGGGACCTTTTAAGCAACTGACCTTAGCAAAACGCCTATCTTTTTCTGGAACATGAATCGTGTCACTTCCTACGCTATTGTTGCCAAATTGGTAGTAATCTATTTCCTGGAAACGGCCTTCTGGACTTGATTTTCGCGATACTCGGGCCGCTTGAAAGCGTGGATGAAGTAGATAGTCGTAAGCAACTGGAGGCGCATTAGGACGGTTGGCATGGATCAGATACCACTTATTACACGTATTGAAGTACTTGAATGTGTAGTGAACCTGTCTTCCATCACTGGCTTCCATTTTAATCGTGTGAATGTCAGAGCTGACGTTGCAGCCGTCATAGTTTAGCGTTAGCGTGCCATACAAAGTCGTAGAATTATGATTGGTGGACTTAATAAGAGTAATGCGATGATTGTGAGTCTCTTTCAGATAAGAGTATTCATAAAAGCGCTTATTACCACTGGGAACTTGCTCTGAACCCAAAATAAAAGGGATTGGCAGACAAGTCCAATCGTCCACAGGATAAGATGGTACATAAGTTCTGACAGCCCCGTTGCAAAGTGTGACATACATTTGCCTTTTTGGATGAATGTATGAAAGAGTCTGATTCTGTAAATTCGTCCTACCCGAAATTTCAGCGCTGCCGGTATTGGTGAGTCCACGATCACTTACAGAGTACTGCGTTGCATTGTCTTGCTTTTTTGGAATCAAATACCAATGTTGTCCATATGCTTTTTCGCGGCGCACTTTGCCACCCAGGTAAGCTAAAGAGCCTCCGGTATCTTCGGCCACAACAAACGTGTTTCGGCCGCCGGCATGGTTCATTTCTGCGTGCTTTGCGTGGTTGAACGTCCAGCTGTCACACAACGTACCGCCATTCCAATCGGATGAGCAATAAAACATCTGAAAGACAATCGGTTCAGGGCCCGGAATGACAATATCGACGGTAGAGTCGCTGTAAGTACCGGTGATGGCATTTACACAACCGGCTACTACCGCAGAGGGATCGCTATCGACTTCGGAGTGTGACAAAAACTGCGCCGGAGCAGCTTGTGCTGCGAAAATCCAGAGAGAGATGATAGCAATGAAGTAAGTTGAGAGTTGTCTGTAAGCCATAACACCTGCTGTTTTTCCAACAAGTATTTGACATAGGACAAATTATTGTAAATAAAATTTATATTTGGTTTAAAAAATTTGCAGACGAGCTAGCTTCTGTAGGGATAGACTTGTCTGCCCACAAGAAAGCTGTAAAAGCTACTTATTTTGCAGGAAACAACTCTTCAGGCTTAAAGAAGAATGCAATCTCTGTAGCGGCCGTCTGCGGTGCATCCGAGCCATGTACTGCATTTTCAGTCAAAGACTTTGCAAAATCCGCACGAATCGTGCCTTTCTCAGCTTTCTTAGGATCTGTGGCCCCCATGATTTTACGGTTCTTTTCGATGGCATCTGGCCCTTCTAAAGCCATCACTACGATTGGTCCAGACACCATAAAGTTAACCAGGTCTTTGAAGAAAGGGCGATCCTTATGGATTCCATAGAACTGTTCCGCTTGCGATTGGCTAAGATGGAGCATCTTTAAGCCAGCAATGCGAAGGCCATTGTTTTCAAACCGTTCTACAATAGCGCCAATATGATTGTCAGCTACGGCATTGGGCTTAACAATGGACAAAGTTCTTTCAACTTTAATATCAAAATCGTTTGCATCAGTCATAACGAACTCACGTGTTTTGTCGGACTTGCCGCAATTTGCGAGCATCAGAAAACACACTAAAGCCAACGAGATTGCAATAAAGCTTCTGAAATCCATAATAATCACCTCATATTAAACTATTTAGAACGTGCACAGAGCTCTTCTGGTTTGAAGAAGTAGCCAATTTCTAAGCGAGCAGTATCTTCACCATCGGATCCGTGAACAGCATTTGCATCGATGCTTTTAGCAAAATCAGCACGGATTGTGCCTGGTGCCGCCTTTTGCGGATCTGTAGCACCCATGAGGTCACGGTTTTTGCTGATGGCTTCATCACCTTCTAAAACCATAATCATCACTGGACCAGAAGTAACAAATGTTACAAGGTCCTTGAAAAAAGGGCGTTCTTTATGGACGGCATAGAAGCCTTCGGCATCAGATTGTGACAATTGTTTCATTTTGGCTGCGATGACATTTAAACCAGCTTTTTCAAAGCGGCTGATGATAGCGCCAATATGATTGCTACCAACAGCGTCTGGTTTAATGATTGAAAGTGTGCGTTGCTGTGCCATATTTTGAATCTCCTTAGGGGGTTACTAGTGTAGACACTATATGTCACTCGAGGAAAAAAAGGTAGAGCCAATGTGGACTTAAGCGACTTATCTTTTTACGCTTTTCCAATACTTCTTCATCTGTTATACATAGACCCGTTTTCAGCCAACTATAAGACTATTTAACGAACATTACGATGAAACTTCCTTACTCCTGGATCAAAGAATGTATGTCCGTAGGTCTTCCCGCCAATGAGGTAGGGGATGTACTCACCATGCTCGGACTAGAAGTTGATGCTATCGATATGGCTCCCATGTCATTTGATGGGGTGGTTGTAGCCAAAGTGCTTAGCGTAGAAAAACACCCTGATGCTGAGAAGCTATGCGTTGCGTCAGTTACCGATGGCAAGGAAACTTTCCAGGTTGTTTGTGGGGCTTCTAATTGTCGCAGCGATCTTGTAACAGCTTTTGCAAAGGTTGGGGCCACCCTTTCTGACGGCAAAAACGGCACGTTTCAAATCAAAAAAGCTAAACTACGTGGTGTTGAATCCAACGGTATGCTGTGCGCAGGCGAGGAGCTTGGCATTGCGGAGAAGTGTGATGGTATTCTTGAACTTCCTGCTGACACACCGTTAGGAATAGACATTCGCCAGCTTTATGGCGATGCTATCTTTGAAATTTCCCTTACTCCAAACCTGGGCCATTGTGCCAGTATGCAGGGCGTTTTGCGAGAGTTAGCTGCTTCTCTCGACACATCTTTTTCACTCCCCACCGTTTTTATCGATGACCAGAATGGCGAAGATATTAATGTGTTGACTTCTGTGCAGGTTTTGGACCCTGATAAATGCCCACGGTACGCGTGTCGAGTCGTTAAAAATGTAAAAGTAGGGCCTTCGCCTCAATGGCTGCAAGATCGTTTGACTCAATGTGGCTTACGACCTATCAATAATGTCGTGGATGTGACTAATTACGTCCTTTGGGAGCTTGGGCACCCCCTCCATGCGTTTGATTATGATAAGCTTGCTCAAGGCAAAATCATCATACGTTCCGCAACTCCAAATGAAACTTTTGTCACTTTAGATAATCAATCACATACTCTAAAGACCGAAGCACTTCTTATTTGCGATGCAGAAAAACCTGTGGCTCTTGCAGGAATTATGGGTGGACTTTGCTCTGAAGTGGATGATAATACACATAACGTTCTACTGGAGGCCGCGTATTTCGAGCCAGCTAACATTCGCCGCACAGCTAAAGCTTTAGGATTTACTACTGAAGCCTCTAAGCGCTTTGAAAAGGGGGCAGATCCAAATGGCGTTATTGCCGCTCTCGATCGCGCAACATTTCTTTTACATGAGCTTGCCGGTGGAACGATTGCTAAAGGAACTATTGACGTTCGTACAAGCGATTTTGCTGAAAAAAAAATCAGCTGTCGCTTAAGCAGTGCTAACGCTATCATCGGTGAAAATCTCACTGTTAGCGATATAGAAGGCATTTTTCGTCGGTTAGGATTCGCAAATAATTGGGATGGCCAGGATACCTTTTTTGTGCGCGTTCCGACCTATCGCGCGGACATCCATGGCGAAATTGACCTTATTGAAGAAATCGCTAGGATCTATGGCTATCAAAATATCGAGCGAAAACCAGGTCGTTACCACAGCTCAGAGCTTGGACATGCTCCTATTTTTATGTTTGAGCGCCAGTCTCGTCAGTGCTTGATCACGCAAGGACTACAGGAGTTTATCACCTGCGATTTGATTGGACCTTCAGCGCTAAATGTCCTGCAAGCCGTAGTATTGGATGACCCTCTGCAAGTGCGCGTTTTAAATCCGACTTCTATTGAGCAGTCAGTTCTTCGTCAGTCCCTACTGCCAGGTATGCTACAAGCTGTAAAATATAATCACGATCGAAAAACGCAAAGCTTAGGTGCTTTCGAAATCGGCCGGATACATCTGCGCGAAGGTGAAAAATTCATCGAGCAATCCGTTGCTGGTATCATTCTTACGGGTAAATCACGCCCCCTCCATTGGGAGCAGACTTCGGGACCATTCGATTTTTATGATCTCAAAGGGATTGTGGAAGATTTTCTTGATGGACTCAGCATCCCTTATGCTTCCTATGTGGCCAGCAAACTTAATACCTTTCACCCCGGACGCCAGGCAAATATACTTGTGAATGGCATTGACGTGGGAGCGATGGGTGAGGTGCATCCTGATGTGCTGCGGCGTTTAGACGTCCCTCAGCGTATTTTGTTTGCTGAATTGAATCTTCACGATCTCTATCGTCTTTGTGAAGAGCGATCCCGTTTTCAAGAGCTACCACAATATCCTGGTTCAGAACGCGACTGGACAATTACACTATCTGAAACCACACCAGCGACGGTTGTAATCGATCTAATACGGCAACATTCCCCCGCTCTTTTGGAACAAGTTTCGCTGACAGCATTATATCGCAGTGAAAAGTTAGGTGCGGGCGTGAAAAATGTCACATTCCGTTTCTTTTATCGCGATCGCGATAAAACTGTTCAACAGGAAGAAGTGGAAGTTAAGCACGGACGTTTAGTGTCAAAAGTAATGGAAGGTCTTGGCGCTGCAGTGCGGCAAGCGCCATCAAGCGACGCAAGTCATCACTCATGAGGGAAAATATGCTAATCAGACAGCTACTATTAATTATTCCAATCGCCATCTTGGCGACAAGTTGTGGTCGTTCACAGTGCTGCAACGACATTGTTTGTGAAACCTATGTTCATCCTTATGGGCTTGCCGTTTCTAGCGATGAATGGTGCCGTCAGGGGGCGTGTGGGGAAGTTATCACGACACGCAAAGATGGTGTTGTGGTTAAGCGTTCGTTTCAAAGCGGCGTAGTTGATGGACAAGTCACAGAGACGTTCCCTCACCGCGAGACATTAGAGAGCACGAAAGTGTACAGCCGCGGTAAGGTTGTTAAGGAATGTCATAACTACTCGTCAGGCTCGCCACGAGTAGAGATCGAGCATGTCGCTCCGAATGAGCAGATCGTGAAAAGCTATTATGATCAGGGTACGTTAAAGAGCGTTGAGTATCAGCAGGGTAATCGCATAGCTAAAGGCACTTATTACAATCTTGCTGAAGCGGTTGAATCATCTGTAGAAGATTTTAATGGCAAGTCTACAAAGCGTGATATCTATGGTCAGCTGCTTTCTGTTGATACCATTGAAGATGGCGTTGTAGCGTCGAGCACGACATACCATATCAATGCAATGCCTGATGCCATTACTCCATACAAAAATGGCGTTATTCATGGTTCAAGAAAGACCTTTTTACCCGGTGGTGAACCTTACACCATTGAAGAGTGGCAAGCTGGGCAGCAGCATGGCATGATGCAACACTTTCAAGACGGCGAAAAGGTAGCAGAAACACCTTTCTTCCGTGGAAACAGAGAAGGTGTTGAGCGCCATTTCCGTGGTGATGAAGTTGTGGAAGAGATTAGCTGGCACGCTCACCGTCGCCATGGACCTACTAATCGTTATATCGAAGGTCAAGTGGTCACCGATTGGTATTTTAACGGAACTGCGGTTACCAAAGCCATCTTTGACAAGCGAGCAGCGCTTTTGCAGCCTACTCATTAGGCCGCAAGTCTAAATAATCAAGCCCTCCCCCCGGAGGCGCCGCTTGCGGCGTCTCCTTTTTTTTAAGAAGGCGCGGAGGATAAATCGTCCCGATCCCCACTAATCATCCCAATAACATCCTAAATCGTGCCCGAACGCGTGCCCATGCCCGATATTCTAAATCATTTTCCTTTTCCATTTTCCTACCCTGTTTTTTAATTAGTGATCGGATTAGGAGTTTTTTTTCGGGCTTGGGCACGGGCTCGGGCACGATTTAGGATTTTATTGGGATGGTTTGTGGGGATCGGGCTACCTCCCGGGCCTAAACAGAAGATGTTAAAGCCTTGGGAAACCACTTATGAAAGGAGGAGTCATCGCTAAGATCCCACTGCTCTTCAATGAGTTCTGTAAACGAACCATCTTCTCCAATTTCGTATAACTTGTACATGACAGGCCGGTCTTGCCGATCTAATAGAATAACGCCATCTGTAGCATCATCTTTTGAACGATAAAACATGCGACTTTTTGCTAAGAGCCAACCATGCGGCGAAAAAATGGTGCATTCACGACACACGTCACCGTTAAATAGATGCGTTTCCAAAAAAATCAAACGATCTTCTTGATTGCGAATCAAGCATGTCACGGTACTTTCATCGGTGACTGTTGTTTCTTTAGACCAACCTTGCTGTTCCGCCGGCTTTAGGTGTCTGAAATCTAATAGAATGGAGTCATAAACGATTGAATTGAAGTGTCCATTTTCATAACGTTCAACGGAATAACGCTTATGATAGGGATCATCCACTATTTTATAGCTGACTTCGGCGGCCTTAGACTGTTCATCATCCAGAGCTGTTCGCCCTTTTGGGACACCTTTAAGCCAGAAATAGTCTTTATATCGAGCAGCCATTTTCACCTCATTTTTTGCCATTCTGTCACAAGAGGTTTTGACTGACAATGATTTCTCTTGGACAAACAACTCAAAAATTTGTTAACTACTGTTAAAGCAAAAGTAACTCACTGGCACACCTGGCATCAGGCAAATGAAATCTGTGCCTTCAACAAAGGAAGGAGCCACGATAAATGGACGACATATTCCTCAGTTTCGGGTTTCGACTCGCAGTATGGCTATTGCTAACCGCCAGTGCTCTTGGGGTTTTAGCGTTTTATTGGTTTGTGCGCCGACGAGAAAAGCACATCGATTTGAGCTATAACTATCAAGATTTGATTCGTCTATGCCAGCAGAAGCAGGACGAAAAGAATCAGCTCGAGGCGAGAATAAGGGATTTTGATGAGAGAAGAACACAGCGTGATCGCTGGCATTCTGAAGAAGTTCGCGCACGCGACTGGCTGCAACAGCATGAAGAAACGGTTAGAGAAATAAAAGACTATCAAGAACAGTTAGGTTCTATCAGAACCCAATTTCAGGAAGCACAAACTGTGGTTTCGCAACTTCAGCAAAGCCGCCAAGAGCAACAGCATCTCAACAGTGAGTTAGAGCACCTGCGTAACGAGCGTGATAAGTGCGCGGCAGAGTTCAAAGAAATTTCCAATGCCTACGTTTCGCTGTTAAAGGAGACTGATCAGCGCAAGGCTCAGTTGGAGTCCTTGACGGACCAATTCCGTTCTGTATCTGAAGAGCGTGCCCGTGCTCAGGTTGAGTTAAAGCATGCGACTGAAGAGTACATAGGAGTTTCTCAACAGTTGGAGAACCGTCGTACAGAGCTTGTGGATATTGATACTGAGCTGGATCAATTGCGTGCCCGCGCCGAGCGGTTTAAAATGGACAATCCATTTTTAGCTGATCATCAAGAGCGCATTCAGCAGCAATGGAAGTCGCTCGAAGGGCAGTATCAAGAAGCGATAGCCCGTAATCGTCAGCAATGGCAACATCTTGAAGACCAATTCAAGCGGTTACGCGACCAAACACAACGCAGTTCGACTAGCTTATCGCTATAATTCAATAGACGTGTTCGAGTTTTAATGAACTCGAACACGTTCCTTTCTTTGGTGGTTTGACCTAATTCATCTATGTCTTTATAATTGTAAGGCTAGAACATTAGGAGTAATCATGAAACGTTATCTTTATTTTCTCGGAATAACTTTTGCAACTCTATCAATGGCGCCTCTAGCTGCAGAGGCTCGCGTTGATGGCTCAGGCCGTCAAGTGGTCGGTGAGCGTGCGGACAGGCCTCGCCAAAGACTGGATGAAGCGCCAATTCGTGGCAAGCATAGAACACATTGGCACTTTGGGTTGAACCTATCATTGCCTCCCAGGCATTTTTGCATACCGCCACCCTGTCCACCTTCAGTTGTCTATGTAGATCGGCCTGCTCCAGTATACGTGGATCGACCAGTTTATATTGAGCGTCCAGCACCGGTCGTTTACCGTGAACCGGTTGTCGAAAAAAATGAGTATGATCGTAGCGTTCCTAAGCTGAAGTTGACATCTTCCAACTGTTCCGAAGAGTATATTTCTCTCGATGGTTTTTATGGCAAACTGAAATCATTTAAACTTGAGGTTAAGGAGCCAGGAGTTCGTCTCGATTTAAATGGGGACTATCCCAAGTTAGAGAAAGTTAAAGTAGAGTCGAGGTCCGGCAACGTACGTGCAAGATTGCGCGGATGCTTTTCCGATCCCGATGAGATGAACTTTTCTAGTACTTCCGGAGATATTGATTTAGATTTGCGTGGACGTTGGAAAGAAAACTGCACACTAAATATCGACACAGAATCAGGAGATATTATACTGAGGCTGCCGCCACAAATTGGCGTCAGAGTTCAGGTCAATGGACAGTGTCATTGCGAAGTATCCGATGGCATCGATTGTCGTCGAGAGGGATTCCGTTTCCATGAGTACACTAATCGTCAATTTGATCGGTGTGCAACTACGCTAAAGATCTATGTGAATTCCGATCATGGCCGTGTCGTCATTAATTAACGGATAGGGAGGATTATCAAGCATTTGCGGAAGAATAGCCCCGATCCCCACGAGTCACTCCAATAAACATCCTAATCGTGCTCGAGCCCTTGCCCGCTCCCGTGCCCGTTAGGATGTAATTGGGGTGATTCATAGGGATTGGGGTCCGGTGCATTCTTAAGTTGACGACATTGGGCGGTAGGATAGGGAGGATTATCATTTTAGGATATGACGTGAGATGACTAAGCGTTGAATTTCGCTAGTTCCCTCATAAATTGTTGTGATGCGTGCATCGCGATAGTAGCGCTCGATAGGGTAGTCTTTGATATAGCCATAGCCCCCATGGATCTGAACGGCCTCCGCGGCGATTTCATTCGCCGCCTCTGAAGCATACAATTTAGCCATTGCGGCTTCTTCTGAAAACGGCTTCTTCTGATCTCTTAACCGCACCGCTTTAAACAGCAGCAACTTGCTAGCTTCTAGCTTTACCTTCATATCGGCTAGTTTAAACGCGATTGCCTCATTTTCGCCAATGGGCTTTCCAAATTGCTCTCTTGTCTTGGCATGTTGCACACTCGCTTCAAAGGCGGCTTCAGCAATGCCGATCGCTTGAGCGGCAATGCCTAGACGTCCCCGGTCCAACATAGCCAATGCCATCTTTAAACCGCTGCCCACCGTTCCTAAAACCTGATCTTGGTTAACGTGGCAGTTATTAAACTCCATGCATGTGAGATTGACGGTAAGAAGACCCAACTTGTCTACAATACGGTTGACATTCCATCCAGGAGTTCCTTTTTCGACTAAAAATCCAGTAATTCCGTGTCCTGAGTCGCTAGGAACTTTGGCAAAAACAAGGCAAATGTCGGCTAGATTTCCATTTGTAATCCATTTCTTGTGCCCATTAATCACATAGCTGTCTTGTACTGGATCTGCACGACACTCGATGCTTTTTGCATCGCTGCCAGCATTTTCCTCGGTTAACGCAAAACAGGCACCTACCCAGTCTCCAGATACACTTATGCGAGGAAGATAGCGCTGCTTTTGATCTTCCGTACCATAACGGTAAATGGCTTCAGCAACCCAATTGCTGACTGCCATGGCCACAGCAACGCCGGCATCCGCATTTGCAAACGCAATAATCGCCAAAACGTAGCTTAGACCGTCGGAATGGTCTCCAATATTCATGGAGAAAAAGCCCTGTCTAGCCATTTTGTTATACAAATCTCGACGCACATCGATGTCGGTTTCTAACAGCTCTCGGACGGGCAATACCTCACTTTTGCAAAATTCCCAGCAGGTCTTTTGCCAAGCGATCTGTTTGTCGGAAAGATCAAAGTTCATGTTGCTTTCACCATAATAGCGGTCACGGTGATGTCATTACCGCCCATGCTGACCATTAGGCCAAAGGGCGATTGAGCTTTAAGCTGGTTGGCGGCCTTACCCGTTAGCTGGTGTAATAGATCAACCAACTGACGCACTCCGGAAGCCCCTGTAGGATGTCCAAAACCGCATAGGCCTCCTGAGAGATTTGTTGGGAGCCTTCCCTCTTTTGTCAGATAGCCTTCTAGAATAGTCTCGCTGGCTTGTCCTTGTTTGGCGATGCCGATCGCTTCGAGCGACAGTAATCCTGTAATCGAAAAGCAGTCATGGACCTCCAAAAGGGCCAAATCATCCTTGTTGATTCCTGCCTGTTCAAATGCCTTTTTTACTGCCGTCATGGTGTTTGTTAAAGCCGTGGGATCTGGAGGAGCTTGCGTGATGTCACCTTCCGCAGCTTCAACAGCGATGATCTCAATAGCATCTTGTGGAGATAATCCGAGCTTTTTTAAGCCCTCTTCAGAAGCAATAATAAGCGATGACGCTCCATCAGAGATCTTCGAACAATCAAACAAATTTAAATGTGGGACAAATTTAGCGGCATCAGAAGGCGTCATTCCCGCTTTAAATAAATCATCAAGTGTATTGTGGTATTCCTGTGCTTTAGGATTTTTCCGGGCGTTCAGGATGTTTTGCTCATACCATTTTGCCATTCCGCGGCGGGTTTGTTCCTGGCCATACTTGTTGAAATAGGCCCCTGCTCGTTCTGCAAAGATTCCTGGAAAGAAATGTGCGTGGCCAGCCTTTCGTTCGCGGTGATAGTCGGCCGCTCCTGCCAATACGTCAGCGCCATAAACCGATTTCAGGCTATTTTGGATTTCGAATCCGATGACAAAGACCGTGTCAGCGCAATCGGATAAAACGCTTCTTACTGCGGTCGCAAGCGCACGCCCGCCCGATCCGCAAGCGCCTTCCACACCTGTACAGGGCTTTCCTAAAAGGGTGGGAACTAGAGAGGGCAGAAATCCAGGCAAATTGGCCTGTTTAATAAAGCGAGGGGCCATGAAGTTGGCGATGACACCTTCATCAATATCTTGATTTTTGACTTGAGCCAATGTTCCCCGAGACGCCTCTTGAAGATAGGTCTGGAAGCCTGGCATTGGTTTTCTAGGATTAAACTCCTTACGGCCCGGACCAAAAAACATCGTATTATGGCCAGCTGCGGCGTAGATTTTCTTGCGGAGGCGCTTCACATAAACCTCTTAGTAAAACGTGTTAATGGGGCCATAGGCATGCGAAAATCCATTTTGTAGGACTCTATTGACATCTTCGCCACTTTTGGCTACTCCTTCCCTAACCAATTCTTCTGCAAAAAAGCGAGACTTCCTTAAAAAGGTTTGAGCTAGTTGTGAGCCAAGACATTGGTCTGCAAAAAGGTTTTGGAAGTACTTTTTAAGGATTTCCTGCTTGTCACGATCCTTTACAACAGCTTTCCAAGGCAAGCAACCCTGAGGGCAATTCCCTAAAGTCTTGTTAAGGTCTTCTAGAGGCTGGTAGGCTTTGCTTTGCAGATTGAATACGGCGATTGGTACGCCATCTTTATATTGGAAGAAACCATCTTTCTGTGAACCATCGCCTCTTTGGCCTCCCAAAATACCAGCATCCACATACTGGTGGATAAGGTCGCATTTAAGCTTCAAATTGGGAACAAAGCGATTCATAATACCGCAGATCTTTTTGGCAACATCTAAACCTACATAGTCGATAAGTTGGAAGATACCCATCGGACGGATGAGAAAGTCTTTTGTTACTTTATCCAGTGCACAGATAGCTCCTTCCTGTCCATTGTTTGACGATAGGGCTGCCACTTGTTCACATGCAAACGCTATTTCTCTTAAGAAATGTCCATTCCCAATAAAACCTGCCACATCGGCTGATGGAACCAGCATTTTACCCAACCGACTTCCCAATTCTACGGATAGCGCAGTCGTTTCACTGGTTGCGTCGTCTGTAATGAGCTCGACAAGAGGTTGAACTGGCGGTGGGTTATAAAAATGAAATCCCACTAGGCGATTGTTGAGTTTGGCTTCCTGATTTAAAAATTGGATTGGAATTGAAGACGTATTTGTCAAGTAGTGGACGGGCTGGTTGCTCTGTAAACGTTGAAGTGCTTGAAATACACCAATTTTCAAATCAAGATCTTCGGGTATAGCTTCAAAAACTAGAGAGGCACCCTTTGCCTCATTGAGATCCGTTGTCAAATGGACAATGTTCATGGCGCCGTCTACAAATGCTTCGATGATTTCGCCATTATCAATAAGGCTGGGAATGTCCTTGTATGCGGTTCTTAGCTCATTAATGTTGCGTTCAGCCCACTTTTGTATGAGTGGCTTAAGATAGGAATGCATCGTTTGAAGGGGCTCTTCTTCTGCATTAATCAAAACCAATCGATAGCGCCCGCTACCCACTTGACCGCAAGTAGTGGCTTCGAGTCTTGCCATTTCTTGGAGAAGCAACAAAGAGATCCCACGCCCCATCTTTCCCGCAGCACCAACGATGGCAACGCGCTCTAAAAGCTTATCTAGCATGTAGGAACTCCATAGAAGTTTGGAGTGCGTTTGTCTAGAAAGGCACCCATGCCTTCGATGCGATCAGGGGAATTGAAGCAATTGGTAAACGCCTTTTGCTCTATTCCGAGTGCCGATTCTATATCTAAATGATAACCAGAGTCCAAAGCATGTTTAGCGGCTATAATGCAAGCAAAAGAGTTTTTAAGGATAGCCTCTGCCGTGTGGCGACAATCTGCTAATAAAGCATGGTCATGGCATACTTTGTTCACAAGTCCCATGCGAAAAGCATCTTCTGCGCTAATTTTTTTACCTGTCATGATTAGTTCCTTAGCTCGACGCGATCCGACAGCTCGCGCTAATCTTTGCGTGCCACCAAAACCAGGAATCAAGCCTAGCGATACTTCTGGTAAACCCAACTTTGCGTTTTTGGCTGCGTAGATAAAATCACAAGCTAAAGCGATCTCTAGGCCACCTCCGAGAGCGAAGCCATTGACGGCGGCGATTGTAACAAATGAAGCTTGTTCGATTTGAAGCGTAACCTGTTGGCCCAGAGCGCAGAACTTTTGGCTAGTTGTGGCATCTAAAGCGGCCATTTCCTTGATATCAGCACCAGCGATAAAGGCTTTTTCACCTTGGCCTGTGATGATCACAATTTTTACATTGCGTTCTTGCTTTAGCCAAGCCAAAAGCTCCTCGAGTAGCTTGCTATTAAGGGCATTATGCGCCTGCGGACGGTTGATACGTAAAATCCCAATCTCACCCTGCTCTTCAAAACTTAAGTTTTCCATAACCCCTCCTTGAACCTTTTTGCAAATGAAGGCATGCCCAATCGACCACAAAGTGGTCAAACAGATATAGCCATGGGTAAGACCCGCAGGGGCGCAACCTATGGAGGTACCCCAAAATTCGAACCCCGAATGGGGTTCATAAGTACTCTAGTTTTTTCCCGTATACATCAAGGAAGGTGAGGTGTAAATAAAAGTATAAGGAGAATTCAAATGAGTAAAGGTCGTCAATTGCGCGAAGCCCTTCAGAATGAGAAGCCTCTGCAAATGATTGGCTGCAGCAACGTTTTTGTGGCCATGATGGCCAAACGTGCTGGTTTTCAAGCCCTTTACCTTTCGGGTGCTGGGGTGGCAAACCTTAGCTATGGGGTGCCAGATCTAGGACTTACAACCTTAGACGATGTTCTTGAGGATGTAAAGCGTCTTACCGCAGCCGTGGATCTTCCTCTTCTAGTAGACGCTGATACAGGATTTGGTGATGTACGCATGATTGCTCGCACAGTACGTGAAATGACACGTTGTGGTGCCGCAGGCATTCATCTCGAAGACCAAGTGGCACAAAAACGTTGTGGGCACCGTCCTAACAAGCAGCTGGTTACGACCTCACAAATGGTAGAGCGCATTAGATGTGCAGTGAAGGCAAAGGCCTCGCCAGACTTTGTCATCATGGCTCGGACCGATGCTTTGGCTGTGGAAGGTATGGAAGCCGCGTTACAGCGAGCTATGGCTTATGAACAGGCTGGTGCTGATATGTTATTCCCCGAGGCATTAGCCACACTGGCACAGTACGCGCTCTTCCGGCAGGCGGTAAAAATACCTATTCTTGCCAATCTCACCGAATTTGGAGTGTCCCCATTATTCACGCTTGATCAACTGAAAACTGTTGGAGTTGATATTGCGCTTTATCCTCTGTCTATTTCGCGTGTGATGAATCGTGCCGCTGAAAAAGCCCTCAAAGAGATTCGGGAAAAGGGAACACAACAGAGCTTGGTTGACACTATGCTTACGCGCCAGGAACTTTATGAATATCTTGACTATCTTAAACAGGAAAGCCTCATAGAGGAGAGTCAAAATGGCAGAAGCGACAGCTAAAAAGAAAGTTGGTGGCTTAGCAGGTATTGTGGCTGGAGACTCTGCTATTTGTATCTGTGGAGCCGAAGAGCAATCACTAACTTATCGTGGTTATAGCATTGAAGATTTAGCCGCTCACGCGACCTTTGAAGAGGTTGCTTGGCTATTACTGAGGGGTGAACTGCCAAATAAAAAACAGCTTAACGCTTATCTTGTGCGCTTGAAAAAGTTGAGAGTACTACCACAAGCCTTGATGAAGGTACTGACCTTAATACCAAAAACATCATCCATGATGGATGTGTTGCGCACTGGCGTATCTTTTCTGGGAAATCTAGAACCCGTTGACATAGATAAAGATGCGTTTGATGGACCAGATCGTTTGCTTGCATGTTTGGGGCCTATGCTGCTCTATTGGTACCTCTACCACCAAAAGGGCACAGAACCCAAACTGGAAAGCAGCCAGCCGACTATTGCAGGTTATTTCTTGGACATCTTACATGGACAAGCACCTGACGCTCTTCATCAGCGTGCATTAGATGTCTCATTAATCTTGTATGCAGAGCACGAATTCAACGCCTCGACCTTCACCGCACGCACGATAGCGAGCACATTAGCAGACTATTATTCCGCTATTACAGGCGCGATTGGAGCACTAAGCGGTCCCTTGCATGGTGGAGCTAATGAGAAGGCACTTCAACTTATGGAGCGTTTTAAGAAAGCTGAAGAAGCGGAAAGTGGTATTCTTAAAATGCTAGCCAACAAAGAGCTCATCATGGGCTTTGGGCATCGCGTGTATACCACTAAGGATCCTCGTTCACCTATCAACAAAGAATGGGCAATCAAGTTAGGGGAATTCGTAGGAGGTACTCGCTTTATGACCGTAGCTGAGCGAATCGACAAGGTGATGTGGAGCGAAAAGAAATTATTTCCCAACGCGGATTTCTATAGCGCGGTACTCTATCATTTTCTGAATATTCCAATGCCGATGTTTACCCCGCTCTTTGTGATGTCACGCATTAGCGGATGGTCTGCTCATGTTATCGAGCAGCATCAAAACAATAAGCTCATCAGACCTGTTAGCAACTACATCGGTCCCGAACCACGAGCTTGGGTACCTTTGGAGAAAAGATGACCTACGATCCTGTAATTGAGTCCATCGCAGACTATGTATGCGATGCACCAATAGACAGTAGCGAAGCCTTTGAAACGGCACGTTTATGTCTGTGCGACAGTCTAGGATGTGCATTGCTTGCTTTGCAATTTCCCGCTTGCACTAAGCTTTTGGGTCCATGGATACCCAATACGGAACTTCCTTTTGGATGCCGTGTTCCTGGGACTCCATGGATCTTAGATCCCGTTCGCGGAGCCTTCAATATTGGTACCATGATTCGCTGGCTGGACTACAACGACACGTGGCTTGCAGCAGAATGGGGGCATCCCTCAGATAATCTTGGAGGTATTCTCGCCGCTGCCGATTATCTGTGTCGCAAACGCCGCAACCTTGAAGAAGGCTCGCTTACCATTCGAGAGATTCTGAAAGCCATGATTCAAGCTCATGAAATTCAAGGCATTTTGGCCCTGGAGAATAGCTTTAACCGGGTGGGACTAGATCACGTCATATTAGTGCGCATAGCCACCGCTGCTGTAGTGTCAAAGCTGTTGGGAGGAACCAAGGAACAGGTTAAAGCCGCCATTAGCAATGCCTGGGCCGATGGGGGCATGTTGCGTTGCTATCGCCACTTTCCAAATACAGGGTCTCGAAAATCGTGGGCTGCGGGAGATGCTACGTCTCGCGGAGTTCAACTAGCTTTGGTATCTCTCGCCGGAGAAATGGGTTATCCTACAGTGCTGTCTACGCCTAAATGGGGATTTTGTGATGTCTTTATGCAAGGAAAACCCATCACGCTCGCGCGTCCATTGGGAACCTATGTCATGGAAAATGTGCTCTTTAAAATTAGCTATCCAGCTGAATTCCATGCTCAAACAGCAGTAGAGGCGGCCGTACATCTTTACCCCAAGCTAATTGATCGCTGGGACCAAATCGAACGTATTACCATTACCACGCATGAATCCGCGATTCGCATCATTGATAAGACCGGGCCGCTAAAAAATCCTGCAGATCGTGATCATTGTCTTCAGTATATGGTGGCCGTAGCCCTATTGCAGGGTACTCTTAAAGCCGAACATTATGAAGACTCTTTTGCCGCTAACCCCTTAATCGATGTATTGCGTGGAAAGATGCATGTCGTAGAAGACAGCCGTTTTACCGAAGACTACCTTCATCCCGACAAGCGTAGCATTGCCAATACTATTGAGATTCAGTTACAAAACGGAACTCGATTGCGCAATACAGTGGAGTACCCCATAGGGCATCGAAGACGCAGAAATGACGCCATACCCTTGTTATACGACAAGTTTCGCGATAATGCTGGAACGCGATTAACAACCGCTAAAGTGGATCTGTTGGTTTCATTGTTTCAAGATCTAGAGCAGTTGCAGACTCTTCCAGTAGATCAATTTTGTGATATCCTAGCAGCGGAATAGCTAATAAGGAGAGTCAGATGGACAGAATTTTACGTGCCGTGGATCGAGGAACAAAATGGCTCGAGCGGCAAATTAAGGACGACGGTTCTTACGGAGCATCAATAGAAGATCTTGCTTGCTACTACAAGTCTCCCTACCTCTTTTCATTGACAGGCCATCGTCAGGCAGCTCACCGCATCTTAGATCACATCAAAGAACGCTTTATGTTGAGTAACGGCGACTTTGCTACTTCGGAACAATGTAAGAGCGCTAATCCCGTTTTTAATGAATTCTGGGGATATATAAACGGATGGATTGCCATTGCAGCGCAGCGAATGGGGCGTTTTGATGTGGCGCAGCCAGCTTATGACTACCTGAAGACCTTTTTTCATCCTGTTATTGGAGGTTTTACCACACAGGGACCTTATAAAAGTGGTCAAGATATCGTCGATGTCATTTCCAGTTCGCATCTTGGCCTACTAAGCCTCTATTTCAATGACCTCGATCGAGCAAAGAAAGTAGGAATGTTTCTTAATTCAATCTTAGATCAGCAGCCAGACATAGCCAACAAGCTATTTTTACGCGTTGATGGGCGTGGAGAGCTCATCACTACTTTTTCTAGAGAAGCCTCCATATTGCATCAAATATGTGTGCATGAGTCCAATCAAGCCTATTTTATGATTGGATATCCCATCGCATTTTTGAGCAAATTGTATTTGGCTACTGCTGAAAGGCGCTATTTGGAAGCATCGCAACGCTACCTTGATTTTGCTATGCATACAAAAGGCAATATTACGGGATTTCATTTTAGCCATAAAGTGATGTGGGGAGCAGCTTGTCTCGCCACAATAACCGGCAACCCAAAGTATGCTGAGTTTGCTAAGACCATAGCTGAACATTTGTTGGCCATTCAGTCGCAGGAAGGACGTTGGCTGGCTTCGGAAGCATTTCATATAGGAATGGACCAAACCGCTGAAATCTCTATTTGGCTGGCAGAAACCCGTGACGAACTCCTCCGCTTCCCTTCGCTCTGTGTACAACGGTAGCCGCTCGGGGTAGCGCGGTTAGCTCCGAGACCGCGAATCCAAAATTGACTTAATCAGACTTTTTGCAGGCAATTACCTACCTCGGTATTGCCATTGAATTTTCTACTTTTATCAATAAGTAAAATTAACTTGTTAATAGATTTATTTCTAATTATGCTTTCTTTCAAATATTTTGAGTTACAAAATCCAAAAGAGATAAGGAGGAAACGTGAAGAAAGAGGTTATAGAAAAACTATCTAAGAGCTTTGAAGAATCCGCTCATAGCGAGCAGGGAATAGAATATTGGATGGCAAGAGATCTCCAAGATCTTCTTGAATATGACAAGTGGGCTAATTTTTTGAATGTGATTGAAAAGGCAAAGATAGCTTGTCAAAACTCTTCTGGTATGGTTACAGACCATTTTGCCGACGTCGGCAAAATGGTTCACATTGGTACAGGAGGGCATAGAGAAGTGCCAGATATGATGCTATCAAGATATGCTTGCTATCTGATCGCTCAAAATGGTGATTCAAGAAAAGACCCTATAGCCTTTGCCCAGAGTTACTTTGCACTTCAAACAAGAAAGCAAGAGTTACTGGAAAAACAAATAGGCATTCATGAAAGGCTTGTAGCAAGACAGAAGTTAACTCAAACTGAAAAGGAATTATCAGCTACTCTTTATGAACATGGAGTGGATGATAAAGGATTTGCCCGTATTCGAAGCCAGGGAGATCACGCATTATTTGGAGGGTTCACGACTATACAGATGAAGAAAAAGTTGGGAGTTCCTTCCACACGTCCCTTAGCGGATTTTTTGCCCACAATTACTATTAAAGCAAAGGATTTTGCTGGTGAAATTACACATTTCAACGTGAAGCGAGAAGGTTTGCTGGGAGAACATCAGATTTCAGAGGAACATGCAAAAAATAATCAAGACGTGCGCGGTCTATTGGCCAAAAGCAATATTCTTCCTGAAAATTTGGCAGCGGAAGAGGATATTAAAAAGCTTGAACGTCGAATACGAAATGAAAGTGATAAGTTGATTGGTCAATCCGAAATCCTACCTAAAGGTCAAAAGCCTTAGCATAGAGATCATTCACCTTTTTGTGACGGTTTCGGAGCCTGCCAACCCCTCGACACGCTAAGTCTGAAGATTAAGTGTGCCGAGGTATTTTGGGCGACGTGCTTCCTAGCTAGACAAAGCAAACTTGAACTAGAAGAAAAAATCACCCCCATCGCGTAAGAACGGTAGCTAATCGGATGTAGCGGTCTGTGACCGCGAATTTAAAAGTCACAGGATCAGCCTTTTAACGGGCGGTTTCGCTCATTTCAGGCTGTGAGTGGTATACCTCATAACCCTTTTTGGTGTGGTTACAGACCATTTTGCCGACGTCGGCAAAATAGTTCACAGTGGTATAGGAGGGCATGGAGACATGCCCGAAATAGTTACGATCTTGCGGTTCTGACCACTGAGACTTCTCTTGCAATCTCTTGGCTCCTTTGTCTATTTATTTTGGACCAAAGATAATTTTTATTTACAATAATTTATCCTATGTCAAATACTTGTTGGAAAAACAGCAGGTGTTATGGCTTACAGACAACT
>CAYTFC010000019.1:10326-39598 GCA_964436955.1 uncultured bacterium | reverse complement strand
ATCTATCTTGTCTGGCAACTTGCCAAGGGCAGGCCCTTAGACCCTGATTGCTACCCAATGCTGTCAACTTAAAATAAACCTTTGTTAATGCCGCTTCGGCGAAGCGGCGCTACAACGTGTAACAGAACATTTAGCGCTACTTTGTCGAATTGGCGTGGTAAATATGTTCTTTAAGTTGACAGCATTGGGTGGCAAGTCGGGTTTAAAAATGACAAACAACACGTAACTAATCAAAAATAAACTAAACATCTTCATCTTTTGACAAATTTTCGGGGAAGGAGCACCCTGTGGAACGATGAAAAAAGGTGGATGTACTAGTGAATTTTTTGAAACAATGGGTCTTTTTATTAACGATACAGTTCCTAACAGGCTTTGCAGCGCCTAGTAAGCTCCCACCCGGAACCTTAGTCATTTTGAACAGCGGTCCGTGGGATAATGCCTACTCCGCTGCTGAAGCCACCAAAACGCGCTCATGGGTTCACATCCAGTCCGACGCAATGGCTATGTTAAAACCCCAAGAACGCTTAAAGCTATGGCTTCAATGGGCGCCCAGTACCGAAGGCCCTTGGAAAACACGCTCAAAAGGCGAAGTCGAGCTACGCCTAAAGCGGAATTATATGAAGCCTCGCGAGCATGTCACCTTAAAAACACGCGGGTATATCCAAAAGGATATCGATAACCTTACCGAAGCAACTCTCGAAATGGGACCACTATCACAATCCCTACTAGAAAACGAAGATGTCGTCTACTTTAGAGTTGCTCAAGCTCTTCGCAAATCCGGTGAACAGTGGAATCGTGTTCCCCGCTCCACATTAAAGCCTGAAGAAAACCATGCTCACTACTCGTCTCCATTCAAAGTTGAATTGGGCATCATCCGCGCCTATCGTTCCGATCGCTCCAATAAGAATGAGCAGCCACCTCGTTTTGACACAGTTGACATCTACCCCACCGAATTAGGCCCTTGGACCCGCCTATCCTTTGGAAACCCTAACGAAAACTGTTGCGTGTCTTTCTTTGTGGGTTTAGGAGGCCTAAACTGCGGCGCCATCATACCAGCAGTATGTTTTGATGTAATGTCACCCGTGGGCGAACTGGAATTTTGGGCTTGCCATGATCGCCCCAAAGCATTTCGGAATGAAATTTCAAAGCAAAATAGCTTCGATACCCTATGGTGGAGTGTTTGTCCGGTGAAAGTCCCCTTGCCTTCCATTGGAGAAGTCGTCGAAGTTCCCATTAAAACATTCCTAGATGGACGCTCCTTTACAAAGACATATCGTATCCACGGACACGAGCCCACTCCATTGCATCTTGCTGCCCAAAAAGTCAATCAAGCCCATTATGACCTTCTTCTGGTTCAGCTTGATCCAGCCACACCCATTCCAAATGCAACCTTACATGACCTTGGCCTAAAAATGATCGACGCTAAACAAACATTTATTGATATCCGAGAACTGCATCGTGAGCAGAACTCTGGAGAGCATGCGGACGCACTGGCGAATGCTTACATCGAAATGATGAGCATCCAAAATGAGAAAACGCTTTTAAATAAAGGTCATGACACCGACCAAGAGATTACGGCTGATGCTCGCCTAAGAACCTTATTTACCGCATCAGTCCTGGCGCGCAACCTTCAAAAATGGCACGAAATGTCTGCTCACTTAGATAGTTATTACAATGCAGTACAGGAATACCAACGTTCAGGTGTGTTAGATATCCAGAAGGCCAAGAAATACTTAACCGAATCATTCCCCCTAAAGTCCAGTGAACCTTTTTCAGAAAATACTCAATATATCCCTTTCACAGAGCTACTGAAAGAGTGGGCCTGGACCATGAGTAATCCTGATGTGTATCAACAGGCTCTAGATATTAAGGGAAACACTAGCCCCCAAGAATATTTTGAGCTAGCCGAATTAGTCATAGAACGTTCTGGTAACAAGGATATGGCCCTTAGTCTTTGGCATAAAGCCAACGACTTACTTCTCCAGCCCGAATCACCATTCTACAATCCTAAAACCGACGACAAGCGCACGCGCATGGAACGTCCAGGTTGGTGGGGAGATCCTTCTTAGACCCTGATTGCTACCAAAACTTGCCGCATAAGTCTTGGTAGCAATCAGGGTCTTAGGAAATTGGTCGAGGAAGTCGAATGGCAAACCAGTTTACAAGACACCCAACTAGCTCCTTATGGCGATCTCGGCAGACTAGAAACCTCCAAGAATGGTATTAAAATTCTGAGGGTTCTATTGGAAAATAGAGCAAACAACCCTATAGATGTACCTTGCGCCTACTAGAGCGACACTATTAAGAAATCTCCGTTGTGCAACCTGCGCAACGGATTTCTTGACCAAAACACCGGCCCAATGTATATTGTGTGCATCACCTGCCCAGGTGGTGAAATTGGTAGACACGCCAGATTTAGGTTCTGGTGCCGTAAGGTGTGGAGGTTCGAGTCCTCTCCTGGGCATATTACCGAACGTTTTGTCAGAAATGACAGACTGTTCGGCTTTTTTACGTCCAAATTCTTACTGAAACTGCCTATCTGGCTATAGCCTCATTTAAACCCGTGGTTGGATAATTTTCATTCTGAAAAATCAACTTTCAATGAACTAGTGTTTTATCGTCATTCATGAATTCTTCGATTAAAATTCTGGTTGCATCCGCAACTATATCCTCTCTTTTTTTCGCATGTTCATTATTATTCGTATAATAAATACCCAATAGAATTGGAGCATGATTCGGAGGCCAAACAATCGCTAGATCATTTGTTGAGCCATAAGCAGCCCCTGTCCCTGTTTTGTTACCCACTACCCAGGCATTAGGAATAGCGGATCTAATTCTATAAGCCCCTGTTTGGGTACCGATTAGCCAAGTGATGAGCAGATCTCTTTGAGATTTATCCAAAACCTCACCAATTGTTAATTTACGCAAGCTTTCAACCATAGATTTAGGGGTCGATGAGTCTTTTAAATTATTAACTCCTCCAGAAAAAGCTTCTGCTGGCCAGTCATTGTCTTGTCTAAAAGATAAATCCCCAATAGATTGAGCAAAGTCATTCATTCCCTGAACACCACCAATTATTTTTAAAAGAAGATTCATCGAGGTATTATCAGAAAAGCTAATTGATGCTGCGCACAAATCCTGAATTTGCATTCCAGTAGTAACATATTTTCTAGTTAATGGACTCCACTCCTCTAATTCCTCCTCTGAAAACTTGATATTCGTTAAGAGAAGCGAAGGATCAGACATGCTTTTTTTTAAAACAGCTGAAACGCCAATTACTTGTGACGTACATCCAGTGGGGAAGACTTCATTAGCACGATACTCGATAACATAATCATTTGCTGTATTGACAGCAAAGACTCCTACACGTTCTTCAGCATTTGATTCCAGCGCGTTTAACCTGTCCAAAAAAGATTGCTCTCTTTGAAGATGAGCATTTAAAACGTTCGAAAAAACCAAAATGACTGCAGTCATTATCATTATATATTTCATAAATGCCTTGGGGAATTATACTTTTCATTGGAATCGCTAGAATAAATCTGCCGTTTACATTCATCAACTTAAGATAAAAAGAACTCAAGTTGATGACATTAGGCGGCAGGATAGGAAGGATGAATCAAGCAAAACTACTTGATAATGATTGTGTCGTCGTCTTGTCGTTTTTCGACATTCTCGCTTTTCTCGTTGCCAACCTCTTGCATGTTCCAGCCACATCCATGGTAAAGGAGCAGTAGTATGGCTACGGGAAAGAACACGATAATCCAAAGACCTAGCCAAAAACGAGATCCATAATACTTCAATCGATATACAGCTCCCTTGGCTTCAAAATAAGCCCCGGTTAAAAAGAGCATTATGGCCACGGGAAAGAAAACTACCGTCCAAAAAATCAACCAAACTAAAGAACCTTCATATCGAATTTTATATTCACCCATATCATCTCCTAGGTAGGCCTCTATACTACTTGAAGGCGGTATCGGGGTCAAGAATCATATATCCCATTCTAAGTTCATTCAAACGCGAATTACTACCTATATCACGCTTGAACACAGCCATTCTTCCTAGTAAAACGTTGCGTATCGAAAGCCAAGGGCATACCCTTAACTTCATTACCAACCATGGTAACCACGGTCACCGCCACCATAACTACAGCGTCGCTAGGCTTATCTCCAAACTAGGAAAAGTTAGCCCAATAGATTTCAAAAGGTCAGAATTAGCTTAAGGCGTACGTGCAAAAGCTTCGGAGCTAGCTCTAGGATATAGGAGCAGATCAGGTTTGAAGCTTGCAATTCCTGCCCATTTTGTGCAAAATCCGGCCAAAAAGAAGGAAAGGCACATGACGATTCATCTCAAAACTCAAACAAAGCCTGCCATATTTTTAGATCGCGACGGCACAATCAATGTCGATACTAGCTATCCCCATAAGGTCGAAGATTTCTCCTTCGAACAAGGAGCGGTGGATGGGTTAAAAGAGCTATCAGCTCTCCCGTACATGTTAATCATTACAACAGGTCAGTCGGGCATTGGGCGTGGTTATTTCACTGAGGACCAATTCGAGGCTTTCATGCGCCACATGCTGGATCAGCTGCGTTCACATGGTGTAGAAATTGACGCCGTGTATCATTGCCCACACCACCCAGAAGAAGCAATCGGTAACTATCGCCAAAATTGCGATTGCCGCAAGCCGAAGGCAGGAATGATTGATCAAGCTGTGGCAGATTTCCGCAAGCGCGGAATTGAAATCGATCTGCGAAACAGTTTTGTCATTGGTGATAAAACGGATGACGGTAAGATGGGCAATGTTGCTGGCTGTCGCTCTATTCTGGTGCGTCGAGGTAAAAAAGGTCTTGATGGCAAATACGTCTGTCGCTGGGCATACGAAGCAGAAAACCTTCTTGACGCTGCTCTTTGGATTAAAAATCACACCCTTACCTAACAAAAATTACATGTGGTATATGCAGCTGCTATATTACGCCAAAATCAACAGCCTTTACCTCAATCAACTTAAGCAATACTTAACTAAACTCAGCAAACGGCAAGTCGAATGACAATTTTTACTACTGCAAGCACGCCCATTTGGGATGCCTATGTTCACTTATCAAAACTACCCCCTGAATTAAACGAAGGTGATTGTCGCCCTGGCACCCCAGACAAAATTAGGTCCCTTACAGCCCTATATGAAGGATCAAGCAGTCAGGGTTCTGGAGGTGCGTCGATGAATACTCTATCCGCCATTAGTCTATGTGGAGACATCTGCCGCTATCATGGCATGATTGGAGAGGATAAAGAAGGCCAAAACTACCGTGAGCTGGCAAGGACTCAAGGTATTGAGATGAATCTGAAAGCACACCCCAATCGTCCCACCGGTCAATGCATAAGTTTTATAACGGCCCAATCCCGCCAACGGACGATGATGTTCGATGGTGGAGCGGGATTGGAATTTAGCTTCCCTCATTTTGGAAAGGAGATTTTAAGAGATGGGGATCATTTCATCGGAGAAGGTTACTGGATTGAAAAACCAGAACTAGAACAGATGCTCATATGGGCCAAAGAGATGGGGCAAACCACTTCCCTAGGCTTATCATCTGAGTGGTTTGCTAGGAAATTTGAGTCGAAATTCACGCATCTTCTTACAAGCCAGCTTGTCGATGTTCTTATCGGCAATGAACAGGAAATGAAAGCCTTTACAGGCAATTCCGATCCTGTTGAAAGCTGTAGGACGCTCGGGCAGCGTTGTAAAGTGGTGATCGTTACCTTGGGAGACAAAGGTTGCGTCGTAAAAGCAGGCGAAGCAGAACCAAAAATATATAACGCCGTGACACCTGAAAAAGTCGTGAGCACTGTAGGAGCCGGCGACGCATTTTTGGGTGCATTTTTGTCTGGATGGAAACGCAATTATGCTATCGAGATCTGCGTGGAACTGGGAGCCACAGCCGGCGCTCTTGCTGTAGCGAATGTTACCGCTCAAATAACAAATGATCGATTAGGTGCGTCTGAGAAATTGAGAGCTATCTTTATGCACTTGGAAGTTTATGCCGCTTCGACGAGGTTAGAGCGTGTAACAGAACATGTATTATGATGGCTCAGGCACGATCTTTAGGCTCACAAAGGCTTCAAGAAAATCGGCAGGTATAGCGGCGCTAATAACTAATTGATTCCCTGAAATGGGATGCTGTAGCGCTAATCGAGCTGCATGCAACAACGGCCTTGTTGGCAAATAGCTGCAAACAGGATGCCGCTCATATTGGTAATCACCCAATATTGCATGGCCCATCCCTTTCATATGCACTCGAATCTGGTGCGTTCGTCCTGTCTTTGGAAAACACTCAATCAATGCGGCTCGAGAACTCGACGAAAGGCATTGCCAAGCTGTTTCTGCATACTGCCCCTTGGATTCATTCACAGCTCCCCAAATGGCTTGTCCTTCATAAGCGTGCAGCTTGCCGAGATAATTAGTGATGACCCCCTTAGCCTGCTTAGGCACTCCATCAACCACGGCAAGATATGTTTTCGACACAAGTCTGCGTCGAAATAGGTCTTCTATGGCCCTTTTAGATGCATCATGTCGTGAAAAGAGCATCACTCCGCTGGTGTCTCGGTCAAGGCGATGAACGAGCTGAATATTTCCCAACTCCTTATCCAACAACGTCACAAGTATTTCTGAAGTCACCCCAGGGCTTTTGTTATACAACAGCACATCAGCGTCTTCATAGAGAATGCGACCCTTCTCCACCGCAGGACGTCGATTTATTTGATCCGTACTTGGAATCCATATTCTGATGCGATCGCCGACCATCACCTGGCGTGAGGCAAAGCGTTCTACGGCTCCGTTAACTTCGCAAAGATTGCTCTCCATCCACCGCTTCAGCTGTTTGGCAGAAAAGCGTCCACGGAATTTTTCACGTAGAAATACTCCAAGGCGCTGATGCGCGTCTTCACTGCTCACCACCCATTCGTTGTAGCCTCGTGGCTCTTTTGCTACCATATTCCTAGCCAAAACCACCACAAACTCCCTATTCCCATCCAGATGGCGAGATAACAGATACTCAATACAAAACCCACAAACCACCACTGCTTTAGATCAACGTAGCGGTAAGCAAACATGACGGGTGCTTGGCCTGAGCTATAATGCGTTAAGCCTCCCATCAATCCACTCAAAAAGGCCAGCGTAATGGCGACAAGCAATGGAGGTCCACCGACGGCCACACAGACTGCCATAAAAGTCGCATACATGGACGTGACGTGTGCAGTGATGCTTGCAAACAGGTAGTGGCTATAATAATAAACCAATCCTAATAATCCTAGAGCATAGAGCCAGTGATAACCTTCTACCACCAACACGATCTGGTCGCTAAACCATCCGATAAATCCAAGGGCGTTAAGGTTGCCTGCCATCATCACCAATACGGCGAACCATATGAGAGTGTCCCAAGCGACCTCCTCCCCAAGGACGTCTCGCCATGATAATACGTCAGTTACCAACAGCAGGCCCACTCCCATCACTGCGGCAACGGTGGGATCAACCCCAAGCTCCTTCCCAAATACCCATAAAACCAGCAACATCACAAAACAAAAAGCCATCATCCATTCTGAACGCGTCACTTTGCCCATTTCAGCTAAGTGCGTGCGTGCTTGCTGCGCTGCGCTAGAGACATCTTTCAGTGTTGGAGGACATAGCCAAGAGGTAACAATAGGAATAATCAAAAGACTGATCAGACCGGGAACGATGGCTGCTTTAGCCCATAACATCCAGGATATTTCCACTCCTGCATCGGCAGCTAGTCTGGCAATAATCGGATTCGGGGCCATGGCTGTCACAAACATTGTGCTCGTGATTATGGTGCCCTGAAAGACGCTAAGAACCAGAAAGGAGCCAATTCGCTGCGCCGTTCCATCGTCTGCCCTGCTACCTAACGTTTCCGAAAGTGAGCGTAAAATGGGTATTAAAACTCCGCCCGCACGCGCTGTGGAGCTAGGAATAACGGGCGCCATCATCAGGTCACTGGCAATAAATCCATATGCCAAACCGATGGGACTACGCCCAAACAGATTCAAAAAGAGATAGGAAATTCGAGCGGCTAACCCGGTTTTTATAAAGGCTCTCGCTATAAAGCAGGCCAATACAATCAGCCAAATCTGGGGATTAGCAAACCCTGAAAAAACTTCGCTCACAGGCAAGGTTTGTGTGATCGCTGTCACACCTAAGCCTATCAGTGCTACAGCCCCCATCGGTAATGGCTTTAGTATAATACCCACAATGGTTGCCACAAAAATGGCCAAGAGATGCTTCGCATCAGGGGCCACTTCAGCCGGCCCTGGCATCCACCAGAGCAATGCCCCAATAGCCAAAACGATCAACAGTGAACGCCAGTGTGTGCCACTAGGTTTTGCTTTAGGCGCACCAATAGGCAACGCTTGTTGAAGTGTCATATATTCTCCAATGAACGACCAAAAAAACTTGCGATATTATCCAAATTGTTGGAGAAAACGTAAATCATTTTCGTAGTAAAGACGAATGTCATTGATGTGATACTTGAGGTTTGCCATGCGCTCTACTCCTAATCCCCAGGCAAAACCCGAGTACTCCTCGGGATCAATCCCACCATTGCGAAGAACTTCAGGATGAATCATTCCCGCGCCCATTACCTCTAGCCATCCGGTATGCTTGCACATCGAACATCCCTTGCCATCACACAAAACACAGCGCATATCTACTTCTAGGCCAGGCTCAACGAATGGAAAATAGCTAGGACGAAAGCGCGCAATCGCTTCTGGTCCAAAAACTCCGCGCAAAAACTCCTCGATGGTATACATCAAGTTTGCTAACGACACTCCCTTATCAATGTAGACGCCTTCAATTTGATGAAAGAAGACGTGATGACGTGAGGAGATCGTTTCATTGCGATAACAACGTCCCGGCGCTACAAAGCGGAGGGGGGGTTTGTGTCCCTCCATCACGCGCACTTGTATATTGCTGGTATGTGTGCGCAAAAGCATTTCAGGAGCCACATAGAAAGTGTCCTGCATGTCGCGTGCCGGGTGATCCGGCGCAAAATTTAAGGCTTCGAAATTATAGTAGTCGGATTCGATTTCAGGTCCATCTTGAATGGAGAAACCCATGCCAACCATGACGTCTAAGAGCTCATCCATGACTATATTGACTATGTGCTTACGGCCTTGATAACCACGTCGACCCGGAAGGCTAATATCAATGAACTCGGAGGCTAGCTGCGATTGCATTTCACCGGCGCGTAGTCGCTGCAAAGCCCTTTCAAAGGCTGATTCCAGGCTATCTCGTAGGTCGTTAATATCCTTGCCTACTTGCGGCCTCTGCTCGTTAGGGACGTCCTTAAGCTCCTTCATAAGTGCTTGCACAGGGCCTTTTCGCCCCAAGTACTTTACCTTAACAGCTTCGACGGCAGCTGTCGTAGACGCTCCCTCAAGGTCATTAAGGCAGCTCTTTTGGATGGTGATGATATTCTCTTGCAACATGCTCCCTCACAATAAAAAACAGAACCTAGGCTTAGAGCCTAAGGTTCTGCTAAATCGTTACAGTCTCGATTGATCCCGAAAACAAGGTCCTATACCAACGCAGCCTTGGCACTGCCAACGACAGCTGCGAAACTGCTAGGATCGCGAACTGCCATATCGGCCAGTATCTTACGATCCAGTATACACCCTGCTTTTTTTAGACCATACATAAACTTGCTATAAGAAATGCCATTGATCTTTGACGCAACGCCAATGCGGGTGATCCACAGTTGACGGAAATTGCGCTTATTCTGCTTACGATGCTCATAGTTGAAAGCTAACGCTTTCATGACCGCATCTTTAGTCAGACGAATATGATTCTTTCGATCTCCGACAAAGCCCTTAGCGAGCTTCATTAGCCTTTTCTTTCGACGATGTCTCGCGACCGAGTTTGTTGCTCTAGTCATGATGATTCTCCAGTAATGTTCTCTCGGACTGACGCGGGCTTTTGTGCTACTCCGCCAATCCTATGTCCGCCTCTCACCGGGGGCAAAACCACTTCACAGCAGTATCACGAGGCCCCCAGCCTTTTTGTGTTCGGTCTCTTAAACCCCCATGAGCAGCTTAAACATCTTCAATTGACCGTCTGCTACTAAAGCAGGACGACTGAGTTGTCTTTTGCGCTTAGGACTTTTATTGGTGTTTAAGTGACGTTTACCCGGTTGACGACGCAATAACTTGCCTGTTGCAGTGACTTTAAATTTAGCAGCCACAGCCTTTCGGGTTTTCATCTTAGGCACAGTTTGATCTCCTGTCTAATTCTCTCTTAGTCACGCTTCCGATCTTCGCGATCCTGTATTCTTTCTTCCAGTGGGGCCCGCCTAGAGAAAAGGCGTTTCTGCGAATGCCTAGCTATCCGCTGGAAACAAAATGTTATAGGCTTTCCGAATGGGAGCTTGTCCAAAGGATGCCATTTTAAGGAATTGATTGCAATGAAAAGAAAGGATAGAAAAGACAAAATAGATGAAGCGTTTATTTCAAATCGAAGAGACCAAAAGGACCAAAGCGACTTAAGGGACGAAAAGGGACAAAATGGATAGTTTCCTTTCCTATGTCCCTTTGGTCTTTTTGGTCTCTTTGGTCCCTTTATCCTAAGGTTGCTCAGGCGCTTCGCTGGTCGAAGCTGGTGTTACATTAGCTGAAGCTGAAGGCGCAGCCGAAGGCGTTGGCTTTTCAACTTTCTTTTTAGTCGTTTTGCCTGGGGCAAGCACCATAATCATAATGCGACCGAGTAGGCTTACCGGCGATTCCACAACTGAAATGTCCGAAACATCTTCTTGAAGTTTGGCCATTACACGTTCGCCGTACTCTGGGTGTAAGCGTTCGCGTCCGCGGAACATGCACGTCACCTTAACCTTATTCCCCTTTGAGAGGAAGTCGCGTGCATGACGAGTCTTTGTTTCGAGGTCATGGATGTCAATGTTAGGTTTGAGTTTGACCTCTTTAACTCTAACCTGATGTTGAGCTTTTTTGCTCTCTTTCTCGCGTTTAGTTTGGTCGTATCGAAACTTACCGTAATCGATAACCTTACAAACAGGCGGGTTAGAGTTAGGAACGATTTCGACAAGATCAAGGCCCTCTTGTTCGGCGAGGTGCAAAGCCTCTTCGATGGAGATGACTCCGACCTGTTCTCCTGCGGAATTGATGACACGTACTTTTGGAACGCGTATTTGTCTATTGACTCTCAATCCAGTACCTATGCTAGCGGTTTCTCTTGCTTCTCCACAAGGGAGAGCGTAATTGTTATAAGCTCGTCGACGGTGACTCGAGCGCCATCGCGATGTTGTCCAGGGCCTCGTAAAGTGACTGCTCCAAGTTTTCGTTCTTGGGCACCCACAATAACAATTTGCGGGACCTTTGCGGTTTCAGCCGCGAATACTTTTGCGCCAAGCCTTTCATGTCGATCATCTACGTAGGCTCTAAGACCTACGGCGGAACATTTTCTTTGCAGTTCAGCAGCAAAGGCTCGATCATCATCTTGTACGGGCAGGATTCGCACCTGCTCTGGGGCTAGCCACAAAGGCAACTGACCACCGTAGTGCTCAACTAGCAGTCCGACGAAACGTTCGACGGAGGCAAAGGTTGAGGACTTAATAAGTAAAGGAGTGTCCATCGTATCATTGCTGGTTTGATAACACAATCCTAGGCGTTCGGGCAAACCAAAATCAAATCCAATCGATGGGCCGGACCACTCGCGTCCTAAGGCGTCGAGAATCCTAACCTCTAGGCGGGGCCCCTCAAAACACGTGCCATTTGGCAACGTCGCATGAGTAATCCCTGCCGTCTCACATGCTTGTTGAAGCCATTCAAGGGCTTTATCCCATTGCTTTATCGTTCCAGCAAACGGAATGCCACGGCCCAACAGGTACATCTGAGACCTAAAACCATAAAGGGTAACGGTTTTATTGATGAATTGCAAGCCAGAAGTCAGGATATCTTTTACTTGATCCGAGCGACAAAAGACGGAAGATTCGTCGGAGATGAAGTCAGGCTGGGAAAAAACTCCCCATAAGTCGCAACGTCTGAGCGGTCTGGAAACAGGGCTGCATTCCGCATACTGAATGGGTAGCTCGCGGTAGGATCGCAGGTGTGTCGCATATAGCAATGCATGCAGTGGCGCACGATAGGGGGGAATTGTTGTAACTGCATCGTGATCAATCTCTATTTTACAGACCGACTGTAGCCAATTGGCATCCACACTAATTGGAGTCCGCACTTGGGTAAATCCCTGCTGGCTCACTTGCTGTTGCCACCAAGAAATAAGAACATCACGGATGGTGTTACCCTTCGGTTGCCACAGATGGGCTCCTAAATCAGGCTGTATGTCATAGAGACCAAGCTCTCTACCAAGGCGACGGTGATCGACCTCAGCAGCTTTTTCAGAGATCTTTAAGAACTGTTTAAGGTCTTGTCGTGATCCAAAAGCGGTTCCAGAGATCGTTGTCACGGGGTAGACGTTACCATCAGCGAGTTCTAAATCGGATACGTCCAGGTCTAATAGCTTGAAGGCTCGCACCGCATTTAAAGGAGCATAGGGTGCCTGGCAAGGCTCTATATAATCGCCTATGCGGGCAATTTCTACGAGCTCGCTATCATTTTCGAGTAAGGCTGCACGTACGCTTTGCTTGTGGTGGTTATAGTACGCTTGCATATTGCTAAAGAGCATTTCGCTGCTAACGATATCCAGTTCTTGTTGCAACAGAGAGGTCATCTGACGTTCTACAACAGGCAGAATGGAGTCATCAACGAGTGGATCAAAAATGCATTCGCAAATAAAGCCGACGTCGGTACGGCGCGCGCCAATGATGATTGCTTTGGGAAACATTTGCTGTAGCGATATAGACAAAGCCACTGCTGCAGTGGCTCGAATAGCGGGTAATTGTCGGGGGTCAAGCGGTTCTCGCGAAGATTTCACATCACTCCTGTATAGGAAGTTGGGATATAGCTGACTCGAACAGCTGACCTCCACGATGTCAACGTGGCGCTCTAACCAACTGAGCTAATATCCCGTTTGCGAAAGCAATGAGGATAGCGCGCCCTTTAATTTAATTCAACATAATCGTAACAATCGGCACGGAAAAGAATGAAAAAGCATCGGGTGCGCTGTATTGACAGGAATAAAGAAGATCCTTACAATAAAGTAAGAATGAATAGAAATTGTAAGGAATAGCTATGAAAGCCACGGTGACCTGTAAAGGTCAAGTAACCATTCCGCAGGCAATTCGCGCCAAAGCTAAAATTGTCGCGGGATCTCAATTAGAATTTCAAATTGAAGATGATGATACAATCATCGTCCATCTTGTGACACGCGATGTTACTGATCTCAAAGGCATGGTCAAGACAAAAAGGCAAAACCCCCCCTCTCTAAAAGAGATGAAAAGCGCAATTGCAGAGGGTGCTTCTTTAGAGTTTAATAAATGATAGTCGGATTAGATACGAATGTAGTGATTCGTTACATTGTTCAAGATCATCCCGAGCAATCCAAAAGAGCCAATCGATGTATTGAGTCTTGGATCAAACAAGGTAAAGCGCTTCGAATTTGTCAGATAGCTTTATCTGAAATCTATTGGGTGTTGGAAAGATGCTATAAACTTAGTAAGCCCGAATTAATATCTGTCCTATCTGCTTTATTGCAAACAAAACAAATTCAAATCGAACAGGACAATGTCGTTTGGCAAGCCCTGCGCGATTTTGAAAATTCGTCGGTAGGGTTCTCTGATTGCTTAATTGGCCGTCAAAACGCCTCCTGTGAATGTTCTGCGACTTTTACCTTTGACAAGGAAGCCACCAAACAACTAACCACCTTCACGTTAGTTCCGTAATACATTTATTGCGGAACTCCATGGACCCTTTGTTTAGCCACTGTACGTTGGTAAGTAGTATTTTTTTATTGGTAAAAAGAAAATAGCTTCAAAGCCACCTTTAGACTTAAGACTGAGTGCTTTTTTTAAGGGTAAGACGGTTGTGCGCACGCACGGCATTGGCTTTAACTTCAGTGAATTCTGGGTCATCGCCAGCCGCAGCCACCGACTTTTCAAGCGCGCGTAAAGCTGCATTGATATCATCCAGGGCATTGTGACAGGCGGCCATATGATAGTGCGCTGTGGCATGATAGCGATCCCCAATAATCACCATCGAATACGCAACAATCGCCTGCTTGTACTCCTCATTTAGCTGCTCGCACATGCCCAGGCCTAGCCAATATTCCGGGATAAACGGGTTTAAGGTGGTCAAAAACAAAAAAGCATCTGACGCTTCTTTCAAGCGATGGTGTGAGAACATGGCGTGTGCTACATGATAGAATTTATCCATTGTCTCAGCAGAAAAACTGAGGATTTCCTGAAAGGTCTTTCCTTCTTCGACATACTGCTTCATGAGTTCTGGATCATTGAGCTTTTCGAAGGCATCCTTCGGGATCATAAACTCTTCTAGTCCTTCCATGTCCATGTGATTAGTTTCCTTCTTTTGGGTGTAACATGTTCCCCACCACCTGCATTAGTTGTCCCATTAGCCCGTCATCCACCTTACGTCCGATTAAATATGACGCTTGAGCTTTCACTAAAATCGCGGCTTCCTTGGCCATTCCTGTATCCTGCCCGCAGCGTGTGACCTTGTCGGGCAATTCTTTCGTCGAAGGCGGCGAAAAAACGGCTTCTTCTATTTGCTTTGGCGACCCATCACATCCAATGGGTGTTAAAGGCTTGCCTTCTAAAGGATCAATCATTTGTGCCTCCTATTGACTCTCCATATAATTAATATTAAGACAACCAAGTTTATTCATCAATTTTATTATAAAATGAAGAATTTACGTAAAGATACTAAAAAAATATAAATGAAAGAGCTCTCACGCGATTTTCGGGAGAAACTTTGTTAATGCCGCTTCGGCGAAGCGGCAGCCCTAATATTTTTTCCTACACGATGTCATTTCTAACAGACTGAGAAGGGAGCGTCTTGGCTTCGCTAGCTAGAGAAACACTCGCTATTACAGCGACTGTAAGAATAAAACCAGGAAAGGTCGCGGGCATGGTGATGTCAGTAAGAAGTGGATTCAGGGTAGGCCAGCAGGCGGCAAACAGCCCTCCAAACAGGATTCCGGCTATTGCCCCATAGCGGTTGGTGGGCTTGAAGAAAAGCGCCATCAATATCAAGGGCCCGAAGGTACAACCTAATCCCGCCCAGGAGTAAAGTACTGAATCCAAAATCGTCGCTGTCTGGCGCTGATATGCGATGGTTAGGGCAACTAGCGAAACAGCGACCACTCCGATACGAGAGATCTTTAATAGGCTAATAGTATTGCCAAACCGCTTGGTGAACTTTTTAAAGATGTCTTCACTAATAACAGAGGCACAAACCAAAATCTGAGAATCCATCGTCGACATATTAGCAGCTAATAATCCACATAATACGAAGCCTGCGACCAAAGGATGAAAAAGTATTTTCACCATATCGACAAAGATGAGTTGCGGATTTGCTGATCCTTCAGGGAAAAAGGCTATTCCGATCAATCCTACTGCTGTTGCTGCACCAAGGGCAATAATCTGCCAGCTGATTCCAAGATATTTGGCTCGATACATATGCGATGGGTTGCTGATACCCATGAATTTCGTTAATATGTGAGGCATACCAAAATATCCAACACCCCACCCAAAAGCTAGCGCAAAAGTGGAAATCGTCCATGAGGATGACCTGTCTCCTATAAGGGACATCGAAATGTTCTGGGCAGCGGCTGCGCCTGCAATGGTGGTATCGGGAGGCAGCTGCATATAGGCATAGATGGGTACAATGCAGATGACAGCTATGAGTAGGAGTCCCTGAAAAAGATCCATCCAAGCTACCGTGACGTATCCTCCAACATAGGTATAACTGACCGTAACTAGTGTGGCTATGGTGATTCCAATGTAGTAATCCATACCGAAGACGGACTCAAGAAGGAGTCCCATGGCGATAAGGCCAGCCGCTAAATAGTGTGTCATGAACAGTAGGGTCATTCCTGCTGTGAGGAGGCGAATTGTACCGCTGGTATCCTTAAAGCGATTTTCAAAATAACTGGATAGGGTATAGCTATTGCTCTCTTCGGTAGCGCGTCGTAACTTCGGAGCGACAAAGTGCCAATTTAGGAACATACCAACAACCAAACCAATAGCTATCCAACAGCTAGACGGACCTCCAAGGAACACGGCCATAGGGAACCCCATGAAGAGCCAAGCACTCATATCACTCGCATGTGCAGAAAGAGCCGTCAGCCAAAAGTTAAGTTTTCGTCCGCCCATAATAAAGTCGCTTTCTGACGCGCTTTTCTTATGAACGGAAACGCCAATACCAAGCAAAATGCTTAGATAAGCAACAAAAGCAACTATGGTTTGTGTATGCATGACCAACATTATACTAATTTTTGTGATATAAAGCAATCAATTACAGTGCTCTGTCTTATCATTCCAATCACTAGTTAGTTCAGAAATTTTAGCCAAGGCTGTGGCGGCACACAGAATTACGACCACCAAAACGAGCATAGATTCTGTTGTGACAAAGCCTCTACTAAAGAGAAAGTCCGCCGAGACATAGCCCGCATAAAGTGCCAGGCTAAACAACAAGAATAGACCTTTGGCAGCATAAAGATGATAGTAATCGACCAGTAGCCAATAGCCGGTAAATGCAGCTGCAAAAAAGATGTAGCTGAATATTCTGAGCCCATACCAAAGCCACGAGATTTGATCCGTCAGTCCCAAGCATACCGAGGGCAAGGTGGCTGCATAGATTGCAAGACCTGAAAGGATAATCCAAAATGCGGCTCGAGAGCTCTGACCGCTCTTAAAAAGAATTACCCATAGAAACCCCAGTAAAAAAACACCACATGCACTAAGTGCATAAATGGCAGAATGGGTAGAATCTGCATAATGAATGCGGTACAAGCGATCCGCAGCACTAAGCCCGCCTGCAGCCGCAAACATCCAAAGATATCCCAATAGAGCAAAAAAAATCGTATCTCGTTTCATCAAATGTATCGTTTCCTTGTCAGGTTGACCATAAAAGCATAGAGCGGCAAGTCATTTTTGATCAAAGAAAACCAGGCTTTAGTCTATTCTGTATCCATGTTACCAAAACGCCTGCTACTTCTTATGTTCGCTCCACTGGTCATCCAAGCAACGGAATTTTTGCCGTGGCTAGGACCGGATCGTCTACCTATTATTACTCCCATGGCTATGCTACAATGGTATTCATCTGTCGATACGGGAGACGGAACCTATCATAACCATGGGTTCAACCAATTCTATGGTGTGAGAGCCTCGGTGGCTAAGGACGCTCATTCCTTGGAAGTGGAAGGTACCTTATCACGCACCAATCAACATACCTTAACTGCTGACAATGGACGTATTACTTATAGACGTCGTTTAGCAAATGACGTGGTCGGAGACCCCTTGTCGGTGGTGGCGGGTATTACGCTTACAGGCCCCACTGGGCGGGCCTTGCGGGATTTTAACACGATCTACCACGGCAAAATTGAAGTGGAATTACATGCTGCTATGGGTAAAGAATGCGCTTGCAGGCAATTTTGGATGACGCGCTGGTGGGGAGCAGTCATAGTAGGTAAATCAGATAAGGGACATGCCTGGCTGCGCACAAAAGGCGCTCTTGAAGGCAACGTATGCGATATGCATCAGTGGCGCTTATTTTTAGATAGCGATGTCGGATTTGGCCATCGAGATTTATTCGTGAATCCCCTTTTTGATGGATATCAGGAAATTCGGTATCGGTTGGTAGACGTAGGCGCGGCATATTCGTTTTTAATGGATCGGTGCGGCAGGGCTATTTCATTGGAGTATGCGCAGCGGCTTTATAGCAAAAATACGCTGAACAACACGCATACACTAACGGTGAAGCTGGTGTGGCCGTTCAATCTTTAAAATCATAAAATGAGAAGAAGGTTTTAAGAGAGATCTTCCATCATAAATTCGGAAGTAAAGAAATGCTCACCTAGGTTCATATCGTCCCCATATTGCTGAATCAACGTATAAACTTCTCGGTCGGTAGCACTATGAGCAGTAGTCTTATTGACGACTTGACGCAACAACTCATAGTCAGGTGGATACGTTTGGGGCTTTCGATGATAGTTTAAATAATCTCTTAATACACCTACCCTACTGTCCTGTGTGCGTATTTTTTGAATTGCCTTGGCGATTTCCTCCGCTGCCACCCGTCCAACACGAGGTTCCAATTGCACGTAAAGTAGAGCCACCTCCATGCTATTGGTATTACCCACTGTACAGTTAGCGACCTTCTGACCTTTTTGAGGTATATAGATTTCATCATGTAAATCAAGCTCATCAAAAATTTCTTTGGTAAAAAATGTCAAAGTGCCCACAGGAATGCACTTTTTTAGAGACTCCTCAAAGGTATCGTTTATGCCTAATGTGTAAATGTGAATACCGGGATTCGTCGCGCCCTCACCTCTGTTGCAAATAGCAATCTTATCACCATAATGTGCTAAGCCAATCGTATGCCCAGGCCAGCCAGTAGCAAGACCAAGGAGCTCTCCATCTTGGGCCTTTTTGATCGCAATCTCAGGATCTTTAGAAGCGCTTGAGGCAATAGCATCAATGGTTCTGCTTAAGATAGCTGTGAATTCCTCATTACCTAGTGAGTGCAGCGCCATCCTAGAAGTGGGGGAAAGAGATTGCACTAGTGAATTCCATGCCACGTCCTGATTAACCATGGATGTATAAAGACGACCGTAAAGACTTCTTGTTTCCATCACCAATTTAGCAATAGCAACTTCAGGTGAAAACCTCTCTAGGTCCATTTCCCGATTCAATAAAACAGAAGTACCGCTGAGCCCAAAATAGTGAGCTAATATCTTTCGCGAAAAAATTTCCGTAGTCAAACCGTTATCCGCTCGTGTCATAGACTCCAAATCTTTGGTTTCAAACGGTCTGCTAGCTATATATGTGCCCCAAAGAGGGGTCAGCCCGGACTTGTTTATATAAGCAACTTTAGCTCCGTGCTCCAAGAGTAAATTCATCTGCGGCGCTTGTCCAAAGTAGGCCGCTATAAAAAGGGGTGTGGAAGATTCAAGATTTTCAGTGTTTACATCGCCTCCAAGGGCAATCAAATAACGGAGAGGACCTAAGCCGGCCGGGTTAAAACAGGCATAATGCAAGATGGTGTCCCCAGCATTTGTTTTAGCATTAGGGTCGGCGCCAAGCTGCAAGAGAAGTTTCACTGCATTCGTCATTCCATACTGAACTGCAATGTGGAGAGGCGTCTCTCCATGGATATTTGCAGAGTTAATATACCCCTTCTCTTCAAGTCGGTAACAGGCTTGAATCAGCTCTTTTTCATTACCAGATCGCGCTAGTACATGCAATAAATTGACTCCAGAACCGTCTAACGCTATCGGTTCAATATTCGCGAGTAATTCCTTGGCAAGGGCCCAGTCTTTATTCAGACAGGCTTGCTTGACCAGATCATTCACCTCATTAGATCTCACTTGGAATAGCCCTGTGGCACCAATAGCTTGTACCAATTTGGCTCGCTGAATTGGGTTGTTCTTTGGCACTAATTTTATGGACTGAACGCACTTCACAGGGTTGCGAGCAGCCCAATCGACATTGGATACGCCTTTAATAAACGCGTCAACTTCCCTAGAAGATTTTCTACCTGATAGACGTTTCTGAATCAAATGGTCTTGATTCAGATCCATCAAATAGCGATAGGTTTCAGGACTGGTCCAATTAGAACTGGGAAGATCGTTCACTCTACCCTCATTCTTTTTAAATGACTCAGAAATGATGTAGATTAATTAATTAAATCACCATTTAAGTATAATAATTATTATATAATAATTACGATAATATATGAAAATAGCATTTCAAGAAGAGAATTTAAAAGATCGGACTAGGTGTCTGTTTTTTTTCGCCACGTTGGAGAAACATGCAAAAGTGTCTTTTAAAAAAGGACGAATACTGCAAGAATATTTCGTCCTAAAAAGATATTGGCTGCGCGTGCTTATTCGCGGCTGGCGAGCCAGCGTTCGCTTTCTAGAGCTGCCATGCAGCCGGAGCCTGCCGCTGTAATGGCCTGACGATACACAAAGTCCTGCACATCACCCGCAGCAAAAACACCTTCTACACTTGTCTGACACGTGCCGGGCTTCACTACAATGTATCCATTGTCATGCAGCTTAAGCTGACTATTAAGGAAGGCGGTATTAGGTACATGACCGACTGCAAAAAAGACACCAGCGGCTTCGTGATCCGCTTCTTGTCCGGTTTTTAAATCTTTAATGGTGACAGATTTCACAACAGTGTCGCCATTCACTTTAGTGATGGCAGTACTCCACAAAACTTTCAGTTTAGGATGCTTTTGCGCTCTTTCCGCCATAATTTTAGAGGCTCGTAAGTCGTCGCGGCGGTGTATCACATAAACCATACTTGCGAATTTCGTCAGGAATAATGCCTCTTCCATAGCGGAGTCGCCTCCGCCAATAACATATAGAGGGCGATTGCGAAAGATGGGCATGGCGCCGTCACAAACTGCACAGGCGGTCACGCCTTTCTGCCAAAACTCATTTTCGCGTGTGCCCGGAATATCCAGGCGCTTAGCCATCGCTCCGGTAGCGATAATGATGCTTTCGGCTTCGTGCTCACTGTTCTTTCCCTTCACTACAAAGGGATACTTTTGGAGATCTACAGACTCCACATCCTCTGTGAGAATCGTTGTTCCAAAGCGTTGCGCTTGGGCCCGAAATTCTTTCACGAGTTCAGGACCTGAAATACCCTTGGGGAATCCGGGATAGTTCTCCACATCTGTAGTAGTCATTAGCTGACCGCCAGCAGGACCAGAAAAGAAGCCTTCATAGAGAACGGGCTCAAGGTTGGCTCGCGATGCGTAGACACCAGCGGTAAAACCTGCAGGCCCAGATCCAATAATAACTACCTTTGATTTTTTCATAACGGTCCTAACTGTGAAGTATTAATCATCTGTTTTACCCCGGATAGCACATTATTAGCAACTCGTGCCCCTTTGACCCTGATTGCTACCAAGACTTGTGCGGCAAGTTTTGGTAGCAATCAGGGTCTTTGCTTAGAAATTGCTTTATGATATACGTGTGTAAAAAATATCTATCAAGGGTAACTGTGCTTCAGTTTAGGTTCATCGCGATTGCATTGATCTCGGTTTGGTTGCCTGTTTTTACTGCGCCCCTACACATCGCCTTACTTTCGGATGGCAAAGGGCCTTCTACTGAAGTCACCCAACATATTTTTGAGCGCGAAATATCGAGTTTGCTAACGCCAGAATATGATGTGACATTTAGTCATTTGCAAGCAAGTTGGAGCGCTGCTAGCACTCTTGAAATGGTCAACGAGGTGTTAGCTGATCCCTCCATCGATATGGTGATAGGTTTGGGTGAGATCGCTTCCCACGACCTAAGCCTACGCCATAGTCTCCCTAAACCTACTTTTGCTCCTTTCATTGTTGATCGAGATTTGCAGGGGCTTCCTTTTGAAAAAGGTACTTCAGGCGTCACAAACCTCAATTACCTGACCTATCCTACGAGTCTCAATCGGGATATCTGTGTCTTCCATTCGTTGATTCCCTTTAAGAATTTGACCGTCCTAATCAACGATGCGTTATTGACAGCCATACCATCCCTTAAAGCGTCGGGTGTTACTTATGTTCCGGTCGGAAATACTGTAGAGATGGCACTCGCAGCAATTCCCGCGGAAACGGAAGCGGTGTATCTATTTCCGCTTTCTAGACTATCGGATAAGGAAACGCAGAGTCTGGTTGAAGCGTTAACTGAACGACGAATCCCTACTTTTGCTTTATCGGGAAGAAAGTGGGTAGAACAGGGTGCATTAGCGACACTAACTCCCGATTCACCAGAAAAACGACTAGCCAGACGCATCGCCGTAAACATTCAACGCTACCTGATGGGCGAAGCGCTGGAGTCCATGCAAGTAGAAGTGAATACTGAAGAACAGCTTATCCTCAACCTATACACGGCATGCCGTGTAAATGTGCAGCCCTCTTGGGATATGCTGCTTGACGCTGATGTTGTTGGAGGCTATGTGCCGACAGCCTTTACAATGGATCTTTTGGATGCTGTTGATGAGGCATTATCTCATAACCCGGACCTTAAAGCGGCCCGCCGCGTGTTAGCGTCTGGTTGTCAGGATGTCCATAAAGCCACATCCTACCTACTTCCGCACGTGTATATGGGCGGACTCGCCAGAATCATCGACCGCGACCGCGCATTTCTTGCATTTGGCTTACAACCGCAATCGGCTATCATCGGAACAGCTGCGGCAACACAGGTTATCTATTCGAATCGGTTGCAAGGAAACTTATCGATAGAGCAACGTCGCCAGGAGGCGCGTTGGGAAGTTTTTGTATCCAAATATCTTGATACTGTACTAGACGCCAGCAAGGCGTACATTAACACGCTGCGCGCTAACACACTTCACGCCATTCAAATAGCGAACCTACGTCGCACACGATCCAATTTAAAGATGGCGCGTCAGCGCGTATCGATTGGCGAAGCACGATCCACAGAAGTCTTTCGATGGGAAAGCGAAGTAGCAACCAATCGAACAAATGCCATCAAAGCACAATACCAAGTGCGCTCAGCTAATACGGCACTAAACCGCATATTAAACCGCAATCAAGCGGAAATTCATCATTTGGTGCCCATGTCTCCCGACGATCCGTACTGGGTTTTAAGCGGCCAGTGGTTCGATCACTATTCTGGTGACAATCGTAGCTTGGAGCTCGCAAGCGAGTTTGAGATAAGTGAAGGACTCCAGCTATCACCTCAAATACGCCAAGTTGAAAGCCTTATTGCTGCTCAAGCTGAGGCCTTGGGAGTCGCTAAGCGCGCTTTTTTTGCTCCCGATGTGAATTTTGCCGCCGAAGTGCATGACAGATTAGCAAAGGGTGGTGCCGGACAAAAGGGCATATTTCCTCTAAATAACAGTAATTTTGCGGTGGGAATCGCTTTAACATACCCTATATTAACTGGGGGTATGCGCAGTGCAGAAGAACGACAGGCTAGCCAAGATCTGGCGCGCCTCAATTATGAACTTGTGTCGGTTCAACAGCAAATTGAACAGGGTATTCGCACAAGCCTCAATAATGCCACGGCGTCCTATGCCGCGATTGGGTTGAGTCGTCAGTCTTCTGATGCGGCAGAGAAGAATCTGCAACTCGTCACCGATGCGTATACCAAGGGCTCTCTGAACGTCGTAGATCTTCTTGACGCACAAAATCAGTCCCTCGTAGCCGATCAAGTAGCCGCCAACGCGGTTTACGATTTCCTGATCGATTCGGTACAATTGCAAAGAGCCGTGGGACGTTTTGACTTTCTTTTAACCGAAAATGAACGGGAAGATCTGCTAGGCCGGATACACTCCTACCTTACCGAAAATAAAAGGATGGCTCCATGCGTTGCGCAACCGCAATAGCGTTGACTGCTTTATTGACAGCTTGTGGTTCAAGTAGTGAAGAAACACACGTGGTACGTCCTGTACGCACGATGACTGTACACGCCTCCACAAGCACTGATCAGCGTATCTTCGCAGGTGTGTCGAAAGCCGGTACTGAATCGCGTTTGAGTTTTCGCGTTCCAGGATCGATTATAGAACTACCAGTTAAAGTTGGAGACAAAGTCCTTGAGGGTGATATCATTGCCAAAATGGATACTCATGACTTTGTTCTACAATTGCAGGCTGCCGAAGCCGCGCTAGAACAAGCTAAAGCAATGGAACGACAGGCAGTCTCCCAATACAATCGCGTAGCAGATCTCTACGAAACAGAAAGCGCCTCCCGCTCAGAACTTGATGCGGCCAGAGCCCAACAAGAATCTGCTAAGGCCTCCCGTCAAGCGGCGACCAACCGCATGAATTTAGCCCAAAATCAGCTTGACTATGCTATTCTAAAGGCACCCAAAGAAGGGGATATCGCTTCGGTTCTCGTGGAAACTAATGAGAATATTGCGTCTGGACAACCCGTAGTAGTCCTCAACAGCGGCGATATCGCTGAGATCACAATTTCTCTGCCAGAAACCTTGATTTCTCAAATACGTTCTGGAGAGTCTGTATCCGTGACATTCGATGCAATCCCAAAGCAAGTGTTTCCTGGCGTGGTTACGGAAGTGGCAGTGGCTCGACAAAATGCCCCCGCTTTTCCGGTTCGCGTGCAGCTTTTACGCAAATCCAACGCCATTCGATCAGGTATGAGTGCTCAAGTTCAGTTCAACTTTAACAAACATCAAGATGCCAACGTGATCATTGTTCCAGCGTATGTTGTGGCGGAATTTAGCGGTGAAGAATTCGTGTATCTCGCGCATCCCGATGCGGACGGGTTTGCAACAATCCAGAAACAACTCGTTAAAGTTGGTGGATTTAGTGGTGATAACCTCAAGATTTTAAATGGTCTCAAGGATGGGGATATTATCGTAAGTGCAGGCATACAATTTCTCAAAGATAAACAAAAAGTACGACTTCAAGCGGATAAAAAATAATGTTTGATCTCACCCGCTTTTCAATTGAACGCATCCGAATTACACTCACTTTTATGGCCTTAATCGTCATTTTAGGGTTGCTGGCCTATGCAAAACTACCCAAGGCCGAAGATCCGGGTTTTGTAGTACGGATCGCTCGTGTGGTAACCGCCTTTCCCGGTGCAAGCCCAGAGAGAATTGAAAACCTAGTGACCGACAAGCTAGAAAAAGCCATCCGTGAAATTCCTGAGTTGAATTACGTCGCCAGCGAATCGGAGCCTGGAATCTCTATTATTACCATTCATGTTCAAGATCGCTATCACAACATGCGTCCCATCTGGGATACCCTTCGCCGTAAGGTGGAGCGTGCCAGTCGTGAACTCCCAGATGGGGTTATTGGACCGTTTGTTAACGATGAATTCGGAGATGTCTTTGGAACTATCCTGACAATTACAGGCGACGGCTATTCCTATCGGGAACTTAAAGATATTGCCGACCAAATGCGTGATGAATTCCTGCGCATCAAGCAGGTCTCTAAGGTTGATATCTATGGCGCGCAAGATGAGCGGATCTTCATCGAGTACCAGGACTCACGTCTTGCGCAGCTTGGGGGTTCTACTAACATATTGCAGCAGATCCTAGACTCACGCAATATTTTGCTACCCGGCGGAACCGTGACAACGCCAAGCGAACGCATCATATTGGAACCCTCGGGTAATTTCAATTCCATTGAAGACTTGAAGAACATGTTGGTCCGCTTGCCGGGGCAAGAGCAACTTATCTACTTAAGGGATTTTTCCACCGTTACCAGAGGATATCTTGACCCTCCTGAAAGGCTAATGCATGCATCCGGCCAACGCACAGTTGGCCTTGCCATATCCTTGCGTGAAGGTGGCAATATCGCATCTTTAGGCAAACAGGCCAGAGCGGTGATCGAACGCATGGAGGAACGTTATCCCATAGGAATCCAATTTGATTTCGCTTTGTTTCAGGCCGACGAAGTATCGCGCAAGGTGAACGAATTCGTCAAAAACCTGCTGGAAAGTTTGGCTATTGTCTTGGGAACCACCCTGGTAATCTTAGGGTTTCGCACAGGACTTGTGGTAGCTAGCTTGATTCCTATGACGATATTCATGACATTCGCATTTATGGGTCTGTTCGGAATAGGCATCGACCAAATATCGCTGGCAGCACTGATCATTGCTTTGGGCATCTTTGTGGATAACGCGATTGTGATTTCCGAATCCATTATGACCGAATTCACGCATGAGACTGGAGTTCTGCAAACGGCACTAGATTCCACACGCGAATTGCGTATACCCATGCTCACATCATCATTAACAACTTCTGTGGCTTTTTTACCGATATTTTTAGCCCAATCGGCGGCCGGGGAATACACTGCTGCGCTATTTGAGATTGTGACGATTACGTTAATGTGTTCCTGGTTTTTGTCGCTGACGATGATACCCATGTTATGCGTCCGCTTCCTAAAACTGAAGCCTAACTTGGAACGTACAAGTGACGCTCCTGTGTACCAGTGGTACAGACGCGTGTTGTTGTCCATGCTACGACGCCCCAAATTAGTCTTAACCACCTTTGTGGGCTTATTCGGGCTATCATTAGCCGCATTTTTACTTGTTCCACAGAATTTCTTCCCCTCAACCGATCGCGCTCAGTTTACCGTGGAGCTGGATTTACCTGTGGGCACGCGCATTGAGCGCACCGAAGAGATGGTTGCGGCTATCGAAAAGTTCTTTTCTACAGAGCTAAAAGGTAACCCAGGCGAAACTAAGCCGGGAGTTGTAAAGTCTATTTCGTTCATTGGGGGTTTCGCACCGCGCTATATTCTTAACTTTAACCCCAAGCCTATTCCTCCTGAAGGCGCCTTTATGATGGTGGTATCAACGACTCGTCAAGCGATTCCTGAGGTGAAAAAGCAGCTGTTAGCATTCACGTCTGAACATTTTCCCGAATTGCGTGTCACACCTCGATCGATCGACTATGGACCTCCCGTGGATTCTTCGATTGGGTTTCGCGTTTCGGGAGGTAATATTCCTGAGCTCTTGGCAATTGCCGATAACGTGAAAAATCACCTTGCTCAGACACCGGGAGCACAAAACATACGCGATGATTGGCAAGGTAGCGCCAAGAAGTTACTGGTGAAGGTCAATCAACCTCGTGCATTAGCTGCTGGAGTAACGAGTCGCGACGTAGCAGTTTCCTTGCAAACACGGCTAAGTGGCTTCGCAACCACGCAATACCGTGAAGGCGACCAAGTCATTCCTGTCATTATGCGCAGCATAGCAACCGACCGCGAGGATTTGGACCGTTTGGAGGGAGTGAATGTCCATTCACAGTCCGGTACAGCGACGGTTCCGCTAAAGCAAGTGGCCGACTTGGAGCTCGTTTGGGAACCCAGTAAGATCCATCGACGCAATCGCATTAAAACCGTCACCATCAAAGCAGACCTACAGCCCGGATACACCGCTAATCAAGTCGCATCGGCTATGGTTCCTTACCTCAATACCGAGCAGAAGACGTGGCCCGTCGGATTCTTCTACGAAGTTGGTGGAGAGGTCGAAACAGCGAAGGATTCTGCCGTATCCATTTTCGAACAATTACCTATAGCTGCGCTGGTCATGGCTTTGATCCTGATCCTGCAGTTTGATTCGTTTGTGATTCCGGTGGTGATCTGCTCTACGATTGCAATGGGAATTATAGGTGTGGTCGTTGGGTTGCTAGTAACAGGAGCACAACTTGGCTTTATGGCGCTGCTGGGTATTGTTTCTTTGTCGGGAATAGTAGTCAATCACGCCATCATTTTACTGGATAGAATGGTTACCGAGAAAGATGAGATGGGCAAAACGCCGCAAGAAGCAATTATTTGCGCTGCTCAAAGGCGCATGAGACCGATTCTATTGACCACAATCACAGTGATTGGAGGCTTATTGCCTTTGTGGTTGGGTGGTGGAGATTTATTTAGACCTATGGCCATTGCAATTATCTTTGGTTTGACCATTTGTACAGCGTTAACGTTAGGCTTTTGTCCGGTGCTATATGCGTTTATGACGCGTGTTTCGTATGATGATGTAAAGGATGCCGAAAGTGAAGGTTTCCGTAGCTCAGGCCATAAGCATTCGCATGCTCTGTCTTGAAGAGACATTAGGATTCAGTTTGATACGCTCTTCTAGGACATTATACCACGCCTGGGCTAGTTGAAAAAAAAATAGAGCGACGACTTAAGAAAAAAAACAAAAACAAATAAATTCATTGACTATTAAATTAAAGATATTTAATATAAGTATACTATAACTTCTGATTATTTATTTTAGGAAGGATAGAATGTTTTTAAGTTTAACGCCAGTACACTCTTTTGTTCCCTCTTATTACTCCAACTTTCCTAACTCAGACGCTAGTAAATGCAAAATTAAATCTTTAATAAGTTCACTACTTTCAATAGCTGAGTTGTTTACTTTAAGTTTCAACTTATGCAACAAAAAAATCGTTCCATTGCAGATTAAAAAAATCGACCCTGAATTTTCTACCGATATAAAAGAGTATCTAAAAATACACGAAAAATTGAAGCAAGATAATATTTTATACATTACAGACCAATCGGGACAGAAGCAGGAGAAGATCGAGTGCGTTGTAAATAAAGGAATGTACAAGTCGGTCCATAAACTTCCTGGAAATAGGGTCTTGACCCTTTTCGGCAAAAGTCATCTTAAAAGACCATGGGTGGCGTCATGCTATAAATGGAACGAAATGGCAAAGGGCGAAGCAGAAGCTTGTAGAATGCTTCGATTAGCTAACATTTTAACGCCAGGCTCAAGAGTAGTAGGAGTTTCGACTTCAGAAAGTTCGACAAAAGTTCTTGGCCTCCTTAGCACAAATTTTCAGTCCTTAGTCGAATTAAAAAATTGCTACATAATTGATGGAAAAGATAGAGACACTTCAAATGCATCCACTTGGGTTAAAGGTAAAAATTTCCTCTTTTCTAGTGATGACGAACGTTTCAATCCTGCTAATTGGGAGCTTGTCACAGAAAAAATACTAAACGATATTATCTCTTTAAGTGAAATAAATTTCACAATTGACACTGAGTGCACAAGCCTTGCTATTGAAAAAACAAATAAAAATGGAGATTCCGAAAATAACTATAGATTAAGATACTTTGGCTTTGATTTTGCAAAAGGCAAAAACATCCCTTACAGCTGTTCTGGTGAAATTAGTTTAAATCAAATTTCATGTTCAATAACTATTTTAATAAGCATAATTTTTAGATATGAATTCTGCAATACACCTGCAGAAAAAAAAGACGAAGTCAATCTTTTAAAAAAAGCCGTTGAGGAAAATTGTTTAAGAAGAATTTTAGCTAAAATTGAACAAAGGGATCCTTTGGATCAAGCAACATTGCTTCTGTAAAATCTGAGATTTTTTCCTTTTAAATCTGCCTATAGAGGCATCAATACAATTGAGAGAGCCTTTAAGCTAATGAAAAACCGTGAGACCTATCTACACCACAGGTCCTACCTCAATGTCATCAAAATTAAGCCTTTGTTTATGCCGCTTCGGCGAAGCGGCGCTACAATCGCAAAGCTATCTTTTCCTTGTGGGTCTGCCTCGCCGAGGCAGACAACCTTCCCTAAGGGATGCCGCTTCGGCGGAGCGGCGCTACAATCGCAAAGCTGTCTTTTCCTTGTGGGTCTGCCTCGCCGAGGCAGACAACCTTCCCTAAGGGATGCC
>CAYTFC010000019.1:0-10226 GCA_964436955.1 uncultured bacterium | reverse complement strand
GCTTCGGCGGAGCGGCGCTACAACGTGTAACAGGTGAATCCTAAACAAGGAGTTGGCCGATGCGCTGCTGTTGAGCGTACTCTTTGCACTTCTTGTAAACGCGAGCGCCGGTATACAACACCGATGTCACAAACAATGTGATGGCCTGAATTAAGCTATCCGGATTAGCCTTACAAATAAACAACCCGACATACCCCAAAGCTCGTAATCCTAAATTGCTCTCCGTATAGTGCGTTTGGGTCTCCACGTTTTTAATCACCTCATTCACCAGCTTACGAGATGACCACCAGCCACAGCGCCCTTGTAGCAGCTTATGCAAAGTGTCCTTGTCCATGACATACCGCACGCGTAGCGCTAATGGCGTCATTGGCTTCTTGCCTTGCAGGGATTGAACCACACCCGTCGCATCTAGACGCAGATCTGTGAGCAGCTGTGTGCAGGTAAAATAGTTTGCGACATCCATAAATATGGCAACAAATAGAAATGTCACTCCCCAAGGCCGCATCACTGTATACATGCTTGCTGCCACGGCGGGATGTTGCATCCACGAAGCGACCGATGCTCCAAATCCTCCAACCATCAACAATATACCGCTAACGGTGCTCATCACTGTCAGTGCGGTTAACACCACCATTTTATGCGCCTCGATCGACGTTGCATGGCAAAAATCGCCGATGCTCTTGATTGTTGAACTGACTTGCCAATCCAGAAAAAGAAAGCCCACTGTGTTAATGGTGACAAAAGCGGATCGTGTTACCATCTGTGGTACCCACGGAAATAACTTGCCTGCCAAAAAAACCGAGTTGGCAACAGTGGTTATTATCATCGAAATGACATCCAGCTGCTTTCGAATAGGTTCAATAAAACTAGAGACTCTAGTCCACGAGACGGGTAACATCAATATAACTCCAAAATGAAAGGATAACTCTTTAACAAAATAAATTTTCTGCTATATCGCAGTAGCTAAACTTGGAGGAAAAATGGTCAAAATTACCGCAGAATACCAGGGTGATCTACGTTGCCAAGCAAAACATGCCCCTTCGGGAGCTACTATCTCCACTGACGCTCCGACCGATAATCAAGGTAAAGGAGAGCTCTTTTCACCCACCGACCTCATCGCTACAGCACTAGCCACTTGCATTCTCACTACCTTAGGTATTTTGGCACGCCGTAAGGGATGGGATGTTGAAGGGATGCGAGTAGAGGTAGAAAAGACAATGTCCGATGAATCACCTAGGCGAATTGCCTCTCTTCCAATCCTAATCTGGATGCCGATCGTCCTCAATCATGACAGCCGCACCCTCATCGAAACAGCGGCGTCCACCTGCCCAGTTCATCACAGTTTGCACCCCGATATAGAGGCCCCAATCATATTTCATTGGCCTGAATGATTAGGTCGGTAAGTATTTTTTTAAGATACTCTCTAATTTGGTCAAGTCAATAGGTTTGGATAGATAATCATCCATCCCAGCCTCAATGCACTTTTCTCGGTCACCAGCCATTGCATTGGCTGTTAGTGCAACGATAGTCTTGCGCTTCTTTCCTGTTTTTTCCTGCTGGCGGATTTCTCGTGTGACCTCGTAGCCATCTTTTTCAGGGAGCTGGATGTCCATTAAAATAAGATCGTATTCATTTTTATCGACCTTCTCAATGGCTTCCTCACCATCCTCAGCGATCTCGACATGACAATCCATGAGTTCAAGCATGTCCTGTACAATCTCTTGGTTAATGAAATAGTCTTCCACAACCAATATGCGCTTGCCAGTAAACTTTGATCCAATCTTAGTCATGACAATCTCTCATCGTTACGGTTTATTATTTTTCTAATTGGTTGAAACATGATGCGCAAGCTGAAAGGACATTTGAATCCAAAAAGTAGATCCTTGCCCCTCCGCGCTATCGACACCAATAGAGCCACCCATGGCTTCAGTCAACTCTTTGCTTAAGGCCAAGCCTAAGCCCGACCCTCCGTACCTGCGCGTTGTAGAGGCATCCACCTGATTGAATTTTTGAAACAAGTTCCTCACTTTATCGGGGGAAACTCCAATACCGGTGTCGGTCACTGCTAGTCGCAGCTCTTCAAAATCTTTGTCACTTTTTACAACTGTGACATCCAAGTGCACGGAGCCCTCTGCTGTAAACTTGATGGCGTTTGATACAAGATTGGACACGACTTGTCTAAATCGGGTGGGATCTCCAACAACCTCAGCCTGAACATTCTGGGCCACATTAACTTTAAACTCAAGTCCCTTTTCCTCAGCTACGAGCATAAAAAGCTGATAAATATCGCCAACAATCGAGGTCAGGTTGAAAGCTATTTTTTCTACAGTAAACTTGCCTGATTCGATTTTGGATAAATCGAGTACATCGTTAATCAGCTCTAAAAGGATCATGCTGGAAAATGTAATGCGCTCGACATACTTCCGTTGCTTTGGATTAAGATCTGTCTGCTGTAATAGAGAGGCCATTCCTACCACGCCATTCAAAGGAGTGCGAATTTCATGGCTCATGTTTGCCAGAAAGGAGCTTTTGGCGATGTTCGCTTCTTGAGCAGTTACTCGAGCTTTTTCTTGCTCAGAGATATCTGTCGACAGTGCTCCCACGGCGTAGATTGAGCCATCCTCTGCCTTAAGAGGAAACTTCGTTGTGACAAAATAGTGGAGGCCGTCTTGTTGTTCAACCGTATGCTCCACTTGTAACTCGTGACCACTTTTGATAACTTGAAGATCGGTGCTTCTCTTCTCTATGGCCGTTTTTTCAGGAAAGATGTCGCTATCGTACTTGCCAACAACCTCTGCGCACTGAAGATTAAATACCTCGCAAAATCTCTTGTTCACCATTAAGTACTGGCCCTGGGCATCTTTTAACCAAAACATGGAATTGGAATTGCTGAGGATGGCAGACATTAATTCGGCATTTTTACGCAGTTGCTGCTGCTGTCGGACTTGATCCTGAATATCGCGGAAAACGACCACAGCTCCGGTGACTTCGGTGCCATCAATCAAGGGCGAAACGGTGTAGGCAACATGAAAGCAACTACCATTTTTGCGGCGATAAAGTTCATTAACAACTTCAACATGCTCGACTTTGTTTAAACGAGCACTCGAGTTTGCACTGCCAAACGTCTGATTCTGTTTATCAGTCACTTCAATTAGTGGGCGAATTTCTAGTCCAAGGAGCTCTGATTTTGTATAGCCTAACATCTTAAGCGCGGAGTCGTTGATGAACGTCACCCGTCCTTGAATATCGAGACCATACATTCCTTCGCCCATGGAGCTAAGAATCAAGTCGTTCTTTTTTATGGATGCAGCCATAGCAAAGGCGTGGATTCTTTTCATATGATAGGATGCTAATGTGGTGCCAGCCACGAGTGTAATAAGGGTGCCTAGCATGATGAATCCACCAGTCCACATTTGATCTATCAAAGTATTAATAAACCACAGAATCGGCCAGGTGCAAAGCACCAATGCCAGAATGCGTTTATTTTCTCTTAGAATAAGCATTCTAATCCCTCAACGCCGAGTTATTAACCACAAAAGTCTGAAAGGTGAGTTTGCTGACATAGCGTTCCAAAATGATTGCTGCCACCACAAAGGTCGTTAGAGAAGAAAGAAAATACCCATAGCCATAGAAAGGAAATCCCAAGACCAGCGTACCTAATGTAAACACTGTATTCATGACGAAAAATACGGTTGCAACGGTCATGGAGCCCTTACGGTGGTCAAAGTAAGATAGAAACACACAGATAAAAAGATGAAAGACGTGAAAAGTTACACCCAAAACCCCATAGCGAAACATTCCAATGCCCGCCAATGAAAGGCCTAATACCTCGAAGAGCTTTGGCGCCAATACCAGAGTTGCCACACACACAAACGTCTGAAGTAGCAAAATAGCTCGAGATATGTCTGCCAAGCCGCGCATAAGATCTCCATGATTCTTCTGAATCACTTTATAACTACGGTGGCCCAAAATTCCTCTATAAAACTTTAGATACAATTCGAAAAACGATGTTTCCGAATTAAGCACAAACACCGCAAGCGCTGGGACCATGGTTAAAAATGCAAGAAACATCGCACTATCATAAGGAGGATACATCACTAACCCGGCAGATGTCTCAATAGCTTGCGGTGAAAACCACATGATCCATTTATCCACCCATGTACCCAACACATAGAAAAAAGCAGTTAATGCCACATCCCAATAGCGGGGAAAATAGCTCAAAATCTGAAATACGTTGCGACAATCTCTTGGGTATTCGCCCATAATTTGAGATATTACCGCGCCTACGATGAAAACAAATCCAAAGCTAAAACCAACCAACATCCCGGTAACTTCATAGCGATTCGAAAGAACGATGGATCCTACAACAGATAACCCGAGTCCAATCAAAAAAGACGCGGAAATACCGCGATAGTTTTTCAAGGCTGAAAGAAAGACAGATACCACTGAGGTTGTGCAAACTAACAGGAAGTGCATGACAGCAAGTAAGGATTCGATCCCTGGCAGCTTAGATACACCAAAATAGAACGCAAAAGCTACAGGCCCTGCAATAGCATACAGTATCGTGAGGGATCCTACAAGCATCCCTGGTGCCTGCCTGAGATCACTTCGATAAATACAATCGGAAAGAAAGCGAGTTGACACCATCACAATGGGCGCACTAAATACCGCTGAAAAGCAAAAATTATACATCACGATATTACGAAAATCCGAAACATCCTCCAAGAACGTGACGTTTCTAGTAGCGACATAAACAGCGGCTAATGCAAGCACAGTCATCAGCCAAGGACCCGAGCTTACCACTGCAGCATGCAGGAATCCTTGGAATGACCCCGACAGAGTATCCTTCTGCTGTAAACGCCTTAATACAAATCCTATGCCTGCCACGCAATATTCTCCTGGCTCTTCGCTAGCATTGACTCATAAACTTCTCGGTAAGCTTTGGCTTGGTCAGTCGCCCGATAGTAGGTTGCCACACGTTCTTTGATCGCTTCACTACACTTGTCATAACGCCGCCGATCCGTCAAGAGTCCTGTTAAGGCTCGCGCAACTTCCTCTGGACTTGACAAGGAAACGACTTCCCCGCCAACTCCCAGCGGAGGCGACTCAGAGGGGTGTCCGTATAGAATTTCCCTACAGGCACCCACGTCGGTTGCTACGGAAGGAATGCCTACGGCCCCGGCTTCCAAGAGTACTAATGGCTGCGCTTCACTGATACTTGTTAAAACAGTCACATCAATTTTAGAAAGATAATCCAAGATTTTTACCTTACCTGTAAACGTAATGGTATCTTGCAGTCCAAGGTGCTGCATTAACGCAACGCACTCCTGATAATATCCTGGATCTTCATCAGTCGGCCCCATCACATATGCCAGAAGATTGGGAATACTAGCTTTCAAAGCGGCGCACGCGCGTATGTAGGTCTTCACGTCTTTAATAGGAACGACACGACCAATGAGAGCTATGGTAGGGCGCTCGTGGGGCTCTGCCTTCACTTCAGCAAAACGTGGATAATCAATTCCATTGGGAATAATCACTAGTTTGGAAGGATCCGCACCGTCAAGGAGCTGAAGTTCTTGGTTGCCTCCATAAAGGGTGATGATCTTGCAAGCCGCTTCGTAGGCTAATTTAGAGTATCCGCTAAAACTATCAATCCAATAGTCTTTAAGGTCACGTTCATATCGAGGGCGACGAATATTAAGGTTTGTACCCCGATCATCATCCAGCCAACTCGCGGCAGTAATTTCGATGCGGCGCTCATTGGTATAGATCCCGTGTTCTGTAATGATCGCAGGCTTTCCCGTTTCAAGATGTGCCCGCGCCAACAGGAGCCCCGCATAGCCGGTACAAAGTGTGTGGTAAACACGCGCCGGAGGTATGTCACATAGAACTACAGAATAAAAACAGGCCAAAGTTCCGCGCCACGTCCAGAAGTAGTTGAGGAAGCTACTTTCTGACATCGTCTCCCGATACATGCGTACAAGAGTATTCCAAGCCTCAGGCGAATTCAAAAGCAATTGACTGCCCAAGAATGCTTTAGAGTCTTTGAGAGCGTTTATAATAGTCATTAAACCACGCAAACTAGCGCGATGCTGCATAGTAAGCAGCGGCAGCTCTAATTTACGGAATAGTTTCTGCAACTCCCCCTTAGGTAGCTGGGACACACCTTTGGGAAACTTCTGCAGCTCAATGTTGGTTAGGCCAATCACATTGGATGGCAATTCATACTTAAGTTCCAATTTTGCACGGGGGGCGACAATACATACCACATGAAATGTAAGCTCGGGTAAAGAATGCAACAGATCGTGGGTCCATGACGATACACCTCCAGCAATATATGGATAGCTGCCCTCCAATATGACGCAAATGTCTGCTTCTTTGTCAGGCATTGGCTCCCCCCCATAATGCGAGAGGATTTGGAGTTTGATGACCCTCTCCCCCAATCTTCAATGCTTTGGGATATTTCACGCCTAATTTACGCAGCTCGTCATAGCGATTTAACGCATAGAGCGCTTCACCATAGAACAGAATTACATCTGTTGCAGGTTCCTTTTCAGCTATCCATGAAGACAGGCACGCCAAGGCTTTCTCCGGCTGGCCATCTGTAAGATAAAGGTGTGCTAGGGAGAGACTCATCTCTAGAGAAGGCTCTTGATCCTTAATAAGCTCTAGATAAGCATAAATTGCATGCTCACGCATCTTAGCTGCGCGTTCCTCCCCCAGCAGGTTGGAGAATGCGAAGGCTTCACAGTGCTTGGCATACAAACCAATGAGCTCTCTATCATCGGGATAGCAGGCTATTTCCTTCTGAAGAATGACGAATCGCGCATGATACTTCTCTTCCAAAGTGACTAACGCCGTAGCCGCAAGAACCCGCACGCTATTTGTCTCATCTTTAAGCCCTAAGCGCAAAACCGATGTCAACTCTGGAGAAAAATAGCGCAATGTCGCTCCTATGACAGCTCGTTTTTGCTCAATAGAACCATAAGCCATTAAATCAAAAAATGGGATCGGAGTTGTCCCCTCGTCTACTCGATCTAAACCCGCTCGCAACCGTCTTGCCGCCTCAGTAATCGGTGATTCCTTCAAGGCAGGCAGCAATACAGCCAATAGGGCTTTCGTATGGGCACTGTCGTTAACAAAACAGGCTGAAAGCAAACCCGCCATAACAGCAGATACCATACCAAACGGCCCTAGAAGGGCACCCAAAGTAAGATTGATCATTACCAAGCGGGAATCCCAATTGCGGCGCACGTGATAAGCTAATGCCATAGCGCAGCCACCCAAGGCAACGACATGTGCAGATAGCGCCACAGTCCATGATAAACCAAATGGAACTCCAACAAAGAAAACAAGCACTTCAAACAAGCATATGGGAGTGGCAACAAGCAAAAATGGCAGCAACGCTGGTTTGGGCTCACCTTTTCCCCGATCGATATCCATTATGCCCTCGCCGGCTGCACTGGAGTCACATTCACGTCCACCAACACCTCAACTTTTTGCGAGAGCTTAAGATGCTTTAGTCGCTCATCTTTCATAACAGCTTCTAAAATCTCTCCTGCAAGACTTTGCGCTCCAATAGTATCGGTATTCGGAAGCAAAATTATAAAATCATAAGCATGTCTGCTAGCCTTAAAAACCTGTCCCTTAGGTTTGACCAACGCAACCAACAAGTGAGCCACCACACCTTCGTCGAGGACATCGTCCGCCAGCAGCTCTTGTGGCCTTTCATCATGTCCCTGAAAATGGATGCTGCTAAGGGGTATCTTTGCCTGCTTACACAACTCTTCTATAAATACTTGCTGCTCTGACAAGTAATTTAACGAATAGACAGGTCGTAAATTAGAAAAAATTGCCTGCCGCTCCAAAGCTCGATAACGGCGCGCATTCGCGTACGATAACCCTACCAGATTGCAAAGCGCTTGGAAGCCTTCTAACGTATTACGGTTGAAATCTAGAAAATCGATCGCTTCAACCTTTACCATACCCAGCAGCTGTTGCGTATCAGAATCATATAAAGGTGCTGCCAACATCCCCTGACCTTTTAAAGCCGCTTCATCATCAGGATTAAATACCGCCACTAATCGACGATCAATGCCTACCGCCTGAAACAAGGGATGATCCTTCGGTATACGCCGCATGAATTGATCCGTTTCGGTCCAGCCATGTGACGTCGCCACCTCAAATCCTTGATGCCCCATCGCAAAAACCGAGAACTTATGTGGATTAAGCGCTGTCGAAAACACGCGTGGTAAATCCGTGAGAATCTGGGTAGGCGATACGCCTTGTAATAGTTGAAAGGTCTGATAGATTGCTGAAGCTGTTTTGCTCTGACTAGCTAACAAACGGTCCTGCTGGGACTTGGTTTCTTTTAGCTGCTCGTAAGCTTTGTAAATGATGGCAGCTTCACCTGATAAGGTGGTGATTTCCTCAACCAACTCCCTATTTTGGGCGTCCACACGTAAACGAATTTCCCCTAAAATAAAAGCCGCCACAAACCACATAAACGGCTGCGCTGCAAGCCTTAACTGGTAATCAAAAAGCGTTTCTTGGTATTGCTGAATTGGTACATTCCCCATATACAATGCGATTGTAGCAAGCAACGCTGTGATAATCCCTTCTATACATCCGTATTGCACTGAAATTAAGAGAACTGGAACCCAAAACGGATGAGGCGAGACATGTATAAAACGGGAAGTATCCCCGATTAAGCGACTCATGGCAAGAATGAAGGCCAACATAAAGAGGGCTTCAAAAATAGCAGCTACGCGCACCCCAAGAATCTTACGCGGTTTTTTGACCTCATCGGTCTTTTGACTAGGAGCTGGAAGGCTGACCATAGATAGCCCCTCTGTTGCAATGAGGATCTTCCCCCTTATTACCCAAAGAGTAAGCCTGATTGCAAGGACAATTCTATACCACGCGAAGCTTGAAAAGGTGGATAGGCGGACTTAAGTCAAATACCATTTAGCACAATCTACATTAAAAATAAAACAACAAAAAAAAACAACTAATAATTGACTAAAAGATAAAACTATGTAACAATAATGACTTTACTAATTAATATTAATATATGGAATAATGTAATGAACATTAACTTTACGCATACGAATAATTATTTAATTGAACAAACAAAAAATAACATTTGCAATTCGATATTTAAAAAAGAATCAGTAGACATAGCAATCAATAATATAGCAAGTGAAGTCACTAAAAATGGTGCAACCGCCAGTGAATATTACAAAAAATTACCTGAATTTTCACAACGACAAATAAAAGCCGAAATTTTCGACATTATAGAAAATCTATTTTGTGGCGCGAACGTAACTCAAAATACGACATACTCCAACAACGATGCATCAGTCGTTTTTAACTTTGCATCCAAGATATACGAAGAGGTCAACAAATTAAAAATCGTGATGACTATAGGGGAAAAGAGAAAGCTACCATTAATCGAGTCGCCTTATTCCAAAAAAACTTGCATCGATCTTACTTTAGACAAAAACTTAGACTCTCTATCAAATAATGACAATAGCACTACACTAACAAACACTAACACCATACTCACAGATATTAACACCACCCTAACAAATATTAACACTCCATTAGCACCTATTAACACTCAAACAACAAATAATAACAATTTATCCGCTCATTACTTTGACCAATCCTACCTTAACTCGCCGTCCGCTAGTCCTACAGTCGAAAATATTCCTGAAACAATGTTCGCCCAGCTAGTGGAAACTGAGTATTTTGAAAATAATGAGGAGGATAAAGCAATAATGACCGCTTGGGTCAGAATTTGTCAGCACCTCGCTCGACTCAAAATTTTCCAGTGGTGCGAAAGACCCTGTGGCCCATTAACCTATGCAAAAAAGCAGTTGAACCAACCTGGGTCATTTGGAACCAAGCCATACACAATGCAAAATCTAATAATGGCAATTGTGGAGAGGAATAAGGTGGGTCAGACGCCCCCTCCAAGCGCCCAAGATTGCGAACTAATATATACGCACGCTAAGCGCACGATTGAGGGGGATGGATGTATATTTCTAATAGTTAAAAATTCCCGCAACAAACAGAAAACAACGCCCACGTTGCATCAAGCGTAGCCCTTCATTTGCGCAACTTCGCCGACCTCTGTCGCAATTAAGTCTGCCAGTCCTTCGCCTTCGACCCTGATTGCTACCAAAACTTCATCTAGCGCTCGTAACGATATATCAGATGCA
>CAYTFC010000018.1:0-40045 GCA_964436955.1 uncultured bacterium | reverse complement strand
ATCTGATATATCGCTATGAGCGCTAGATGAAGTTTTGGTAGCAATCAGGGTCTTAAGCAGATATTCGCTGTGTGCTCACACACAACACATTTCTTTTTTTGATGACCTTGGGTCGCAACCCATGGCTATTTACATAAACTGCTGTTAGCCAATTATTTAATTATCACAAGAAAAAGATGTGGGTACAAGTATGAACGTGACCTGGACTCCTGCCTCAAAAACTACTTTATTACGGGAAATAGATTATTTAGAATTCAATAAATTTGCTTTATAAGTAAGTTAGAATAGTGAGTTTTAGATTCTCGTATTTTCATTTTGCGACTTGGGCATTTGGCTACCTAAAAATGGGGGGGATTGGTTATCATGACCAACAAGTTTTTCAACCCGTCACTAGAGTTAGGAGTGCTGCATGCGAGATGAGGAAGCCTATTGGATTAAGCGATGGGGGGCAGGTTATTTTGACGTTAACGCTCATGGCAACGTAGTTGTTCAGCCAACCAAAGATGGTCAAAAGGGCGATCTTTATGAGTTGGTGAAATCGCTGGTAGAACAGGGTATTGAAGCACCTATTTTGATTCGATTCAATGGAGTAATCGAGGATCGAGTTCGCTTTTTAAGTGAGTCTTTTCAGGCAGCCATAAGGGAATTTAATTACCGCGGTTCTCACAGAATTGCTTATCCCATCAAAGCAAATCCTCAAAGGCATGTTGTCGAGATTGTCCAGCAGGCTGGGCGGGAGCACCATATAGGCTTAGAAGTTGGTAGCAAGCCAGAGTTCATGGCGGCTCTGACTTTGGATCAAAATCCGGATGCCCTTCTTTTATGCAATGGGTACAAGGACGAGGAGTACATTTCACTTGCGCTCACGGCCATTAAGCTCGGTCGACGCACACTGATCATTATTGAGCAAACTTATGAGCTCAATCTCGTTCTTAAGGTGGCCGCTGAGTTGGGTGTTGAGCCCGAAATCGGCTTTCGCATGAAGCTCTCCGAAAAAGGTACTGGGCGTTGGAATTCGTCCGCTGGAGAGCAGTCGAAATTTGGATTGTTCACAAACGAGATCGTTGCCTGCCTTGATCAGCTCACAGCAGCTGGCAAAACACACTGGTTAAAACTCCTACATTTTCACATGGGAAGTCAAATCACCTCGATCGAATCTATCAAGAAGGCTCTGAAAGAAAGCGTTCGTACCTACACAGAGCTTGCCATACAATACCCATCGGTTTGTTTCTTTGATGTGGGCGGTGGATTGGCTGTGGACTATGATGGGTCAAATAGTACTGCAGACAACTCTATGAATTACACTGTAGAGGAATACGCTCGTGACATCATCTACGCAGTTGGTGAAGCCTGTCTGGAAGCTGGCGTAGATGATCCTATTGTGATTACTGAATCAGGTCGCTCAACGGTAACACACCATGCGGTGTTGATTACAGAAGTGATTGACGTCACAAGCAATGCGAACCCTACGATACAAAATGAAACTCCTCCGAGCGACCATGAAATCATCACTACTTTGTTGGCATTGGATGCGGATTTAAGCCCAAAAAATTGTCGAGAAACCTATCACGACGTCATGGAGTTTAAGGAACGGATTTTGCATGAGTTCATCCTGGGTGGGCTAAAACTCGCTGAAAGGGGCTACGCTGAAAAAATTTGCTGGAAGCTTTTGTCTAGGATTCGAGTGCTCTATCGGGAGTTGAGCGAGGTTCCGCAAGAAATCGAAGATTTAGATCGTCTCTTAATGGAAACCTATTTCTGTAATTTCTCGGTGTTCCAGTCCCTACCGGATTCCTGGGCCATTGATCAGTTGTTTCCTGTGATGCCCATTCATCGTTTAACCGAAGTACCCACTCATCAAGGGGTTTTAGCGGACTTGACTTGTGATAGCGATGGCAAAATCAATCGTTTCATTGGAAGACGTGGCATCAATAACTTCCTGAAGCTGCATGAATGTCGCATTGGATCGCCTTACTATATTGGTGTATTTTTGGTGGGCGCCTATCAAGAAATAATGGGCGGGCTACATAACTTATTTGGCGATACGAATGTTGTGCATGCCGAGCTGGATGAAAATGGGCAGTGGGATGTGTCAAGTTTAGTGGAAGGCGACACTAACGAAGAGGTTCTTCATTATGTCCAATTTAGTGGCGAAAATCTTTTGACCCGCCTTCATACCCAGCTAGAACGTGCGCTAAAGCAAGGGCGAATCACTCCAGCACAATCGGCACAAATGAAGAAGAAATTTAAGCACGCCTTAGAAAGCTACACATACTTGGTGGTATAAATGAGCGAACAGATAGGACAAGGACACGGCTTAGAAGGAAGATACGCGGGTTTGCCCGACTCCTATAGTTCAGAATTGTCGGCGAAAATAGTTGTGCTACCGGTCCCCTTTGACAAGACGACAACGTATCAACAGGGTACTGACAAAGGTCCTGAGGCCTTAATAGAAGCCTCAAGAAATATGGAGCTGTATGACATTGAAACAGCTTTTGAAGTGTATAAGGAAGGCATTTATACAGCGCCAGCCATAGACGTGGAAAGCTCTGAATCGATGCTTAAGGCTCTCTATGAGCGTACAAAGCACTTCTTGGAACTAGGAAAGTTTGTGGTTGTAGTGGGCGGAGAGCATTCCATTTCCTACGCACCCATTCGCGCTCATGCAGAGAAGTATGGCAAGCTCACGGTGTTGCAACTTGATGCTCATGCCGATCTTCAACCTGCGTATGAAGGCAATCCATGGAGCCATGCTTCTGTAATGGCTAGGGTCAAGGAGCTGGACAATGTTGAGAAAATTGTCTCTGTTGGCATTAGGAGTATGGCTAGTGAAGAACTACCCAATCTTGATGCCTCTAATACCTTCTTTGCGCATAAGCTGGATGGTAATGACTGGATAGAGCAAGTGTTGTCCAAGCTATCGGGTCCTGTATATGTGACATTTGATTTAGATGTGTTTGATAGCTCTTTAATGTCATCTACAGGTACTCCAGAGCCTGGAGGCATCAACTGGAACCAAGCCACGAAATTACTGCAGCGTGTGGCGCAAGAAAAGCAACTCGTTGGCTTTGATGTCGTTGAGCTTTGCCCGAAGGAAGGCCATCCCGCACCGGATTATCTTGCCGCCAAGCTTATCTATAAGTTACTCAGCTATCAATTCAATCCTAACAACTTGTGAAGATTATGAAAATTCGCGACTTTATGCAGAGACATTTTAAGCATTTCAATGCAGCGGTATGTGTGGATGCGGCTGAGGGATGGAATGACCTCCTTAAGAACAAAGGCAAAATGTTAGTGACGCTAGCTGGTGCCATGAGCACCGCAGAATTAGGCATTTCGCTAGCAGAAATGATTCGCCAGGATAAGGTGCATGCTATTTGCTGTACAGGAGCTAACCTGGAGGAGGATATTTTCAACCTTGTGGCGCATACTCACTATCTCAGGCTGCCGAATTACCGCTCTCTCACTAAAGAAGACGAGACAGAACTTCTGAAGAAGGGAATGAATCGTGTTACCGATACCTGTATCCCCGAAGATACGGCTATCAGACGTATTGAAAATGAGGTGCTTAGCCTTTGGCAAGCAGCTGATGTGGCTGGAAAAAGCTACTTTCCTTATGAATTTATGTACCAACTTTTGGACCTTCCATCGATTAAAAGTACATTTGAAATCGATCCCAAGAACTCCTGGATGTTGGCTGCAAAGGAAAAGAACCTGCCCATCATTACTCCTGGTTGGGAAGACTCTACCTTGGGAAACATCTTTGTGTCGCACGTAATTTCAAAGGATTTGACTCGCTTCAATATCGTTAAGTTGGGTTTGGAGCAAATGGCCTACTTTGTGGATTGGTACAGAACCACATCAACGCAAGGACCAATAGGCTTTTTCCAGATCGGCGGAGGCATAGCTGGCGATTTCCCAATCTGTGCAGTACCATTGCTTAGGCAGGACCTTGGAGAGGACGTTCCATACTGGTCGTACTTTGCTCAGATAAGTGACAGCACGACATCTTTTGGATCCTATAGTGGGGCAGTGCCGAACGAGAAGATTACATGGGGCAAGTTAAGTATGGAGTCCCCAAGCTTTATTATCGAGTCGGATGCTAGCATCGTAGCTCCTTTGATTTTCCAATATGTTCTGGATTGCGAGAGCATATTTTAGTAGCTTTCAGGCATACCACGCGCGGTCCAAATTCACCATTTCAGACCGCGCGTGTTATAAAAACTGTCACCTCCTACTAGCAGCCTTGTATTCTTAGGTAATTCCTAGGAGGACCCTGGGCTTTCGTGTGACGTTCAAGTGGGCCTTACTGCTATCTATTCCTCAATGTCGTCAAAATAAAGAAAAATATTAGGGCTGCCAATTCGGTGACATGGCGCTACATGTTCTATTATACGCTGTAGCGGCATTAACAAAGTTTTTATTGTATTTTGATGACATTGATTTCAGACCGCGCGTGGTATACACGTGTGACCATGCTTTTCCCTCACAATTCTTTCACAGCCAAGCTATGAAAGGAAGTGTTCGCGTGGCTAATGTGATTTGGTGTATGGTCAAACTTTTTAACCGAGGTTGTGTATGTTTTTTTAAATGGTACCTTGTTCACTAAAATTTCATCGATGTTGCTGTTATTCACAGCACTAACTACCGTCCTTTGTGCAGACGATTATTCATCATCGGACTTTGATAGCTGTTATGATTCGATGCCCTATCCTGGAAGTCTTTCTGTAAGCGGCGAGTTTCTGTATTGGCAACCAACTGTTACTGGTATGCCTTACGCTTTAACTCGAACCAGTGTAGCCCTTCCATTTGGTCCATTTGGTCCAGGGGTCGTTCCGGATAACATATCAGTTAAGAATGTTAATTTTGACTATGCCCCAGGGTTTCGCGTTTTAGGTAGGTATACCTTTTCCGAAACACAATGGGACGTTGATACCACCTACACTCAATTCAAAACCAACGGGCGTGACTCGATTGCAAGCGGAGATGGCACATTTATTGACACCTTATGAGATGCAATCAGCGTTGTTAATCCCACTAATGCTAATTCACTTCTCAAAGTTGACATAAAGATATTGAATTCCTCCTTCGGAAAGACACTATCCTTTTGGGATTACTTTGAGATTCGGCCCAATTTTGGTGTCCAATGGTATCGCTTGCACTGCATCCAGAACATTGAATATGTTGGTACGGCGACGGTGAACAGCGTTACCTTAGATGCCGACGCGAATATCCAGCTTATGTCCAAAAGTGAAGGATGGGGACTGATTACCGGCCTAGATACCCTCTGGAAGTTGCCCTATAATTTTGGATTCTTTGGTAACGCCAAATATGGAATTTCAAGGTCTAAATTTTATAGTGGTCAAAATCAACAAACAACGGTACTCACCCAACCGCAGAGCGACCTCCAGTCAGTCAGTACTTTCCATGCGCTAACACATAATATTCAACTAAAGACAGGGTTTAACTGGAACTACCAACTTGACTTCCAAAACCATCCCTTGGATCTGAATCTATATATTGCCTATGAGATGTCATTGTGGATGCAAAATGTTCAACTCACTCGCATACTTTCGTTGGGCACAGGATTCTCTGATGCCAATACAACAAATATTGGAAACGTTGGATTTCGTGGATTAACAACTGGATTCAATGTCGGATTCTAGCCATTCTGCCGCAATTTTCCATCAAATCTGTGATAGGGAAGGTATGCAAATGGTAGAAATTCAGGTGCGGCGCCACCTGGGTTTTTAGCGTTGCATTTCTGTCTCAGGTTTGTACGTGCTCATGACCTTCATAGTTATTGATATATCAATCACAATTACTTCAAAGTTTATACACTTATTAATAGTGTAGGAGTTTTTCAATTAAGATTGTTTACTAGTAATAATATTAATAGTCCCTTTTTAAAGATTATATATAAAAATAATTTGCATTAAATAAGTTTTATATTTATAATCATGCGCGTATTGCTATTTATAATAGACTTTTTACATTAGGATTATGTTTTATGGATTTCTCTTTAAATTGTAATTGCGACGATCCGATATCTATCGAATGTGATAGTAATTGTGATGATGAAATAAAATATATGGATAAGGCAATTAATGAATTTATTATGGACCAGTTTGATATTTTAAGGGATCAATCCTTTCCAGAATTCGACCAAAAAAATAAACTAAGAACAGACATTAGTATAACAGTCAAGTCTGATCGGAAGAGAATTCTAGAGTCATTAGAGAAAATTAAAGATAAAACATTAATAAAATTAGAGGCTAGGTTATTAACTAAAGAGGCGTTAAAGTGGTGTGACTACGATTTACTGATAGATCTACTTCCTATTATTGGATTAGATTCGCTAAATGATAATGGTGAATCTATACTGCATATCATAGCCAGAAATGGACATTCCACTCAAATGAGGAGTGTTGCTGATTTTATTATCGCCCAGGGACAATCTCTGGATAGTTTATCTGATAGAGGTGAAAGTGCGTTACATATAGCAGCTTTTGAAGGAAATGCTGAAACGGTCTTAGAGTTGATCAACCGGGGGGCTAATGTTAATGCAACAAATGGCAATGGTTTAACCTCCTTGCACTTAGCAGCGCAAAAAGGCCACACAGCTATCGTTTTAGCACTTGTAGACCAAAATGCTAATATCAATGCGGAAGATAATTACGTCCATAACACACCTATACATTTCGCCGCTTTACATGGTTATGTTGATACGGTTGTCGAGTTAGTTCGGCTAAAAGCTGATTCCGGCGCGATAAATAAAATGGGTGAAACAGCACTGCACTTAGCATCAGAATATGGCTATACTGCGATTGTTAATGCATTAGGTGGTCAACATGTGAACCTAGCCACGCGAGCAGGAGACACACCATTGCATTTAGCAGCTAGGATGGGACGTACTGAAACTGTTTGTGAGTTGATTCAATTAGGTGCCCAAATCAATGCGGTGGACAAGGATGGGCAAACACCCATACATTTAGCAGCTTTAAGTGGTTGCGCGAAAACTGTTGCTGAGTTAATCCGACTAGGGGGTGACTCGGGCGCAATAGACTACCGTGGTCAATCAGCATTGCATTTAGCATCAGAGGCTGGGTTTAATGAGGTTGCAGTAGTATTAGGTGGTCAAAATGTGAATCATAAAACACAGGAAGGGCATACACCATTGCATCTAGCAGCTATTTCTGGGCATGCGACAACTGTTCTTGCTTTGATCCGGTTAGGCGCCGATCTTGAAATTAGATACAAAAATGATTTTACAGCATTGCATTTAGCATCTGGTTACATTGAAGTTTTTACTGAATTAGTCAAACAAGGTGCGAGGCTGGATATTATAAGTAGGAAGGGGCATTCGCCTCTTTCTTGGGCTTTGATGGAAGGGAGTGATGTAGGTTTGTCCTATGCAATAGAACAGGATAAGGGCTTTACGGCCGAGATTTTAGAGCGCAAGTTGCTTGCTCATCGCTTTGGTATAAAGGGAGTTACATTTATAGCTGGGAATAAAATCAAGCTAGAGGGATTTAATTCTAAATTAGCAACGATGCATCTAATTTTTAGTTTGAAAATGTTTTATGGTAAACTTGTATCAGAGCTAAAGGCGGAAGAAGAGGGAGGATGGAACAAAATAGTAGATTCTTTAACTCCTGCCACTCGAGCTAAGGTGAATACATTAGGAAAAGTTGAAGTTTATCGCATACTGAGTCAAACAATTGAAGCGATATCTGAAGGGAATTCCAAGAGTTTTGACGAGTTAAAGACTAGATATTTAAGCGGTAAATCAATAGGTATGCCCATAAGTTTGAAAAATCATACGGTGGGATTGGCCTTTCATCGCAATCGTCTGGCTCTATGTAATCGAGGGTATGGTTGTGGGAACTCACCAGGGGTGGTAGTTTATAACATTAATGATCAAGCCGATGTGGGGGCAGTTTTTGATGAATGTTCTTCTCAAACGACCGAACAATATCTGTATGGTCAAATTAAGGAAGATTTGAAACTTACTAAATTTATCTATCTACCACAGAAATCTCAAAAAACAGGTAATTGTGCTATTGCCAATACCAATAGTTTGGAAATGGCGCTTCTTTATCTTCAACTAGAGCCGCTAATTGGTCATGCCGCTGCGGATGAATTGGCTAGGGCCATTCAAAAAGCACGAACAACGGATACGCGAGTGGGTGCGGTTGAGGATTATTTAACTTATCATCGCACGGAGCGCGCTTATCCACCCGACTTTAATTTATTGGGTCAACTGTATCGTAAGAAAACTGAAACTCTTACTACAGACAAACAAGTCAGGCATCTAATCCAACAGTGGGCGGATGATCTTAATATAGAGCCTCATCTGATTGTGCCAGGTTGTGAGTGGCATCGTTAATTGTATGTGTTGCAATATAGAGGCATTAAGCACATTCTTGGGTCTTGAAAGAGGCTCCCCACATTCCTTGTCCGGCCCATGGAGCCACCCGCTTTTCTGGAGGGTTTGTAATAATAGCCTTTTGCCAGGAGTTCTAACCGTATTGAACAGCCATCTTGGCTAACATTCTTGACGCAATCGCTGAATACCACCACCAAGCAGGACACATGTTTTTACCATGTCCAAAGGGCATAGCGGGGTGAGACGGTAAATAGCCTTCCTTTGCACTAGTGTCTTCTAATACTGTCATGCGATGGGGGCAAAATTGCTCCGGATTCTTGCCCACAATTGCGGGGTCTCGAGCATAGGATGCAAGATTAATTAGTACCCTTGACTTGCCTTTAAGGAAATTGTCCGAGCCTCCAAAACTGCTTAGATTAAAACCCGCAGTAGCAACGTTACGGTCTATAATCGATACGACAGGTGATACTCGAAGGGATTCGGTTACGGTCCTTACAAAGACGGGCCTTTTTTCAGGAGGTAACCCAGGATTTTCTAAATCGCTTTTGAGTGTTGTCAAAATTAGCGGATCCCTAAAACAGTTTTTAATTAATCCTTTCAGTCCTTGACTAACGTTGATCGCCGTGACATTCATTAACAAAAAGATACTCGATAACTGCTGATTCTCGCTATATCCCAAATTTTCCATTTTGCTCCAAATGCTGGATTCTTGTAGGACCCCTCTCAAATCTGTAGCAATTTTTTTTATATTACTGGGTTTGTGCTTCAAAATTTGCTCAATTCGTATAAAATCATGTTCAGCTAGTTTAACATCAAATAAGACCTCTATTGCAATGCGAGATGTAAGCGTTTTTATAGGTTGTATTACACTTTGATTAGCAAAATAAACAAAATTGAGAGCGTGCAGCATTCTACGGCTCAAGCTCAAGGGCTGATTGGCCGGTGAGAACGTCACATTATCAAAAAAAGAGTTCAAACGGTCAGTCATTTCTGCGCGGGCTCGTTTAGAGCCAAACAATTCTTGGTAGATTTTTCGTAGTTGTATGTTATTTTCGCTTGAAGCGTTAAAAATGACATCTGAATCTGCAAACCCCCTCAGGCGAGCATCAGCATCCTTCCCTTCGAATGGAGGGGCATTGCGGTGTAGTTTCAGTATTTTCTTGGCTACATCTAGCTCGATAGAGGAGTTACCACGGAAAGAAAACAAAGTATGATTTTGCCCGATGCACCTTTCGCAATATGTATAAGCTGACAAGAGAGGTGAGATTAGCTTATTAATAAGTTGATTACTGTATAATCTGTTTTTTATATTTCTAATGCTTTTTTTTATTCTATAAACAGTTTCCCATGCCCTCATATCGAAGTGTATTTTGCTTTGACTTACACTTTCCATCTGTTTATCGTTGTATGGTTATTTTTATAAATTTAGATATAGTAAATTAACAATGATTAATATATACAATAATAGTATATTTCAATCAATGTATTTTAACTAACTATTCGCGAAATACTAGCCGAGCAGGCTTGTTATATGAACCCTTGTGATAACGGGTTGTCTGGCTGAGTCTGAGGAATGCACTGAGCAGATGTACAGAGGTTACCATGTCTTGTCAAGTATGGGTTTTGATTTTCCTGACCAATCTACGACTTATCGTAAAATAGTCTTGACCAATTTACGATGTATCGTAAAATAGTCGAAAAGAGAGTGTCTATGCGTGAAGTCAAAAGAATCTACGAAGCGATTGTAGAGGAGCATCTTATGGAAAATCGACAGATGCTTTTCTTAGTTGGCCCGCGTCAAGTGGGTAAGACAACGACTAGTTTGCAAGTGTCTGAACCCTTTAAACACCATCACTACTTTAACTGGGACAATCAAACGGACCGAGAGAAGATAGTTGCTGGTCCCGACGCGATAGCGGAGGTGATGCAACTACAGATCCTTAAAAAGGGTATGCCTGTTGTCATCTTTGATGAACTGCACAAATATGGGAAATGGAAAACTTTTCTTAAAGGGTTTTTCGATAAGTACTCCAAGTATGTGCATATTATTGTAACCGGAAGCGCTCGTTTGGATGTGTACAAAGCGGGCGGCGACAGTCTCATGGGTAGATATTTTTCCTATCGCCTTCACCCTTTTTCCGTTGCGGAAATGTTAAGCCCAACTTTAAAAAAGACTGAGATTTCTGATCCAAAAAAAATAAGTGAAGCTGACTTTAATAATCTCTTGGCCTTTGGCGGTTTTCCTGAGCCATTTCTTAAGCATTCGCCACAGTTCTATAGACGTTGGAAGAGAATGCGTACCCAGCAATTATTCGAGGAGGATTTGCGAGACTTAACACGCATTCAGGAGCTGGGCCAAATTCAGGTGTTGGCCGAAGTCTTGAGGCAACAAGTAGGTCAGCTAACAAGTTACACAGAATTGGCTAAGAAGGTGAACGTGTCCTTAGATACTATTAGACGCTGGGTGGAAACTCTTAAATCATTTTATTACTGCTATACCATTCAGCCCTGGTCAAAAAATGTTGTGCGGTCCTTGTTAAAAGAACCCAAAGTCTATTTATGGGACTGGTCTTATGCGACTGATGTGGGGGCACGGTCAGAGAACTTTATTGCATCACACCTTTTGAAAGCCGTGCACTTTTGGACTGATAGGGGATGGGGAGATTATGAACTATTTTATCTCCGTGATAAAGAAAAGCGCGAGGTGGACTTCCTCGTTTCAAAAGATGGACAACCTTGGTTTTTGGTTGAGGTGAAAAATTCAAGTAATGGGAGCCCGTCTAAATCCTTGTATCATTTTCAAGAGATGTTAGGGGTAGAGCATGTCATGCAGGTAGCTATCGATATGGATTATGTGGATGTGAGTTGTTTTGAAGCTTCCAAGCCGCTTATCGTCCCAGCAAAGACGTTGCTGTCTCAGCTAATATAGGCACATAACCGCTAAATTCCTTATGTTCCCGTCCATCGTTTGCTTCTGCAAAAAGGGGATCCCAGATAGCACTCCCCCACAACAAGGTGACCATAGCCGTGTCACCTGATCTTCGAGTGATCTGTACGTAAGCCTTACCGCCATCCACTCCTTTTGCATTAGCAGTGTAAGCTAACGGATGCTTAGAGTTGTATTTGAATGGTCTTTCAATTACTTCCCTTTGTGACACTGCTGTAACATAGGCTTCTTCTTTCTCTTCCAAACCTGTCAGAATAAGTTTGTAGTTCACAGGGTCCAATGAAAGCAGTTGGGCCTCTAGAGTGAACGTCCCTTTTTCGCTTTTCTGGACGATGGGACGAGGAATATAGGTGCCTTCCGATATGAGTGTTTCATCTTCTAACACCACGCGATAGTGGACCTTCTCTCCAGGTAGATATCCTACAGGCTGTAAGCCATAACGGGCGGTATAGAACCCCTTAACACGGATATTTCCGTATTCATCTTGCAACAGTTTCTCTCCTCTGCAAAAGGCATCCGGATCATCCTGCAGTAGGCGTTTAACGAGAAGGTAAAAGACTTTATTTTTAGGGAAATCCTCAAGTCGTAAATAATGTGCTGCCACCCCTTTAGATCGCAGATGAGGAGGCGTCACAACAATGCTAGCTGAGGCGAAGGCAGTATTAGCCCATAAAATCAAAAACAGAGAAAAAGCATGTAAATTCATGCGAATATGATGCACTACTCGGAAGCTGATTGCTACCACAAAGTGGTCCCTTTCCTGTTACACGTTGTAGCGTCGCTTCGCCGAAGCGGCATAAACATTGGGTTTTGCTGTTCTTGATCTTTAACAGTTACCTCGGTAAATGAGAATAATACCTAACTATTTGGAGTGTTCGTGGCTGTACTCACGAGGACATGGCGTGCGTGCGTCATCATTTTACTGTATTTAACCGTTGCAACTCTGGTTTTTGCATTATTTGCGCGCGATCCAGAAGTGAATACGGACGAACGCGCTACGTTTGAAAAGATGCTAGCTGGAACTGCCGATCGGCCATTTGCCAATCGTATTTTGGTGCCATTGTTAGTGAATGGCATGGATAAGATTATACCAGACTCAGCTTGGCAAACCTTTGTGCACTATCGCTGGGAACCTAGCGTGCGTTATGAGTTAAATCGAGCCCATCTAGATTCTGCATTTGCCAAGCAGTGGTATCTATTCGGCTGGTTGTCAATTGCATGCTTCACAGGGTTTGCAGCATGCATGTACGCGCTCTTCCAAAGATTCTATTCTTTCGGATTGTTGGAATCGCATCTGTGGGCGTTGCTTTCATTAGCTTTTCTACCTATTTTTTTTGGGCCTATCAGTCAGCTGTATGACCCCACAACCCTCTTATTGTTCCCACTAGCGTATCTTTGTATGTTGGAGGGGCGACTTAGCGTTTACTATCTAGTTTTGGTATTGGCATTAGTGAATAAGGAAATATCTTTTTTATTGATTGCTTTGTTTGCTGTGGTGCATTGGCATCGCATGCGTCGGCTTACTTTATTTGGGCACCTTGCCGTGCAATGTGCTTCGTACGTCGTGATACGTATGGCTATTCATTTCTATACCGTACATAATCCTGGGGCAGATGTTGAAAATTGGGTTTCCTATAATTTGACTTTTATCGTCACGCCATCGGTGTTGCTGATGCTTTTTATGCTTAAGGTTGTGGTTTTGACGTACTTAGTTGTCCATCAATGGTCGAAAAAGGATGTGCTTTTAAGACGTTCCTTTTTGGTGGTATTTGTGCCCATTTTATTGCTCGGTTTTTATGGCGGCAGGCTGGTATCTGAAATTCGCATCTTTTATGAAGCATTATTCCTCATTTATCTGCTGGCGGTGCCGACGCTTAGGAAATTATTATCATCATCATTGAATCAAATAAAAGAACCTCAAGGAGGTGCAATATGAAATTCACGTTTGCAGCCCTAGTTGCTCTGTGCATAGGGTGTTGCTTTGGACTTTCTGCCGAAGATACCATTGTAGATCAGGGAACAGGACAGGTGTTTCCGCGCGAAATTAGCTTTGATGCAGCTGGGCAAACATACCATCTTCAGGCTACTGGCGTGGCAACGCGGAAAAAGTTCTTTGCCAAAGTTTATAGCATTGCCAGCTATATCCAAGATCCTGCTGATTTGCAAGGCGACAAATTTAAAGCGATATTGGCAGATAACAAAGCCAAACAGCTAACTATCAAATGGGTGCGTGATGTTGACGCTAAGAAAGTTGAAGATGCGTACCACGAAGGTTTTAAAAAGGCTCTTTCGCCACAAGAGTTTGATCAGTTAAGGCCTCAAATTGAGCAGTTCCTTGGCTACTTTAAGCCAAACGTTCATAAAGGCGATGAGTATATCTTGCGATGGCTTCCAGGAGGGCATGTGCAAGTGATTTTGGACGGCGAGCCAACTGGTGAAATTGAAAACGAAGAGTTTGCTAGAGGCCTATGGGCGATTTGGTTTGGTGAAAAGAGTGTTATTCCCGATCGTACTGCACTGATTTCGTTGATCAATTAAAACCCGACATGCTACGCGCATTTGTTAATGCCGCTTCGGCGAAGCGGCGCTACAACGTGTAATAAAACATGTAGCGCCGCTTCGCCGAAGCGGCAGCTCTAATAAACGTGTAGCTGCTATTCTTTGACAGTCCTAAGCTGGACTTCGTTTTCCTTAACAACAACGGTACTCGCTTGGATCACTTCCACGTTTTCGCAGATAGCCCGAGTGCTGCTTTCAACAGCTTCGCGGTTACAATTGATCGCTTCAGTGCTTTCGTACAGAAGACAGGTCATCTGTTCAATAGGGGAAGTGCAACCTGTTAGGCCTAACAACGCAACAGGAAGAAGCGCTAAATATCTCTTCATGAAAATTCCTCCGGTGTTTGCTATTCCTTATTCATTTCTACTAGGCGCTTATTGACGGCCTCAATCTGAATGCGGTTTTCGTCGATACGGCAGTTGGCTTCCTCTACCGCTTGGGCATTTTCCCAAATGGCGCAAGTACTGGCTTGGATTGCTTCTGTGTTACATCTGATGGCATTCATGCTTTCATATATTCCACAACCCGATAGGGCGATAACCATGAGTGGTAAAGCTAAGAGCTGTTTTTTCATTTTGGACCTCCGTTTAATGAAACTTTCTCTGTTTAACAGAAAAGGAGGTTTTGTCAAGTAAATTTTAAAGCATTGAGGGTGTTTGGTGGGGTATCCATACCTCACCCCAAGCCCTACCTAATCGGAGATAAAGATGCGACGGTTAGAATGAGCTACAGAAATTTCTTTGGCGTGCTGTTCTAAATACCGCACCACGGGTTGAAGAGTGGGATTTTGCATTTCTTCCGGACCTACAATAAAGATGCGAATCCCTTTATCCTTCATGTGTTGAACAAAGGTGGCGGGTGGAGAATCATTAATTGGTTCGCTTTTCCAGTAGGCACCACGCTGAAAGAGATAGAGCTGAAAGGACTTAAAATTAGGTGCCAAATAGGCCGGCTGACTGGGGGATCCCTTGGCAATATAGGGAGCCAAAGCCAGTGCTAGCTGTGCGTCTACCGGATGCCTATTTGGTAGATCTCCCGCTACATACATGCCAAACAGCATTATAGCACTCGCGTAGATCACACGGGTTACTTCTACATGCCTGTCTGATAGGGCTAAAAGGAGAATCATCATAATGGATAGCATTGTTGCGCTATGGAGCACCACATATGTTTTGGTAATGTCGTTTGTTTGAATACCCAATGCATAACATGCAATGATTGCTACGAAGGCAACTGAGCACCCCATCAAAACAAAAAGGTTCCAAGCATTTAAGGGCAGCTTGCTTTCCGTTGTTTTTTCGACCAAAGCACTGACGCAGACGCCGGCAAGCGCATAGAGGCACAAAACGATTGGTAAAATATAGAGAGGCTCTTTAATCGCAAAAAGTGACATTGGAATTACTGTTAAAATGCCCGGAATGATCCATGAGTAGAGGGCGGGATAAACTTGCTGATGAATATAAGGCAACCCCAGGGCGATCAGTGGAAAGAGAAAGAAGTGATCACGATAGGTGATTACAAAATAATACCAGAAAGGATGAGACCAGTTGGCTGCTAAGGTCGGATTGCTTAGTAACTTTGTCGCAGAAATGCCCTCTCCCGTGAAGATTCCGAAATAGATATGACGCACCCAAAAATTGAGGTCTTCAGGAGTAAAAATTGCTATTGCCAGGAGATGCGTGGAGCCCATCAACAAAAAGGCAATTACCACAATAGCGGCGTGTTTGACGACTCGTTGTATAGAGCCTGCTGATGTCAAAATGGCTGTGCCAGCAGCAACAATATAGGGGAAGCACAACCACAATTTTGTGAGAAAGGCGAAGCCAAGACATAAACCTGCAACAAACGTGCGCCATCCTTTATCCTGTTGCGTACCTGAAAGGGCAAAGAAGATACCTGCCATACCAGCAGCTGCCATCAATGGTTCAGCTTCTAAAAGAGTAAACTGGCTCAAAAGAACGGGAGAAATCGCAGCAAGTAGCACGGTATACAAACCAGCTTGCCAGTCCCAAATCGCTATACAATGATACAAACAAAGCAAAACAATTAAAAAAGACAGTATGGGAACAAGCTGGAAAGCCGCAATTCCGCCGCCAAGACCCAAACTCGCCATAGCCATCAAAATGCAATGAATGCATGGGTGAGCCAGTAACCCTTGAGAAGCTATAAAATCGCCTAGCGGTACTGGCGTAAACTTAAGCCAATAGATCCAGTTTTGCTGCATATTCAGCGCAATCGTACCGTAGAAACCCTCATCGCCTTCAAAGGATTGTCTCAAAAAAGTCGTTATTGCAATTTGATAGCCAAGCGACACCACAATTGCGAAGACGCAAAGCCACTTAAGGTTTCTAACGATCATCATACACTCTCTTAGCAAAAGGTATGCCAGATTCTTAATGCTTTTTAGACCAAAAAGCGTACAATAGCGGGCCAGAGCAAGAGGCTCTTAAGTGCAAAGTGAGATCAGTTAACCGGAGGTTACCTATGAAGCATTTGAATGAAAAGATTTATAAAGCATTAAACGAGCAGGTAAAAAACGAATTTTCTTCGTCTTTTATTTACCTCTCAATGGCTTCTTATTTCGATAACATTCCCTTGGATGGCTTTTATAAATGGTTTCGTAATCAAGCGCGTGAAGAACATGAACATGCGATGAAAATTTATGATTATATTCTAGAGCGCAATATGCCTGTTGATCTTCAGGCTATAGAAAAACCTCCTACAGAGTTCAAGTCCATTGAACAGGTTTTTGAGATGGCGCTTAAGCATGAGCAAAAAGTCACGCACTGGATTAGCCAGATTTATGAAATGGCATTTCATGAAAAGGATTACGGAACACACGTTTTTCTAGAGTGGTTTATTACTGAGCAGCTTGAAGAAGAGAAGAATGCAACGGATAATCTTGATCAGATTCGTTTGATTGGTGATGACAAGTCCGCTCTTTTGGTTTTGGACCAAAACTTTGCAAAGAAAGTAGCTGCTGGGATTTAATTTGTAGCGTTGCGACGTTGTGGCCTACCATAGCTACAGCGTCGCACGGCTGCAGACCTTATTCTAGCAACATGCTCCAAAAAAGGACTTGTTCATTATGAAAAGCTTCATTGTCCTGGTATTGATGATCGCTGTAGCCGCAGTATGGGTTTATGCTTCAGATAGCCCGTCTCGTACCATTCAAGCGCCCTCATTTGCACGTCCAAAATTTCTGTTTAAAATTCTGTCTTTAGAAAACTGGCGCGCCAGTAGCGAGAACACGACTATTCACCTATCGTCGTTTGATAACGCTTTTATACACTTAGCGACCGAAGAACAGCTGCCAAAGATCCTCGAGAAATTTTGGGGTGACAAGCCAGAATACGTCCTCTTGAAGTTAGACGTCAGCCAACTACCGGGTAAACTTGTTCTAGAAGCCAATCCAGGAGGCTCCACAAAGTACTATCATTTATATGACGGCTCAATCCCTAGCAGTGCGGTTGTAGAAGTCACAGTTAGGAGAATGCAGTTTGGTCAGCCACAGTGACGAAGGCGTTATTGTAGGCACCTCTAGAGGGCAGGAGTGGCTTCTGCCTTGGTGGTGGGTGCACTATCAGGTGCACAACACTCATCCCGTGACGTTTGTGGATTTTGGCGATTTATCTCCAGAAGCTTTAGCATGGTGTCATCAGCGCGGACCTGTCGTGCAGCTGGCGCTTTCGGATTCATTCATGGCTAAACGTGAAAATATTGCCCCAGAAAAAGCGCGGCTTTGGTCAACGATGCATCCTAATATCTGGTTTGTACGTTTTGAATGGTTTAAAAAACCATTTGCTCTCCATCGGTCCACTTATCAGCGCACAGTTTGGATTGACTTGGATTGTCAAGTACGTGGCTCTATTGCGCCGCTCTTCGCTTTGAACTTGGGTGAGGCCCAGATTGCTGTGGCTCCTGAGCCAGACGACTCCCAACTTCTCAATCTTCAAAGATCTATTATTTCTGCTGGGCAAACCATGTACAATGCCGGAGTGGTGGTTTGTCAGAGGGGATCGAAGTTGATCGATTTATGGGTTGAGAAGACCCTGACAGAAAATGCCCATTTTTGCTCAGATCAGCAGTTGTTAGTGCATTTATTGCATAGCGAAAGGCTCTCTTTCTGTTCTTTAGCTCGGCTCTATAATTGGACCGTAGATCGTGGTGAAAATCCGGATGCGGTGATTTTACATTGGTGGGGACGGCAGGGGAAAGAGCTTTTAAAGCAGCGCATTGATTTTATGAACCGTAAGCTAGCAATGAACCTTGCATTGAAAGACTTTACTGGCCGTGGCTCTGAGAGCATTTTAAAGAGTTTTTACACGTTGTAGCGCCGCTTCGCCGAAGACCCTGATTGCTACCAGGTAGCAATCAGGGTCGAAGCGGCATAAAATTAGGCTTTAGTCTGAATACTTCCAAGCGTTATTGAGAGCTTTCCGAGTTACCTCGGCTTCTGAGGTTTTACCCTGTAATTGTTGACTTAACATGAGACCGCGCAGGCTCCAGCCGTTGTTGGGATGGTCCTTGAGGTCTTCACTAAATACCTTCTCCGCTTCCACAGATTGGCTGGCCTGTAATAAGACATTTCCAAGAGCCTGCTTCATAGGCAGGTACCAAGGTAACATGGCGATATTGACCTCATTCTGCAGGCGAATGGCTTTTTGCAGCATGCGTAAAGCGGCTGAATAGTTTTTGTTCTTTACAGATAGTTGCGAAGCAATATCTAGAGCAGCCAAGCGCAACAGCAATGCGAGTTTCTTGTCTTGCTTACTACCTTTTTCCAACTTAATGATTTGAGTTCTCACTTTATTTAAAGCTTTCTTTGCTCCCTCATTGTCATTTGAGTGTAGCTTTTGAAGGCCCGTTGCATATTCCCATGCTCCTGTGGAGTAGGGTAAAGTGGCTGGAGGTATTTGTGTGTTATCCAGTAAATCCCATTTTCCGAATCGGGCGATCAACAGATAGGGAACGCTGGTAAAAACATCGATTAAATAGGGAGTCGATGGCCTTTCTTTCGTATTGAGCTTTGCTAGAATATCCTGAGATAGATTGATGGCATCATTAAATCTTCCTTCCATCACCAAAGAGCTAAAATAATAGTAGTAGTTGTGTAAATAGAAGTTCGCGAATTCTTGCAGTAACAATCCGCCCTGGCGGAAGAGCTTGATATCCGCATCAATACCATTTTGGTTAGCCAAAGAGGCATCATGGTATCTTCCCAAATCATAATAGATATGTGCTGGCATGTGTTGCAGGTGTCCAGATCCTGGTAGGAGGTTCGGCAATCGATCAGCGGACTCCAATGCTTCTTGCGCAGAGCCATATGCTTCCACGGCATGAATATTTAGGTGGTTAAGGCCTGGATGCTGAGGGGTTCTCCTAAGCGCGTTTTTGATTGTCTGCAGCACATTTTGCTTTCGTTGCTTATCATCCTTGCCAATCGCGTTCATTTGCGCTTTGACGTACAAAGTTGTGATATCAGGATCGTCCAGATAGCGCTCATGAAGCCTTTCCATATTTTCAGCGTACCTTTTGAGGTCCAGGCCTTTGGGTGAAACAGCATTAGTAAGAGCTTCTATGACCGCTGTTTCCTTTATGGATGACCCTTCGATATGGTTTTGGGCGTTTGTAATCGCTACGCCTGCAAGTTTGTCCCAAAAATCACCTGGGTCTTGAATGCATTCAGCTAGACTTAATGCTTCCCCCCAATAGCAAATAGAGCACTTCGGATCGAGCTGTGTGGCTTGGTAAAAGCTTCTGGCGGCTTCCGCAAAATTATAGGAATAGTACATAGCGAGCCCTTGATCGAAATAGCGTTGTGCTTGTGGACTAGAAGTATTTACTTTAAGATGTAGTTTTTCAAAGCCTTCAAAAAATGGCGGAGGTGTATACAAGGCGCTGTCTTGCGCCTCAGCGGTCCCAGCTACAAAAGTCAGTAGCAAGGATAGGAAACAACGCTTCACTATACCACGTGCGGCTTGAAATGGTGATTTGGTCCCATGGGAAAGTTCCCGCGGTTGCGTCATCGTAAGTCGGTTATTAGAAATATGAACCGATTTACGATGACGCAACCCCGGGACTTTCGCACGGTCCAAATTCACCATTTCAAGCCGCGCGTGGTATAATTTGTTTATCCCCATTTTGTGTTTCGGTGGAAGATGAAGGCAGAGAAAGTAATTAATTATCGGCAAATTGCGAAAAAAGTAGGACGTGTTGAAAGGTACACGGAATACTACCTGGTCGTAGTTCGCTATGAAGCTTTTAAAGCAATCCATCATATTCAATGATGGATAACATGATATGCGGCAATGTTCAAGGCTTCTCTAAATCCGACTTGCTACTACGCGCGGTCTGAAATGGTGGTTTTGGTAGCAATCAGGGTCCTGGGGCTTTTGCACATTCGCGTTAAGCTAATTCTGACTTTTTTGAAGTCTATTGGGCAAACCTTTGGTACGTAACTTTTAGATTTCGCGGTCTGGGGACAGACCGCGCCACCCCAGTAGAGACGTCGCCAAGCCTTAAACCCTTGGGGCTAATGCTTTTATCAAAAAACGCGAGTTAATCGATGGGTTTACCCTATCGCGAGGGATGTGACCAATAAGAATTCAAATGTTAGTTAGTGGGTTCTTTAAGTTATTACGTTGTTGGTACATCTCGATTTTGTCTTTAATTTCTGGGTAATCTTCTGTGCTAAACATGAATGGGTTCGCTCCGGCTTCAAGCAATAATTCGATTGCTTCAGTTTGCCGAAATCGCGAAGAAAATCGAGGGATTTCGGTGAGAGTAGCATAAGCTAACAATAGCCTGATAATTTCAATATTTCCTTTATGAAGAGCGTATTTTATAGGATTGTATCTTTCATGATCCATAGCTTCTATATTGGCTCCTCTAATTAAGAGTAACTCAATCAAGTCAATATCATTTGTTTGTTTAATGGCAATGCTTAAAGGAGTGCGACCACTAGTATCGACACAGTCTACATTGGTTCCGTTATCTAGGAGTAGTTTAACCAAATCAATATCAATTTTTCTATCCATAACATATAAATCGAAAAAAACACGGTGTAAAGGAGTTTGACCCACGTGATTGACCTCTTCAATATCGCACCCCGTTTCTAATAGCAATTTAACAGCTTTAGAGTCGTGATTATCAATAGCCGAGTGAAGAGGGGGAGTTCGTCGAGGGAGTTCTCTAAAACCCTCTTGATAATTTAAAAAATCCTTTAGACATAGCGTAATTGGCGCTATTATCATGATAGCCATACCCGTATATTTAATAACAAAACTTGAGGTGTTAAAAGTCTCTTGCTGCGATAGAAAAATCGCACACGCAATTCCACAAGTGGCAGCAACAATATTACTAATACTAATAGTGTTGAAACTAATTAATTTACCTAGTGATCTATATAAATTTTCGTTGAAAGTTTGAAAATTTATTTGTTCCATTTTATTTGTGATCCTTTAATGTTTTGTTTACGGTGTAAAATAATATCATTTGGCGTTGCTAAATATATTATTATTAATTTAGATATTTTTTAATTATTTTAAATGATTTCTTTTATTCATTTTTTTTGTGTGCAAGTAAAATATCTGCTTCTATTACACGCTGTATCGCCGCTTCGCCTAAGCGGCTTTAACAAAGGTTTTATTTTATACTACGCACAGGGATAGGTTTTTCCAGAATTCTTCTCAAAAATCATGCCTGCAACTTTCCATTAAGATGGATTCGAAGGCTTTAACATATTTTGGAACGTTCGAGTGATTTTCGAACTGCTTTTTAGCATGCTCCGACCATTCGCGATACAAATCATCGTCTTGGAGCAAGCGACTGGCGAGATTAACATACTCTTCGCGTTTGCCCGATACAACAACGCGATCCATGCCGAAATAATCTCCGCCATATCGCGCTTGGGGAGGTCCTTTGGTGTCATACATACTGACGACTGGACAACCAGCTGCCATGGCATCCAGCATTCCTAAGCAGCTTCCAAAGGGAAATTCATTGAGGTAAATATGCATGGAGCGCGCATATTGGCTGGGGTTACTCATGCCCCCGAGAAACAAAATACGATCTTCTACTTTGTGCTGACGGAAGAAGCGTCGAAATTTTCCTTCGTCACTCATTCTTCCTATCGGTGCATAACAGGCGTCTGGATTGCGTTGCAAAATTTCCGCAATTGCCAAGCACATCTCTTCGCTAAGGCGGTTTTCAAGGTGATTGGAAATAGTGGTCAGTATCTTGGTGCCCGATGGAAGGCCACATTGTTCTGGTGCAAAAGGTTGAGGTTCCCACGTGGAGCGTACATCAATCGCAAATGGTAACACATGGACCTTTAACTTGAGCTCCGCAAAGAGCTCTTTGTACACTTCTGCAGCAGCTGGAGCGCTGGCGATGACAACGTCATATCCGGGATATCTTGGTGGAGTACCATGCTCATACAGAATCTTAAGCGGCGCATCCGTCATCTGTGCGCACATCGTATTAATCACATCTGGCCCATGGAAAATGGCCACGTCAGCTCTCCACTGACTTAAAAGGGAGGCAACGTCGTCTGCCGATCGTTCCAACGTTAAAGCGGTATCTAGAATGCGAATGCTGATACCTCGTTGATGGAATTTAGCCAGACGTTCCCGCCCGCGGTCTTGGCTAGAGGCTGAAAAACTCAATGTGTGTGGATATTCGAAGGGCCGGAACTGAAGACGTTCTGTGCAGATTAGGAATGGCTCAAAACATTTTAAATCGTGATTTAGCAGTAAATTTTCGAGTAATAAAGAAGGAGCATGGCCTCCGTCCACTACTTGAGGAACGATATGTACAATTCGTTTACGATGCGTGCGAGTAAGCTTTTTCTGGGCTACTTGCTGTAGTTTTAGAGCCAGGTAGTCAGGAGATTCAGAACCAGAACCTACATTTACCTGAGTTTTGTGAGTGTCAAACCAAGCTTCGATGGATATTCGTTCGGTTAATGCCGCAATGCGGCTAAGGCCGAGCCTTTCTTGATCTAGAGTAAACGTGATTTTTTTTGCGATGGAATAGAGATCTTGGCTTGCCAAACTATCGGTCTGTTTAATCGTTTTGTCTAGAGCTTCCAGGAATGCTGGAAGGGTATTATGTAGGCGCGGTCGGTCGGGAATTAGCAGGACTCTTAGAGTTGCTCCAAGAAGATGGTTTCGTTCTTGAAGATGGATTTGTTCGGAAGGATGTCCAGATAAAATATAGAGCAAATGGTGGGGTAAATTCAGAGACTTTACGACATCGGGAAATTGCAGCATTTGCAATTGGCTTGCACGCGTAGTAAACACAAACAGAGCGGCGCGTTCATGTAGCTGTTGCAGCAAGGGGCCATAATCACCTTCGCATGGTTCTAGAAAGAGCACTGGGATATCTGATGCTGGTAGCGTTTCTATATGTGGAAAGGTCATGGGATAGCGAAAAGCATACCATGGACGTGTGAAGGTGGGCCGCATCTGACGATAGTGATTGTTCAGCAAAGCTTTATGGGTATGAAAGGCAGTCCATCCATCCATCATTTGCAGCTGAACTTCGAGACAGCAGCGAAAATAGTCGGGAACGTTTTGTAAATATTTCTCTGCAGCGGATGGGTCATAAGGAATTTCTCCTTGAAGCATGCGGAGAAGTTGCTTGATCTCTTTAGATAAAAGGCTATCTGCACGTTTTTCGGGGTTAAGGACAAAATTAAGCAGTTCTTGCTCAGCCTTTAAGCGGGGTATAACATGGGGATAGCTGTTAAGGAAGGGAGGATCTCTTTCCAATAGAGACGTTAGGCAGAGGCTCGCATGAAAGGCCTCTTGGAGCGAGCGGAACACACAAGCGTCGACGTAGTTAGCAACGTAGTGGAGGAAAGGGGCTGGTGAGGGTAGTTGATCGTAGGCAACTTGCGGAGAAATGAGAACTTGTTGGAATGCACCTGGGATATTACCCTGATCGTATTTCGCCATGAAGCTTTCAAAGCAATCCATCATATTTAAACCCGACTTGCTACCTACATCGCGCTTGAACACAGCCGTTCTTTCCTTAGGATGTAGGTAGCAAGTCGGGTTTTAAGCCGTTCCGATCCCCGTAACCCATTCAAATAACATCCTAAATCGAGCCCGTGCCCTCATTCTATTATCCATAAGTCTTAAATTCTATATATTCCTAGTCCTCTTTTGCGTCTCCCCTTCTCCCCGCCCATACTTGTACCCACATCTTTTTCTTGAATGTAATTCCTCAGCTTAAGGAGGTGGCTTACGCTAACCTAAAAAGGGACATAAGGAGACAATTGCATAAGTCAGGCTGGCTTTTTTTTTATTTTGTTTGTGACTTAACTAGATGTATATGTGGTAATTACGACCGCGAAATGGTCGAATAGATATAGCCATGGGAAGAACCCAGATGGGGAAACTCAATCAAAATAAAGAAAGTTATTGTCTATGCGAGCGATGCTATTATTTTTATGTGCCTGCATTTTTTGCCGCCTTGGAAAAATATGCAAAAATGTCCTTTATTATAGTTGCCCCCAAAAACTGGGGTGTCCAGTTTTTGGGGGCAACTATAGTAAAGGGTGAATAGTGCCAAGAGTATCTCATCCTAAGCAGATATTCGCTGTATGTTCACACACAACACATTTCTTTTTTTGACAACCTTGGGTCGCAACCCATGGCTATTTACATAAACTGCTGTTAGCCAATTATTTAATTATCACAAGAAAAAGATGTGGGTACAAGTATGTCCCCGCCTCTGCGTTTAAAAAATACACGCTGTTTTTGCATGATTTGGGTTGGAATGATTTTCAACGCTGAGACGGGGAGATGGGGATGACGGGGAGGCGCAGAGGAGGATAGGGAGCAAGAACAATTAACTTATGGTAGGATGCGTGCCCTTGCCCGATATCCTAATCCATTCTTATCCTCCCTCGTATTGTTACTACTGTTCAGCGAGTTTTCTACGTTTGAAGGCAAACATGCCTATCAACAAGAAGCTCGCCATCACTAGATATGTCTCAGGCTCTGGAGTTGTTACTCCCAAGAGTGCCTGTCTGATATTTCCTGGCTGGTTGTTCACATCCAGGAGGACTCTGTAGTTGCCATAAGAACTACCGTAAGTATTATTCAACACAAAGCCTTCTGCAATAGACAAAAAGTTAAACGCGTTTGAAAGGATATTTGGGTCCACCACGCCAGGTGCAGAAAAGACGTCTAAAGCTGTTCCCAATGTATTTGTGGGATGGTTGCTAGGAGTCCAGTTATATACGATGCTCCAAAGAGCCAATTGCATCGCAGTATATTGATCAGTGTTGGTACCAAAACTTGGAATATTTGCATTGTTTAGGAGTGATGCCGCTACCTGCATATTAAAAGGAGAAGCAAGTTGCAAATACGGAGCTAGTGGTGTGCTGGGATTAACCAGATCCACTGAATAGTTTCCGGGAATACTAATTGTGTGTCGTAAGTCCACGCAGAAAAAGAAGTTAGAGGGCTGGGCAGACAAACTCCCTGTGATGCCTCCAGCATATTCACTTACTGGATTCCCTTGAAAAACAACGGGTACCGTTTGCATATAGGTGGGATTAATCCCATCTAAACTCAAACTACTGCTGGCGAACGCTGTAGCAGCGCAGAGCGACGCCAATCCAGTAGTTAAAGTTAGCGTAAAACGATTGAGATATGTCATGTCCTACTCCTGTTTACTCACTAGCGTTTAGCAAGAGAAGGAGTGCAATTTGCGTGCCAGAGTTACCCGACCCGACCAGTCATTGCTGTGAGAATGCGTCTTTTTCCTTTAAATGTGTTGCGACCATGCATAGCCAATACATTATCAAGGACGAGGACATCGCCCTTCTGCCAAGGAAATGCTACGGTTTCTTTATCTAGTACGTCAAGGATATGGTATAAATCTGGACGAGCAATGCGGCTTTTGTCTGCATAGAAAATTTCATGTAAACGTGTATGTGGGCGGTAATAGAGGGCTTTTAATACTATATGACGCCACCACCCAAGCATCTTAGGGTTAAAGTCAAACAGATGGGCTTGGTTAAACCAGACAGTTTCATTTGTCTGCGGATGCTCTAGAATGGCGGGACGAATTTGACTAATTTGTAGCCAATCATCTTTGTTCCATTTGTAGAAAATTTCGTTTTCTAGGCACTTGCGCTCTACTTCATTACGGCAGGTGGTTTCGAATACTGTTGTCCAGGACTTATGGCTCTTAATCAGACGACTTAAGTAAGTTCCCTCGTGGTGATAACAGGAAACATATCGCAGCTGCTTTTCGATGAAGCGATCTCGTACATCAGGCCGGATAGCATGGTACACTTTTCGTGCGTCGGCGATGATGGTTTCTCCACGACTTGCGGGAGGAACATCGCAATAAAAGTAAATGTGGCTGGGCGAATGCTTGACATACGAGAGTTCGTTATGGAGTGCAATTTTAAATGAGGGAGGAGCTTCCGTGGAGGTATAGATGCCGTTTTTGATCTTATTGCGAGGACTGTCGCCACCGACATAATCAATGCAGCTACCAGTTTTCATGCCCTCTATAACAGCAGCAAAATCATCAACGCTGTTTATGGGGAAGCCGCGTAACAAGATGCCGCCATATTGAAGGAGGTGTTGCTTAAGAAGGTCATTATGTTGATCCAGATGCTGCAGCATCACGGATAGTGGAGCCTTCTTGTTGGCAGGTTCAACGACTATTGGGAGTTGGTTAGCATTGATGAATTTTGTGATTAGGCCTTCGGGCATGTTTCGTCTCCTTTGAATTTAAGAAGAACGTGTAGCAGATATGGATTTTTTAAAAAATAATTGTTTTGATTAATCTTTAGCATCGTATTGATCTTTTTTAGAGCTGGAGTCTACAGGCCTTGAGAGGCTTTGAGAGGTCTGCAGACGCAGCCTTATCTTTAGTTTAAATTAAGGCAATTTTTCCTTGCCTCTCAGGCAAGGAAAAGTCCCTGACGCACTTGCCTAGCCGCAGGTCCTTCTTCGCGCCTTTGCGTTCCTTAATCCCTCTTTGCGTTAAAAGTCCTAAAAAAATCACAAGCTGACGTTCATGGCGCGCATGATGCTGATGATTTCGCTGGGGCCAATCCACTTTCTGCTGAATAGCAAGTACAGTGGGTCGCTTTCGGGAGCGAATTTTTCCCAGAATTTTTTAGGACCAGCCAGCTTAAAGTAGCGCATGATCAATAAATATGCTTTTTTGACCACCCACGATGCAAAAGGGCCGATACCAACCATGTCACCTAGATCTTCGCTTGGTATGACGCCAAAGCTAACATAGCGGCAGTTTTCGTGTTTTAGGGTTTCCAAAGCGGAAATGACTAGCAATTCAGGCGTGCCTCCAGGAGCATCTGGCATCACCATAAGCCGATTTAAGAGCCAGCCATCCCGAGATTCTAGTCTATTAAGCTGGAGAATACCAATGATCTGGTCGCCATTACGGGCATAAAACCATCGTTTGCCTGTGCGGTCACCGAATAGGCGTATTCCGGCGATGTACATTTGCAGTCCCTTACGTCCTTGTAGCCAGGCATCGCCCACCTGTTCAATGGCTTGTTCAAGTTCAGCGTCATAAGTGAGGTATTCGTGCACTGTTACATGTTCCTTCAACGCATGACGTACTTTTCGGCGCACTAAACTTGCATGCACACCTGTGCGGGAACGTGGATCGCATTGAGGATCGATCCATAATTCGCGTCCAAATTCAACTCTTACACGACATGTTTCCTTCAAACACCAGTTAGCAAACTCTTCGGTGGTCGTCACAAAGACTAAACGTTTGCCTAAGTCTTTAGTGTATTCTTGGAAACTCTGTGTGAAGAGGGGCTTATCTTTTGAATCACAAATGGGATCGCCAAAAACGACTGCGCACCCTGCTTCCAGACGGTAGCTTATCAATCCTTCGACATTTGGCAGGGTAAAATGCTGACAAACGGGGTCCAAGGCTGCAGTGGAGTTGACTCCCCCCCAGCGACGGACCCACTCGATGATCTGTTGGCGTCCTTGAGTTAATACTTCAACACAAGGAGACTCCGTAACTGTCAACTCTACTTCCATGCTGTTTACCCGCGGATATAGTCTAATTGCCGGATTCTAAGAGTTTTCTCTTTAATTGCTAAAACTATTGTTGTTGAGCACGAAAAAAGTTAGCGGCGAGCCCACCAACGCTCCCGTAATTCTTCCAAATACAGGTAAATAACTGGTGTTAGGAACAGCGTTATGAGCTGTGATACCATCATTCCCCCAATAATCACGTATCCTAAGGGGCGACGTGATTCTGCTCCTGCTCCAAAGGCAAAAGCTATGGGGACCGCGCCCATGATGGCCGCGACTGTAGTCATCATAATCGGTCGAAAGCGCACTAAGCAAGCATCAAAAATTGATTTTTCAGCACTTTCGCCCTTGGTTCGTACGTTATCGAGGGCGAAATCGACCATCATGATGCCATTTTTTTTAACGATACCTATCAGTAAAATGATACCCAGGTAAGCGTAGAGGGATAAGGGACGCCCAGTAATAAAAAGAGTGGATAGAGCCCCTACAAGCGCTGGCGGGATGGTGGAAAGAATGGTAAGGGGGTGAATGAGGCTTTCGTAGAGAATGCCTAAAATAATATAGATGGTGAATACTGTAATGATCAGCAATACCATGACGCTATCGATAGCCTCTTCAAAAGTCTCTGCGGCACCCCTTACATCACCGCTAACGCGAGGATTGAAGGACTTGGCTGCGTGTTTACGTAATTGGGAGAGACCTTCGCTTAAGGGGGTTCCAGGAGCAAGACTGAAGGTTATTGTAACCGAAGGAAATTGGGCAAAGTGGTTAACACTGGCGGGTCCTACTCCTTCGGACCACGTCGCTACGGCAGCTAGGGGGACAAGTTTACCTGACTGGGTAGGGAGATAGATGCTGTCTAAGGAAGAGGCGCTTCGTTGCTGATTTCGGTCCAGTTCCACAATAAGATCGTATTGGTCGATCGGTGTTTGTATGCGCGACACACGATTTCCGGAAAATCCTAAATTAAGAGCTAATTCCATAGTTTGGGCCGAAATTCCCAAAGAGGAAGCCAGGTCGCGATTCAAATTAATATTGATTTGCGGTGTTTTTATCTCCAAGTCGGTGGAAATACCCACGAACATCGGGTCATTGCGTAGGCTTGAAATAAGCGACTCTGCTGCCTCGTAAAGCTGAGCGGAATCCAAGCTTTGCATCAGATATTGAAAGGCGCCGCGCACTTGAGGCCCCACGTTAAGATCGATCAAGGGAACATTTTTTACATATACATTGAGGCCTGGAATATGGCTGAGTTTTGATGTGAACTCAGGAATGAGCTGTTCAATGGCTTTACGATCTTTTTTAGGTTTTAACGAAATAAAGATAATGCCTTGACGAAACGAGGGCGTTGCAGAGTTAGAGACGATGGCTTGGATTGAGGGTTCTTGGCGTAAAATGGAAACCACTTGATCCTGGTATTTGTGCATTTGATCTGAGGATGTTCCTTGAGCGGCTTCTGTGTACGCTAGCATAAAACCAATGTCTTCATCGGGAATAAAGTCATTAGGCAGTATTTTGAATAAAATACCGCTTATAAGCACGCTTAAAAACCCAGTTAGGAGCATAAACCGTCGATGAGCCAGAACCCACGTGAGGGCCTTTTTATAGCCGACCAGCATCCATGTGTTAAGGCGACGGGAGAATCTTACCGTTTTGCTTTGGTTTTTGCTGTCGTGCGGAGTAATGAAACGGCTGCACAGCATAGGAGTTAAGGTAAGCGAAATCAATCCAGATGCCAGTGTGACGATGGTCAGGGTGATGGCGAACTCCTGAAACAGCTTGCCAATTAAGCCAGCCATAAAGACTAGTGGAATGAACACAGCTAAAAGTGCGAGGGTCATAGAAACGATGGTAAAGCTGATCTGTCTAGACCCTTCTAGGGCGGCCTCTACGGGTGTGTCACCGCGTTCGACTCGCCGTACAATATTTTCAAGCACGACAATGGCATCATCGATAATGAAGCCCACGGCGAGAGTTAGGGCCAGCAGCGATAGATTATCCAGTGTATAGCCTATTGGATAGATCACGGCCAAGGTTGCAATGATCGCCATGGGCATGACGAGTGAGGGAATAATGGTTTCTCTTATGTTGCCCATGTACAAAAAGATCACCATTACAACCAAAATGAAGGCTACACCAAGAGTGAATTGCACTTCGTGGATGGATTCCTTAATGGAAATCGAGCGATCAAAAAGCACAATGAGGTCCAAAGCACCAGGGAGTTGCGATTTGACGTCATTCAGTAGCGCCTGAACATTGTTTGCGACTTCTACAGCGTTGGCTCCGGGTTGACGTTGAACGGCTAATGTGACACTTGGCTGATCGATATCTTTATCGATATAGCGTCTGAAGCTTCGATCGTTTTGCCGACTTTCAATAACGGTTGCAATATCTCTTAAGCGCACGGGAGAGCCATTTCGGTAAACCATGATTAATGGGTCATAGGCATCAGCAGTGATAACGGCTCCATTATCATAGATGGTGGCGGATGTATAATTACCGTCAAATTGACCCAAGGGCTGGTATTGGTTAGATGTTTGGAGCGCTGAGGAAATATCCTGTGCGCTAATACCCATGTTAGCCAGCATTGCCGGGTCGATTTGTGCTCGTACAGCAGTTGCTGAACCGTACACAAGGACTTGTGCTACACCTTCGATGATGGAAATGCGTTGTCCCACAAAAGTATTAGCATAGTCATACAGTTTACCAGGCGTTAATGTGGACGATGTGACGGAAATATATAAAATGGGTGTAGCAGATGGGTTGACCTTGCGATACGTGGGTTGCTGCGGCAGATTCGGCGGAAGCTGAGGCCTAGCGGCGACGATGGCGGAATCCACATCCACAGCCGCTAAATCCAGGTTCTTGTCGATTTCAAACTGCAAAATGATGCTGGAGCTTCCTAGTGTATTGGTGGAGGTTACATACTTGATTCCCGGGATTGTCATGAACTGTTTTTCAAGCGGCGTAGCTACCGTATTTGCCATCGTAATGGGGTTAGCTCCGGGAAACGCTGCTGACACGGTTATAGTAGGGTAGTTGACGTCGGGTAGATTGCTGACCGGCAGCTTGATATAGGCATTAAGGCCCAAAACCAGAATGGCAATCATTACCAGACTGGTCATTACTGGTCGCAGGATAAATGGTGCAGACAAGTTGGTGGTGTGACTATGTCCTAAATGCGGGTTCATGAGCGGCCATCGGCTATCGAGACTTTAGCTCCTGGGCGCAAGTTAACCATTCCTTTGACAACTACTTTTTCGCCTGCGGACACCCCTTTTTCTAGCAAGATTTTGCCCTTATAGTTCTCGCCTTTGGTGACTGGACGGTAGACTACTGTGGAGGTATTAGCATCATAAACATAGACAAATGGGCCTTCCTGACCGATTTGTATGGCTTCTTCAGGCACGAGCAATGCGCCTGGTTGAACTCTAAGCTGCAATTGTATTTTTACGTATTCTCCCGGCCATAGAAAGCCATCAACATTATCAAGTCTACCCTTCACTAAAAGGGTGCCGGTTGTGGTGTCGATGTGGTTATCCACAAAATAGATTTTGCCCTCTCGGGGATGGTCGACATCTTGCGGTAAAATAGCATGAAAGGTGAGAGCCGTCTCTTTCCCAGCATGCTGAAGTTGGACGAAACCCCGCTGCGGCATATAAAACTGTACATCGATAGGGTCAATTTGCCGAATATTCGTTAAGTAAACGGCATCGTTGGCAATCACAAGGTTGCCTGGGTCAAGATTATACTCGCTAATCTTTCCCTTAATCGGTGAGGTTGGGGTTGCCCATTCTAGGTTGAGTTCTGCTAACGCGATGTCGGCCTTATCTGAAAGGACTTGTGCGCGGGCCGATTCCACATTAGTTTTGAATTGTTCGTAAGTAAGCTTGGAAATATAGTCCTTTTGGACAAGGTCTGCGTTGCGCTTTAAGGTGATTTCCGCCAGCTCCAACGCTGCTTGATCTTTTAGTAGCGTCGCTCTTGCTTTTTCTAAAGCCGCCTGAAAAGGGCGAGGATCAATCTTGAAAAGGGGGTCTCCCTTATTGACCAACTGCCCTTGCTTAACGAAAGCTTCTGCGACAATGCCTCCAACCTGCGGACGTATTTGCACGTCTAATGGAGATAGAACATTGCCAAATGTCTCAATTAAAATGGGGACATTTTCCTGGGTGACCTCTCCCAAAATAACGGGAATGGGAGGTCGTTCTACTTTCGGCTGCCCACCGCAGCCGAATACTACTAGCAGTAGGCAGATCATCGGGAGCTGTAATAACACACAACGTTGCATGCGTTTTCGGATAATCATTTTCCTACAAAATGTCAATCGTTGCAGTGGAATGGTGGAAGTGTTCTACAACTCTAATTCAAACCCGACTTGCCTCTTCTTCATGGATTATTCTTGGTTTATCCAATCTATTAAAGGTTTAAGATAGTAATTTTCATCGCGATGAGGATTGGCTTGCTTGATTAGCAAAGCCTCTTCTTCGCTTAGCAGAGCGCTTCCTGTAAATAGGGCTCTCAATTGGATAGCTCCGATGACTGGATCAAGTGGAGGGTGGTTGTGATCCGCTCGCAGATAGTACATGGCTAAGCAGGGAATATTAGCCCGCTCCATAGCCTCATCAACAGTTTTGACATGACGTCGCTGGTCATCTACAAAAAGGACGCGCTTGGGTTTCCAGTTGCTATCTTTTAGAAATGCCTCTAAAGCGGTGCCCTTGGGAGTGTAGCCGGAGTAAATGATATTATTTGCAAAGAAGTAAGAGGGAGTTTCCTTTCCGGATTCCACAATACAGTTTGGAACCTTAGAACGGGTAAAATCCACACCTACAGCGGCTATGTTATCGTTTGTGATTAGATCGAAATATTTAAATCCCGCACGTTTTCTCGATCTTGCTGTGAGTCCTAGGACAGCAATTCCTTTATTCTGTAGGTCTGAAATGATTTGTGGCGTGCAAGGCTCCACTGGGTGCAGTTTGGTCTCGCTATAAAAGTTAACTCGTCCACGGTTAATCATGCTCTTAAAGCGGTCCATATCTAGCTGACCAGTCAGTCTAGTGGATAGATCTGTACTATGTATTGCAGTCCCCAGAGTTGTTGGGGCATCAATGATAGTGTCATCGATATCTAATAACACGAGAGTATCGACATCAACAAGAGACGTCAGTTCGTCAAAACTTAGCAGTTCACGTACTTCAGCCTCAAGACTACTGCAGCATAATAAAAAAGCATAAATAAAATGGCGCATTTGGATCCCCCAAGGTTACTGCTGGGGAATAGTATACTCCATTAGTAACAGGTGTTCAAGTGTCTGTTTGTATCCTAAAGGCAAAGGAAAGAGCGGCCTGATTTCCCAGGCCGCATAGGAGAATTCTAGCATGTTTTAGCGGCTTTTTCGTCTTTATCTTTTTTAAACTTACGTTTTAGTGCTAATGCCCCCATGCTCAGCAATGTGATTATGGTTGTAGGTTCAGGAACATTCACGTCTTTGATCTGCATGTTAGGACCAAACCACGCTATGTTCAGTGGTGGGTCAATACTGTGTTCTGTATCAATATCTGTTAAGAACGTTAGAGTATTGCCTTCTGACCCTTTGACCCGGTTTTCAATGAATGTAAACCGAGGATCAAAGGTAATATTGTTGGGATCATGAGTGTACTTATCCACCGGATTTCCAGGGTCATATCCTGCGACGCCTACTAGCACATAATCGCCAGCAGCCAAATTAACTGGCACGATGGAGTGATAGCGGAATATCCCATCAAGAGTATCCGTGGGAATTACGGTAGTTGTTGCCAGCAGTACGCCGGCTGCAGTATAGAGACCGACATCGTGGTTCATAAACATCCCGCCATCGATCCCATTATAATAGCCAAGCTGAGTCACCAACACGGATTGACTTAAGTTAAATTTGTAACCTAAATTAAACCCACCAGCATTATTGCTAAAACTTACGTTATATGCTGGGTTGACATCAGCTGCCGAAAAGTTGACGACGGGAGAGTCGGCAGAGAGCGCTCCCGTACGGCATAAAGCAAATACAGCGAGCAAGCTCGCATACATCATATATTTCATATTAAACATTTCCTCGCCTGTTCAGTTTTTTATAAAAAATCAACTGTAAGACTATACAAAGTCCCGAGAGCTGAACTCACATAAGATGCATGCAAGAATCGTGCCGCGCAGTTCCCTTGACAGATATCGAAAAAGACGAGAACTTTAATTTAAATTTAAAGAGAGGGGGGGCTACGCTATGTTAGAAACCATCAAAAAAAGTCAATTATCGGTCCATCGCTACTCACTTGGTAATCAACCGCCTCAAAGGAATTATCCGGGAGGTTCACGCGTCGATGCAAGGAGCGAGCAGCTTCCTATCTTAAGTGGGATGTCTCTGTCGTTGTTGACGCTTCAGCCCAAGGGTGTACGCGAGCCGCATTGGCATCCTAATGCCCATGAACTTAGCTATTGTCTTGAGGGATCTGGGCTTATGACGATCTTCAGCCCAGGAGCTGGCCATGACACCTTCACCATTCAACCCGGAGACATTGCCTTCGTTCCCATGGGTTATCTGCATCATGTGGAAAATACAGGTAAAACTCCTTTAAAGATGGCACTTTGTTTTAGCCACCAAGATCCGGAGGATATTGATCTTTCCTCTGGGGTAGGCGTGATGCCTGCGCATATTATGGGAGATACCTTCAGCCTTCCTGCTGGTTTTTTTACCGAACTCAAAGCATCTGTCCAATCATCATTCATTGTACAGCGTGAGACCGCCGCCGTACCTCCCTATCCCACAACAACGGGACGCTTTAGGATGGGATTGGAAGCTAGTCATCCTCAAGTAAAGACTGCCGGAGGATGGGTGAAAATGAGTAATGGATTTTTGCTCCCCACACTCGAAGGGTTATCTATTTACGCTGTGCAGCTGGAAAGAGGTGGGGCTCGCGAGCCTCATTGGCATCCTAACGCTCACGAATTGAATTATTTGGTAAGCGGTTCAGCGCTGATCACGATTTTATCGCCGGGCGGCAAAGTGGAGACTTTTGAAATGAAGGCAGGGGACCTCAGCTTTCTTCCGAAAGGCTATCTCCATCACATAGAAAATATTGGTAACGACCCAGCTCATTTCGCAATCTTCTTCAATCACGTGTCTCCTTCAGATATTGGATTTTCTGGTTGTTTGGGCGCCTATTCTAACGAAGTGCTCGCTGCTGTTTTCAAAGTGCCCGTAAATTATTTCGATAATTTACCCAAGTATCAGCAGGATTTATTTGTTGTAGGGGGAGGTTGATGGCAGATCAGCCTAATCTGACAAAGGGCAGCCTCTATGTATTAGGGGCGTTTTTTTTCATGGCGATTTTCGGAGTGTTGACCAAAGCAGCTAGTGCTCACGGCTTTGAACTGTGGGTGAGTTTTATCACGTATCTAACGGGCGCAATTGTGATGCTGCCTGTGCTATTTCGACATGGCTTGAGTTTTCTAAAGACTCAGCATTTTGGGTATCACTTTGGTCGCGCAGCCTTTGGGGTTACCGCAAGTTTTCTCTATATGCTGTCAATGCAGTACATTCCCATGGTGAACGCCACTCTGCTATTCAATACCACACCTATTTTTATCCCCCTAATCTCCATGCTTTTTTTGGGAGCGCTGATAACCAAACGTACGTGGATGGCGATCGTCATCGGTTTTATCGGTATCATTGTTATTATTAAACCTAGTGAGCAAATTTTTACCCAACCTGGCAATTTAATAGGGTTAGCATCAGGAATTTTCTTGGCTGTAGCTTATGTTTTGATAAAGAAATTATCACCGACAGATCCGGCCCTACGAATTGCTATGTATTTCTTTATACTGGCCACTTTTTTTCAGTTGCCGCTGCTCTTTTTTGCCGGAATGTCTCCAGATCTTACCACTGCGATCTATTCGGCTTTAGCCGGAATTGCCATGGTTTTAGCTCAGGTATGTTTAGCTGAAGGCTATCGCTACGCGGATGCGTCAAAAGTGGGAGTATATCAATATACCACGCTTATTTACGTAGGGGTTATTGATTGGGTAGTGTGGCATGTCATTCCGCCGCCTATTGACCTGCTTGGAGTTCTACTTGTTCTGATCGCTGGTGTCATTATCATACGTAGTGGGAATGAAATCCAATGTCGTTAAAACCCGACTTGCTACCTACATCGCGCTTGAACACAGCCGTTCTTTCCTAGTGAAACGTTGCGCATCGAAGGCCAAGTCGAGACTTGGCCGAGTGGCGCGACTTTCGCCAGGCATACGGCCTGACGTAAGAAATTCATCCAGCACTTTGATTTCATCCTATCTTCGGGTATAATGACGCGCTACGGGTTGGGGAGAGAGGATGGAATTAATACAAGCCACCGTTGGTATTGTGGGAGCTGGCCCTTTGGGGCTAGAACTTGCGATCGCCCTCAAGTTGGCAAAGGTCCATTATATTCAGTTCGATAAAGGGCAAATTGCCCAGATGATCGAGAATTTTCCTCCACAAACTCACTTCTTTAGTTCCTCGGATAAGATTGGCATTGCAGGAATACCTATTCAAACGGTTGACCAGCAAAAATGCACGCGCGAGGCCTATTTGGCTTACATTCGCAGTGTTGCCATGCGCTATGAATTGCAGGTCCAGACTCATGTCACTGTTACCCACGTTAAGCGTTTGCCGGAAGGCGGTTTTCGTGTGACAACGAATGATGGGAATCATGCGCAAGAGTACGAATTTTCGTATTTGGTGCTTGCAACAGGCGGAACGTCGTTTTCGCGTACGCTAGGGGTTCCTGGGGAAGCTCTTTCCCATGTCACCACCAAAATGAGCGATCCCCACCAATATTTTCGCAAAAAAGTCATCATTGTGGGCGCGCGAAACTCCGCTGCCGAAACAGCTCTTCGCTGCTTTCACGCCGGAGCTTACCCAATACTGGTAACTCTCGCTAACGATCTATCGCCCGAAAAAATTAAATACTGGATACTGCCAGAGCTCATGAACCGGATTAACGTTGGTGAGATCGGATGGTACCGGAATACTGCAGTATCCGAGATCTTAACGGACAGCGTGAGGATCAGAGAGCTTACCACCAACGCTATTCAGTGTGTTCCGTGTGACTATGTCATTAAATCCATTGGATTTGTAGCTGATATGACACTATGTCAGCAGTTAGGTGTTCCGCTCTCCGCTGAAGATGACATGCCAGAGCATAATCCTGACACCATGGAAACAATGATTCCAGGTTTATACCTGTTGGGGACTATTGTCGGAGGAACGCAACTCAAGTATCGCATTTATATCGAAAATACGCATATACATGTAGAGAAGATAGCCAAAGCCCTATCCATTCACATAGGGACTGATATCCCTGTGACGAAAAATGGGTTTTATTTTGGCGCTTCGACACGCCTGGAGGAATGAGGATGATGACAGAGGCTGCTGGAATTTCGCAATGTCCGGTATCAGGAGAGTCCCTTATCGAGGAACGGATAAATACCTACACACATTTTACAGGATTGGTTTTAAGTGTTATCGGATGCATCCTCCTCCTACTGATTGTGTGGGAATTACCCGATTCTAACCACTTGATTAGCTGTTCTATCTATAGCCTGTCTCTTATTATGGTGTATGGAGCGTCTACTTACTACCATGCCTGTCGCTGTCCAGATCGTAAACGCATCTTGCGTATAGTTGATCATGCCTGTATTTATCTGCTAATAGCCGGCACATATACACCATACAGCTTGGGACCCTTGAAGTCCTCTGAGGGATGGGATTTGCTTTGGATTGAATGGAGTATTGCCTTCGCGGGGATTGCCATAAAAATCTTGGCTTTGAACCGAACTCAAGCCCTTTCTATGATTGTATATTTGGCCATGGGATGGCTTGCCATTTTTAATCTGCCTATCCTTACAGAATTGCTTCCGATCGAAGCGACTATCTGGCTGGTGGTTGGTGGAGTTTTATACTCCCTAGGAACTCTGTTTTATCTGTGGGATACCCTTCCCTATAATCATGCTATTTGGCATCTCTTTGTGTTAGCCGGAAGTGGCAGCCATTTCTGGTCCATTTTTCATATGGTGACGCAAGTTTGAGGTGCAACATGGCGAGGATCAAGACCCTATTTGTGGATATAGGTGGAGTTCTACTCACAAATGGATGGGACCATGTTTCTCGTAGGACTGCAGCAGACAAATTTAAGATCGATTGGGAAGAGTATGACAGCCTTCACAAGCAATACTACGACATTCATGAAACGGGTGGTATGACATTTGATGAATACCTTACCAAAACAATTTTCTGGAAAGAGCGGCCATTTACAATAGAAGAGTTTCGCAAATTTGCCTTTAATCAGTCACAACTTCTTCCGGGTATGATCGACTTTCTAATTGATTTCAAAAAAGAATACGGTATTCGGATTGCGACTGTTAGTAACGAAGGGCGTGACTTAGCTGAATATCGGATACGTACCTTTCACTTGGCCAGGCTAATTGACGACTTCTTTGTCAGTTGCTTTGTACATTATCAAAAGCCTAATCCACGCATTTATGAAATAGCTCTAGACGTCACCCAAGCCCGCAAAGATAGCCTTGTCTATATTGATGATCGTGCCAATCTCGTTGAAGCTGCTGCTGCGCTGGGAATCAAGGGCATTGTTCATAAGGATCTTGCGACCACGAAGCAGCTGTTATATTCCCATCATGCCGACGAACGTGATCCTGTTTAAACCTTTGTTAAATGCCACTTCGCCGAATTGGCAGTCCTAATATCTTTCCTTATTCAGTTGTTTTTGTTTTCAAGCTGCTTTTGAGCCTTTTGAGGCACAGTAGACCTGATATGGGGTCGAGCCTGACTCCGTACAAAAGCGGCAACATCAAGAGCTTGTTCCACCGTCAAATGTGGATCTTGATAGGGCATGTTGTAGTAGACAAAAGAGGCTATAGTGGGCAGTTTGTTCATTCCTGCAGCGCTGTTAAACGATTGGTTTCCCCAAAGAGGCGGATAGCTCAGATCATAGCTTCTAGTTTGACCTTCGCCGTTCGGCCCGTGACACTTAGCGCACTCTTGTGCAAAGATCTGCCTACCTTTGTCTAGATCGGGAACATGATCGCTTTTGAGGTCTTTCAAACCTAGCCAGGATTCCTCTGGAACCTCTCCAACACCCTGAGAAATCCAATCTAAGTATGCCAGCATAGCTTCCATATGAGGGCTGCCTTGAGGTAACGCTCGTCCATTTAGGCTGCGCAAGAAGCATCCATTGACGCGCTCCTCTAGCGACATTTTTTTGCCATTGGGCATGGTACGTGGATAAACTTTTGAAACACCTACCAGAGAAATGCCACCATTTCGCCCACCCATCGTTGCACCCCCGCAAAAGTGGCAATTGGTGCAATTGAGAACGTTGCCGCAGTGATCTCCACAATGGGCCTTGGTGGCCATCATCACCTGAAAGCCTCTAGTTACCAGAGGGCGAATGTTTTCTGGAGCCATTTCAGGATCTAATAGGTTGACGACAATGGGCTTGCCGCCGCCTTCGGGACGGTATTCAACACCACCTTGGAAAGGATCCAATCGCGATGACCAAGCGCCTTGGTGAAAGCTAATAGCGATTAAACCCACACCAAGAACGATGCCAATAATACTCGTTAACAGGAAGCGGTCACGCATTTTGCCTCTTACGGTTATGACCGCACTATATGGTAATAATTTTCTTTACATCAAGCTGCAAAGCATTTCTTTGCACGAAGTTTTTCTAGCCACAGGTACTCAGCCAACATATAAACATATGAGCTTTTGGATGGCGTTACCGAAACGCGAACATAAAATGTTTTGGGAACAATTCCTAGTGAAGAGACGTACAAACTAATGGCCAAAGCCTGGCGACGTAGCCAATGGGGTGGCGCGGTCTGTCCCCAGACCGCGAAATCTAAAACTCACTTAAGGACAGGCTCCACCACCTATAACAATTCGTCGCGAGTCTTTAAATATTTCTTGATAATTACGAGTTAGCAAATTATTGTTTTACCGATATTTAGCAGGAGTCATCTCGTATGCACAAAACAATCTCATCACTGATCTTACTTCTACTT
>CAYTFC010000017.1:0-42363 GCA_964436955.1 uncultured bacterium | reverse complement strand
GCGAACGCACACCTTAAACTTCAATTCAACCTGTCCTTATTTGCCGCTTACGTAGTAATTTAATTAACGGCTGAGTTCTTCAGCTCGTTCTTTAGCTTTATCCAGAGCGTGAGAGAACACCTGCTCGAAGGAATTTTCAGCTAAGTACTGCAAAGCTGCCTGAGTGGTACCACCCTTCGATGTGATGGCTTGGCGCCACTCGGTTGGCGATTTATCGCTGGAATCCATTAACGCCCCTGACCCAACTAAGGTAGCTTTCGCAAGCTTTTGGGCTTCCTCTTCTGAAAAACCATAGGCCACTGCCTTTGCAGCCAGCAGCTCACAGAGATAGAAAAAGTAGGCTGGACCTGACCCACTAATCGCTGTTACAGCGTCCATAAGTTCTTCTCGCTGTACTCTCAACTCTTCGCCCATCGCTCGCAAAATGCCAAGAGCCCATTCACAATCTTTAGAATCCGAATACCAGGCCGTAAGACCTTTGCCCACTTGCAATGGAAGATTTGGCATTGCGCGTACAATGCCACGACCTCCCGTTTCCTTCTTGATCCTTTGACAGGAAATCCCCGTCATAATCGATAGGAGTTTCTTATTCTTTAAAGCATCGCGAACTTGGCTCATCAAACTAGAGAACGATTGGGGTTTCACAGCAAGAATCACTGTGTCTACGTTGTGTAACATAGCCAAAGTATCGGTTGTTCCATGCCCTACGGGCAAGATTTGCAATTTTTCCTGATGGGGATCGGCGACAAAAACATAGGCACCTTCCGCGTCCAATATACGGTAAACAGCCTGTCCCATATTTCCAAAGCCGATAATCCCTATCTTACTCATTAACGCACTCCCTCAGAATAAACCAAGAACATAGCTGGCTTTTTGTCGATATTTGGAACCGCAGTACGCTTCCATTGCGAGATGGATTGTGATACCACGGCTTGGGTAGGAGTTGTCAAGTCCCATGCAACGCACAACAAGGTGTTGTCATGTAAAGTGGCTATGAGATCTCCAAGCGTCGCAGCGTTTCGATAAGGCGCTTCGATAAAGATTTGCGTTGCCAGACCTGCGGAAGAAGCTTGTTCTAATTTGCGTATCTCCGCTTGGCGCTCTTCCGCGTGCTTTGGAAGATAACCACGGAAGGTGAAGCGCTGTCCTGGCAAACCAGAAAGCATCAGCGAAAGCATCACAGCCGAGGGGCCTACAAAGGCTTGAACAGGAATACCCAATTGACGCGCACGGCGCACCAACTTATGTCCAGGATCGGCAATGCAGGGCATCCCAGCATCAGATACAAGACCCCATCTCTCCCCTTTGGTCAAGGGTTCAAGTAGGAAATCCAGGTCCTCATCCTTTGTATGCTCGTTAAGTGTGGCCAGAGGAATGAGATGCGCAGGTTTTTCCAAGTCAAAATGCCCTAAAAAGCGCCGGCCGCCCTGTTCGCTTTCGGCAATAATCCCATCCAGCGTTTTCACAGCAGCGTCCACGCTCGAAGGCAAGAACACTTCATGATGTTTGTTTTCACCCAAAAGATTGGGTAATAAGAGCAAAGCAGCTTTTTTATCTTTCATATTTTCCATTTAGGCTGTCAGTTTTACCACAAGACGTTCAAGCAAGAGCCGGGGTTCCATTGAGCTACTTTTGGCCATACGCTCGGCCTCATCGATAGCCAATAATCCCTTTTTAAAACGCTCCATGCCATATCCTGTGGCCATTTCGATATGTATATTAAGGATTTTTCCCATCATAAAACGAAATTCCTGCGACACATCTTGAGGAGATCCTCCGGACGACAGAATCGAACATACCTGATAGTCGGTATGAAACTGTGAGCGAAGTTGAATGATGATGGAAAGTAATGCCGCACCACCATCAAGAAGATGGTTGGCGACTAACAAGGATTGGGCTGACTGACGACGCAAAACAGCTTCCGAAAATTGGAATACCGTATCTGCGTCGATGCAAGTGCAGATGGCACTTACCGCAGCAGGAGTGATTTCTGGCTGCTCATTGACATAACATAACAGCTTTTCCAGCTCCATTTTAAGAAGCCCCTGATCCAAACCCGTCTGTTTAACAAGCAGCTGAGCCGCGCGTGGATCGATACGTTTGCCCGCTTTAGCAATATGATCCATGACACAATCGTAAAGATCTTTTTCCTTTTCCCAAGCTTTCTTTTGTGGAATGGAAAGAACAACGCCAGTCTTTTCAGATTTCTTATAAAAAGTTGTATTGGCCGCGACAGCTTCCGCGCTCATCACGAGCTTAACGGCGCGATTGGGATTTGCGAGGTACTCTTCCAGAGCTTTTGTGATGGCCTTCTTGGCGTTATCTACGCGTTGCACAAGGACAACTTTGCGATCAGTGAGAAATGGCAGAGTGTTCAGTTCATCCAGTAAAGCATCAAGCGACAAAGATTCGCCATCAAAGGTTTTTAGGGCTAGGTCTATGCACTGACATCCTTTGAGAAGAGCGGCAGTTGTCGCCTTAACCGCCGCTGAGCGGTCAAAATCTTCTTTTGAAAGAATCAGGTACAAATCTGCAAATTGCCCGGGAATGCAGGCCTCGAGGTGTTTTTCAAAAGCGCGTAAGTTATCGTATTTCATGCCCGAAAGTATACTTCAAAGAGACAAAATAAACGAGGCTAAAAAAGGGACATAAGGGACAAGAGACCTAAGAGACGAAAGGGACCTAAGGGACGTCGAAGAAGGGACCAAAGAGACAGAAAAAACTGTGCATTCGTTGTCCCTTATGTCCCTTATCCGAAGTCCTTTAGGTCCCTTGTCTCTTAGGTCTCTTCCGTTTTTTGAATCCCTTCTTCGAAGATGAGTTTGGTGATCTCCAGAATTGACTTGCCTTCACAAAATGCCGGCCACTCTTCGGGTGATACCCACTCAAAATCACGATACTCATCAATCGGGGGATCGAAGCGATCCATCGCATCGTCCTTCAAGTCCACCCAAAAACAGAGTTCTAAAGAGCTTTCATCTCTTACCACTGCAAAGGGACTCAACCGCATGATGTCTTCTTCAAAAAAACCCACTTCCTCATGCAATTCCTGCAACAAACTACGTCGGATATCAATATGATCACCATGAATCGCTTCCGGATCAACGCCTCCCGAAGGCGCAAGTTCCCACATATTGGGTGAAGCCGCTACGTAGGGCGAACGCCTGGCCAATAATATTCTGCCACGACAACGCGTCAACCCATTCACCGCCATAGGCAGCACACCAGCTGCTCTTACAGTCTCGGGATGGCGATACCCGGTTAAGGCATAGCGATAAGGAATCCAATGCCCGCGTATAAGCGTTGGGGTAATCGTATCAGCACTAAAGATCGTGCCGTCAAAAAGAGCGTCTCCGCGCTGCGCTTTTTCAGTACGCCAGATATCCATCACAAGCTCTTCCAGAGCTGCTGGTGGATCAAAGACGCGCTGTCTATCAATCTCCACGCGTAGATTGGACTGTACTCTGAATATTTCAGCCGGCTTCAGCATTCACCCAATCTCCCTCTTGGATACCGCTTCCGGCAGGAATATCGCGTTTCGCGATGCACCCTTCCATACGCGGTAAAAGCCTTGGATGCACGCCACGCTGCTGTATCCCTGGACGTAAAATAGCAATGTTCACATCTTCGTGCAATCTCTCACCCTTCGCAATATCTCGAATCGCTTGTACTCCACGACGTCCGAAATGATACATCTCTTCTTCGGCGGGCTCAACGCCCTTATCTCCCGTACCGATCATGGGCTCTACAGTACGGATAGCCTTAACCATTTGTTTAAGCTCCTCCGCATTTATCGCAAAGAAGTGATCGGGCCCTGGAAGTCGATTATCCAAAGTATAGTGCTTTTCAATCACAGTAGCTCCCAAAGCCACAGCTGCCACCGGAGCGCAAATTGGATCGCGAGAATGGTCCGATAAGCCTACAGGAACTCCGAACCGCTGCTTCAGCCAAGGCAAAACACGCAGATTAACCGCTTCTGGCGGCGTCGGATATTTTAGAGTGCATTGCATGAGCGTGAGAGGCCCACCATTAACGGACCGAAAGTACTCTACAGCCCAAGCGATATCGGCTTCTTCGCTCGCGCCAGTGGAAAGAAGCAGGGGTTTTTGTGTGCGAGCAGCGAGCTCAAGCAAGCGCAAATGACTCATTTCATAAGAGGCTATTTTGTGAATTTCCACATGAGGATCAACAGCGGCAAAGTCTTCCTTACTAAAAGCAGATGACAGAAACTCTACCCCTTGTTTCTTACAATAGGCTTTTAGTTCTGGAATCATTTCATAAGCCATCGATAGGTCGCGAAAAATCTCCTGAATGGTAGGTAAAACTCCAGATTTTTCTAAGTAAGCGACTTGGCCAGCCTGTTCGACGTAGACTGTTTCTGCGCGGAAAATTTGGAATTTAACCGCATCTGCTCCTGCGTCTACAGCAACATCAATCAGTGTTTTGGCCATGGTCATATCGCGCTCAGGAGTGCCCATGCGCCAGTTTGAACCTGCTTCTGCAATAATATAAACGTAGTTGGGATCACCAAGCCGTGTCATGAGTCTCTTTCTCCAGGAAATCCTGATACTTTGTTCTGTGGAACGTGGGAGTTAAGTGCGCGCCATTCGGGATGCTCCCGCAAACAGGCAACGATATCATCAGTACGAAATTCTGGTCGATCAGGATAAACATCGGTCAAAATGCGGGAAATGAGGGCAAAATCTTCTGGAGTATCCAGCACCCATCGCTCGTTGCCCAAATTAACGTTGCCAACAACACTACCTAAACCAAATCGCTCAGGATGACGATACAAATAGGGAGTGACGTGCTCGCGTTCATCTGGGTCGGTTGCTACTTCCGCAGCAATATCCAGGGCCTCGCGTGAAAAAACTTCCACCTCATAGCCTCGCGGATAGCGGCGCTCTACCGCGTTGCAAACCCAGGAATATTTCGGATAATGCTGCAAATAAAAGGAAATCGCTTCATCGACCACCGTAGGGTCAATTAACGGACAATCCGAACAAATGCGTACAATAGCATCTGCGTCAGACTCTGCGGCTGCTTTCGCATAGCGCGCTAACACATCATTGAGGCTGCCACGCACGACATGAACTTTAGCTTTGTTGCAAAGGGTGACGATCGGCTCATCTTCAGGCTGATCCGACGTAGCAATGACAAGCTCATCCGCCAGCTTTACCTGACGCAACCGTTCGATCAGGTAAGACAGTATGGGACGATCCAAAACTAACTTTAAGACCTTGCCAGGCAGTCGTGTAGACGACATACGAGCCTGCACAATGATCACCACGCGTAACTTTTTCTCCATAAAGTAAGCTATAACACATTATGGACTAAGTGAGGTAGTTGCATCAATCAAGCTATTACCTAAGGAATTAAGTGCTCCATATCGCGGCAGCGATAAAAGTGGGTAGCCCCGCATGAAGCGAAGGCCGAAGGCCGGAGCGGAATGTGGGGAAAAGGACGATATACATTTTTAGCTGCGGAAGCAGCGTAAGGACACAACTCTACTGTCGTCGCTTCCGCGACTCGGATGTCTTTTTGTGCATGGCCCCCACATTCCACTCAGGCCTTTCGGCCTTCGCTTCATGCGGGGCTACCCACTTTTATCGCTACCGCGATATGGAGCCTTATCCAGGCCATTTTATCATTACTTCTTAGGGGCGACCTTTCCTTTCTTTCGTTTTTCATCGCGCACCTTTAATAATGTACGCCTCCAACCTTCCGCAGTTTGTATCTTAGTTCTATCAGTAATCCCTTTGCGAAAGAACAATTCTTCTGATGGATCTCTATCTGGTTCTTTTTTTTCTGTCATTTTTCACTCCATGGTTAACTCATACTAATACTATGCAAGAACTAGGCCAATCTATAAAGTTTAAAAAATTAACCATTCCTTAACACGTTTTTAATAAGTTTTTGCGTATTGACCTAAATAAAGACATAAGATTAGTATACCACATATATAGATAACATAAAACATATCAACAACAAAACTAACGAGGATAAAATGGATGTATTTGTAGAACTTATGATCGATAAAACAGGCGGTGGTATCGACAAAGAAATAATAATGGACTTATTAGAAGACTTTGGGTTATACCCAAACTTTGCAATCGATACTATTGTGGCACTTGGCACTGTTCTAATTAATACTGCATCCACATTAACCAAAGGCGTGGTTGCAATCGTAAAATACGCATGTAGCCCCATTTATGGCACACTGTCTTACATAGGAGGCTTAATCGCAAGCGTGGCACGCAAGGTCATGTCTATTGCAAGCGCACTGCTGGGTAAAAATGGGGTACTTATAACTGCGGCCTGCTGGGCTACTTTGGCTGTTATTGCGGAACAGGTAATCGCTTCTTCCATTAGATTTATCGCGGGAGAGACAATTGGATCTGCAATGTCAGCTGTTCCAAAGCTCATAGGTACTGCCGCAACCTGGTACTCTCAGGGTATGATCGCTGGAACCTGTCTCTTCGCCCCTTTTAACATGTTAGCCCGTAGTATCTGGTTAAAAAATGACAAACCAAAATTTTTCACTCTTCCAAATAAAGTATCCGATGACTTCACAAAACAACGAAGGACGCTAGATAGACTGACTAACAAGGCTACTTCTGAATTCACAACGTTTTTGGGATTAGCCTCTCTACGCTATGCGGGAAGTATTGTAGACACATTAACGCCCAGCAGTGCCTACACGGTTCCGTTTTTAGGAACCTCTCTACGCTTAGGGCAATATTATGCGGGAAGTATTGTAGACACATTAACGCCTAGCATCTGTGGCTACGCGGTTCCGTTTTTAGGACCTGCAAGTTTGGGCCTAATATCAACAGCTCTAGGGACTATGAGTTTTATTGGTGCCTGGAAACTTATGACAGCAAGATTAATGGTACCCGTTTACCCAGATTTGCCAAACGATGCTAGTATTCAAGAAATATTTAGCGCAGTGGTTCAAGCTGGCCACTTAAATCGTAAAATTAGAGACCGTTCTCTGCCTAACTTTGTTAAAGCCGTAAACGCACGCGATGGGGTTGGCAATGGGCCTAACCATGCTGAATTAGTTGCCGTTGCCCAAAGGCAACAAGAATTAACGGCAGGCCGCCTGCAAGCTGCTCAAGCACCTAACAACCAAGTAAAAGTTATTCTTGAGAATACCTTACAAAACTTGCCTGCTAACGACGCAGGAAGGCCAAATCTGGAACAGTTAATTAGGGAACAAGACGAAGCATTAGAAAATTACAATAGGCTTCAAAATGAAGCTAATGTTGCGAATGGGCAACTTAATCAAGCAAGGGCAGCACAACAAGCTGCAATCAATAATCCGGTAAAAATCGGAAGAAAATCAGCTGCGGATATTCGCCAAGAGATGGTCAAGCGCGTGTCGATATTGACAGTCGCTTATCTCATTAGAAAAATGGATGTAAATACATTTAATACTAAAATGAACTTAAATCTAGATAACCAAATGAAAGCTAATCTTAGAACAGCAGCCACTATTTTAAACGGGTCTGCCCCAAATTTGTCTCAAAAACAAAAGACTGTGTTTTATTCAAGAGATTTAGAAAGAAAAGCTGAAAAGCATACTATTCAGAATGGTATTTTAGGCCAAGAAACTAGTGTGCTTAATATCTTAGCTGCAGTAGCTGAGCAAATTCGAAACCAACCGGAGTACGTCACTATAATCGAAAACTCCGTAAGGACATTCGCTACAGCGAATATATAATTTTAAATTCAAGATAGTTTTTAAAAGAATCTTCGAGATACTAAGAAGGACCAAGTAAGCATCAGCTTATTTGGTCCTTTTGTATACAGCGCCGCTTCGCCAAAGCACCCCTACAACGCCCTAGGATCGCTACCTTCTTGCGACTTGATCACATGTCTGACAGGAGGCGTCACCCGCTGTTTGCTTTCTTGCTGATGCCGCTGTCCCTGATCCTGAGGATGTATGATGATGCGCTTAAAGGGAGGCCTTGTTTGGGAGCCTTCAGTGTCATCTTGCCTCTGGCCCGGACCGGGAAAGATATCTTTGTGACCCTTGATTAAGGTTCTAGGATCTATGAAAGGAGGACGATCTCCATGTCCATGTTCCTTAATTTCGATCTCTCTAGTTGGTGGACGCTTTGGAAATCGTGTGGGGGGTTCCTTCGGTATGTGAATCACATGAGGTATTTCTACAGGTGCCCGCGGATGTAGTTTATCGTTTAAGCCTTTGATGGCATCAGTAGGCAAATGCATCTTACCAGGCAGCCAGCCCTTAACTCTTACCTGCGACGTCGCCGCAGTATTATCCAACTTAATATCCGGCTTTTTCATCACTGGACGATTACCCGGACGTCCAATCGGTTTAATGATATGTTTGGGAAGCTTAGTCTGCTTATCGATAACATTTTGCATGTTATGTAAGACACCCGATTTGTTAGGAAGTATGGGTTTGATTTTCCCAATATTCTTTTGATCGGTGACCTGTCCCAATGCTTTTAACAGCACAGATGGTTTTACCACTCCTTTTGGTGTGACAAACGGGGGAGTGGCCACCTGATGCCATTTATTCAGAATATTCTTTGACGGAGCCACAATACGCATTGCCATTTGGTCGGTCATCCAATAAGGCTGAGGATAACCAGGATGGCAATACCACCACCATAACGCCCAACACTGATGCCAGTTATAGCACCACCAAGTAGGGGAATACCACCAAGATGGCGTACAGCCGCAGTTTTCCCATTGATCAGAATAATAATGCCAATGATGATGGAAAAAGCATGGATAGTCCGGATAGTAAACATACAGGCGCTGCATGCAATCCCATGAATCAATAATAATCCATGGAACATATTCCACAATCTCTCTAACTTCCGGCTCAATCCAAAGCGACGCATAAACAATACCTCGATAATCCACAGGCCAGTCCCAATAGGCAGCCACAAACACCCATCCATCCGGACGCCACACATAATGTGCGGGAACAAGAATCCAGTGGGGATCCAAGACCTGCCATTGACCCATCAACCATGAATAGCTCTTGATAGCCCAGTCATATTCATAGTAACCAGGCGCCCAAAAGTAGCCATCGCTAGGTGGATTGCCAGGATTTTCGTCAGGTTGATCTGGCGGGGTAACTCCAATATACTGAATTTCATCCTGATTCAGATCGGTCCAATAGCCGCGTATCCACACCCATCCGTCTGCTATTTCTGTCCAAAAACCGGGACTCCATTGATGTCCGGGCGGAGGACGACGCCAAATACCCGCAACCCAAATAAAGTCGTCATGAGTGGAATGCCATTTCCAATAGCCTTTAATCCACTCTAATCCCGATTCGCTATGGGGCGGAATGTGCTCTAGCACCTCTTTTGGAGGCTGAACAGGTACAGCTTCAAGGATATAGGTACCGGTGACCTTGGTAGCCCAGGCCTCATGAATGGGGCCATTTTCTAGCGGGTTTATACCAGCCGGGGCTGCATTGAGAGTAAATGAAACCGCAACCATCCAAAAAACCCAGATCAGTGCATACCTAACCATGGTCCGCTATCCTATCCAATATTTTTTTAGTGATAACCCGGATATAGCATGACGCTCCTAGGGTTGCACCAAAAAACTATCAAATATTTTATCTAACTAAGAATCACCAGTATACCAAGCCCTTTTTCACCAAAAGCTCAGCATTAAGAATGGCCCCGCCGATCGGACCACGCATTTCTGGGTCTGAAACAAGCACGAACTGATGATCAAAAATGGAGCCTTGCTGGAGTGAACCAATACTCACCATCTGACCTTTATGAAAAGTGCGGTGCAGACGTACTTGCGGGAATCCCTTTTCAGGGAAAAAATGTAAAGGATATAGCGGCTTTGATGGGAGATCGTCGTTGACATAGAGTCCTTGGAAAGTCTTCCAGGCATCGATTATCTGCTCCGCAGTTGCGGGTTCCAGGAGCTTCACTGCAACCTGAAGCATTAGCCCTTCTGACACAGCGATACGCACCGATTGTGCGTCCAGGCGCAAAGCTGTTTTGCCAAGTAGTGGGGGAAGATTATGGCGTAAATGCTCACCCAAGTCATCGACAACAGGCAAAGCACTATCGAGCACATCTAAACTAGGTATTGAGAGATCATCTACCGGTAACAATGCTGCGACATGAACATCGGCCACGCCAAACGCATTTTCGAGCGGCTTCAAAGCCAAAGCCAAGGCTGTGATAATTCCGTTCGGATGAGTGAGACGAATGGGGGCTTTTACGTTTGCAAGGATGCCACCATTGACCTCTGGAATCAAGGTAATGGCGCTGGAATCGGGACAGGTCATTATGACAGGTACTTTGCCATCGCCCTGGGTAATCGTGTCGCTGAAAAGAAGCTCATAAGCATCGTTATCAGATAACGTAAACCAAGGATGAGTTTGTAACAGGGCGTTCAGTTTTGGGAGTGTCCCCTCTACCTTAACCCGAATCTTATCCCGAAACTGAAACTGAAAGTTCATAGTCCACCGATTGCCAAAATATGTTTTGAGAAAAACCCATTCTTCTTTGTTTAAACGCAAAGGCCGGTGGATTGATAAAAAAGTTCAGGGACTTAGAAGAAGACAGGATAACAAGGCAATTTTTTCTGGCCCTCAGGCCAGAAAAAATCCCTAAAACCTATGTCTAACCGCAGGTCCCTCTTTTCGTCTTTGTGTCTTTACGTTAAAATTCCTAAAAAAAATTAAAAAAGGACAAAAAATTAAGAGACGCTTATTTTTTGTCCTTCATTCTTACTTCTTGATGTTCATGAGGTATTCGCAAAGCAGGCGCACACCATATCCTGTGGCCCCTTTTGAGCGATACCGCTTAGCTTCATTCAAGAAGCGCACTCCAGCAATATCCAAATGAGCCCAAGGCACATTTTCCACAAAATTCTGCAAAAACAACGCCGCCACAATCGACGAACCACTGGATCCACCAGTATTTTTAAGGTCTGCACGGTCTGACTTCAGTTGGCTCTTGTACTCTTCTACGAGCGGAAGCCTCCACACACGTTCGTATGTGATTTCGCCAGCCTTGGCAAGATCCGTGGCTAAAGTGTCGTTATTGCTCCACATGCCCGCCACTTCATCGCCCAAAGCAACAATTACAGCGCCTGTTAATGTGGCAATGTCGATCACTCGCGTCGGTTTCAAGTTCTTCACAACATATGAAAGGGCATCTGCTAAGATCAATCGACCTTCAGCATCCGTGTGAACAATCTCCACAGCGGTATCATTATAACTATGATAGATATCGCCAGGCTTATAAGCGAGTGAACCAATGGCATTCTCCACTGATGGAATGACTCCCACAACATTGACCTTGAGCTTAAGCTCGGCAATGGCTTTCATCGTTCCCAAAACCACACCAGCACCGCCCATATCACTGCGCATGTGTTCCATGCCAGTGTGTGGCTTCACCTGCAGACCGCCAGTATCAAACGTGACGCCTTTGCCCACAAGAACGGTACGGTCCTTGCTTTTGGGATCTCCTTTATATTCCAAAATAATAAAGCGTGGATCCACAGCAGCACCGCGATTCACCGCCAAAATCAACCCCATTCCTTCTTTCGTAATGCGTTTCTTATCAAACACTGTTACAGAAAGGGACTTATGAGTTTTGGAGATATCCTGCGCGCACTTAGCTAAATATTGCGGTGTGACATCATCAGCATTGCCGTTAATCAAATCCCGCACAAAATCCACTGACAAACAGATTGTTGAAGCCTGTACAGCTGCTTTTTGACTTGCTGCTGAACAGCCTATGAGCGTGCAGTTCGTGAGACTGGCTTTCTCTTTTGTGCCTTTTTTGATTTTGCGCTGACTATAAGCATAGTTAGCCAAGCAAATGCCTTCTACAAGTGCTCCAGCAATTTCTTGTTTAACAACTTGAGGAACGGCGATATTAAGCTTTTGAAGCTTCTTCTCGCGACACAAATTCGTCAAAGCTGCATAGGCAGCACGCACCGTTTCAGGGGTCACCTCATCAACTTTCCCAAGGCCCATCAATACAACTCGCGGCTCGGGCGCATCATTGTTATAGAGTGTGCAAAATTGGCCTTTATCGCCCGAAAAATCTTCGCCAGCTGCCTGCGGTAGCTGGGGAATTTCCGCTTCATCACACGCTAAAATAGCTCCCTTTTCACCTTTCCAAAACGGAATGGCAACTAAATCAGCGCTAGGACGGGATTCCCAGCGCTTAGCAAATACTATCTGCACAATCAGCCTCAATCGTTAGAACGGTAAATCATCATCCTGGATATTTGCAGAGTGATGAGGGTCTTGATAGGAAACTGCTGCCTCAGCTGGCGCACGACCAAAAGAGGTCTGTGGCTGCTGTTGCTGTCCTTGAGGAGCATAACCACCTTGTTGTTGCTGCTGGCCTTGATGACCTTCGCCAGTGCTACCTTTGCCAAATGGATTGAATCGTACCATTTCAGCACGAATATCCAAAGAAACCTGTGGTTGTCCATCGCGGTTATTATAAATTTCAGGTTTCTGCAACTCACCCATCACTATAATGCTAGACCCCTTCTTCAGGTAAGGAAGAACTTTATCCCAACGATCTCCCCAAAGTGTCACACGCCACCACACTGTTTCATCCCGTCCGGCACGCCGCTGATTCGTTGCTACGCGGATCGATGAAACCTTTAGTCCATCGGGGGTTACTCGTGTTTCAACGTCGGTACCTAGATGTCCTGCGATTTGAATAAAATTCATCTTGCTTCCTCTTTATGCTGAGCTATGGATAATTCATTGTTGCTCCAGCATAGCACCCACCCGAAATGTTGAGAAGACAGGAAATTATGTCGTTTACTCCTACTGATGACCAACTGAATCAAGCGCGCCTTCATTTGCGAGAGCAAGAACTCTGGATGCAACAGCGCGAAACTCAACAGCGTCTGCGCCAAGAGGTCGACAATGCCATCGAAAAGCTCGATACAGAGATCTATAAGGCTCGACGCAGCGGCGAAAATTCCGACTTTAAAACGGAATCTCTGCAACTGCTCAAGAAAAAACGGGTTGAACTAGACCGCTGGCTTGACCAAATCGAGGATACAACGGAGGAAGATCTCATTTCAGAACGAAATCGCCTCAAGCAATGGATCCTCCTACGCGATCCCAAACAAGCAGTTCGCTGGCAAGAATTCGAAGATACGCGACAAACTATTCAAGAACAACAAACGACAATCCACGCATTTTTATCTATCACACACGAGCTAAAACAATTTATAGAACGCGGACTTCAAGAAAGCCTGAGTATTCGTCGCGGCGGCTTCCTACGCTACATCGCAGGACAAAATCCCAATGTCGTCATCACAGCCTGTCTTTCCGGAGCGGAAACCGTGATGGCGACTCTCTTGAGAAAACTCCAGGAAACCCCCGATTTCTTCCCTATTGAGCAATTTCAACTGCTAGCTCAAAACATGGCGCAACGAAATCACGGGCGCTGGAAATGGAGCGGTCTTTCTACCGAGCTAAAAGAAGAGCTCGCCCAAGTAAATGATTTGGTCAATCAACTTGACAAGAGGCTGATAATATTAGAACAAAAACAAGCTACTCTTCAACAACAAGTCGATAAATGGCTATTAAACGACGAATAAAAAACAAAAAACTGCTTCATTTATTTTCACTCTATTGCGAAATAATAGCACTGAATATAGAATAAAGGTTGTTAAGAGATGAAATTACCTTTTATCGGTCAAATTTCACTTAACATAGGTCGATCAAGCAAAACATGCGTGATTGGGGTTTACAATTTCTCTTCGATCGGGCATGATTATAACGATTATAAGCTCAAGGAAGTTTGACAACATCCTTTGCGTCTAACAAGACGTGACCGACTAAAAGGGGAGCACGACGAACTGTTAGGAGGAAACTATGTCATTTGAAAACGCAAAAGAAAACCTCAGTGAGTTCGGAAAAGAACTCGGTTTGGAAGGTTTGGAGTTTGACGAAAACAACACGTGTATCCTTGGGATAGACGATGAGTTTTCTCTGCACCTCACCTATGAACCAAACTCTAAAAGACTTTATCTCTACTCCCCATTGCTAGATGGTCTTCCACGCGATGATAAGACCAAGCTTAAGCTTTACGAAAGACTCTTGGAAGGTTCGATGCTTGGCGGCCAGATGGCTGGCGGCGGCGTTGGTGTTGCTGTGAAAGAAGAATTGATTCTTATTCACTGCACTTTGGACATGGAACACGCAGTTCCATCAGCCCTAAGAGCATTTGCCCCTCTCTATGTCGAGACAGTAGAAAAATGGCGCAAGATTTGCAGCGACATCTGCGAAGGACGCGAGCCCACAGCCGTAACAGGAAATGCGCCAGGCGCTCCACCACAGATTGGCGGTCCTTCTTCAGGAGGTATGAAGCCCGGTGGAATGGGTGGCGGCCCAAGAGGCGGAGGCCCAGGATTTATTAAGGCATAAGCTGCTTGATCGTTCGTCGTCGTTCTGTCAGCACTCACTTTCGGGTGAGTGCTTATTCTTTTTTGTGTATTTCATAAAAATTTTGACTTGCTCTTAGCTAATCAAAAGCCGTTATTTTTGTCCTTTGGTCCTTTATCCTAAGTCCTTTTGGTCCCTTTGGTCCTTTACGTCCCTTGTCCTTTTGGTCCTTTCTAAAAAAGGCAAAACGTACCGGATTGGTTCACTTTGAAAAGGACCAAAGGGACAGAGAAAGGGACGTAAAGGACCCGAAAGACCAAAAGGACGAGGAAAAAGGGACATAAGGAGGCAATTGCATAATTGACAATAAAATAATTGGTGTCATATGTAATTGATAATGAGCCACAAAGTGGCTAATAGCGCCACAAAGTGGCGTGATGTAATTAGCCATGGGTAAGACCTCGAAGAGGTCGCGACCCATGGAAAGTGCGAGAAGAACTCGAACCCCGACGGGGGTTCAATATCGCCCACAATATGTTTTAGATGAGATTTTAAGAATATTGAACCCCGTTCGGGGTTCAGGAATTTATTGCCATTACCATGGGTTGCGACCTCTTTCGAGGTCTTACCCATGGCTATTATTTTTTAACCCCTTTGGGGTTTTTTAGCCGCTTTGCGGCTAATAATCAATCACATAAAGAATAAATAATTTTATTGTCACTTATGCAATTATCTCTAAGGGACAAAATAACCGCTCTTGTGACCCCTTAAGTTCCCTTTTTGTCATTTTCTAAACTACGATGTTCAACAGACGGTTAGGCACAAAAACCACCTTTTGAACTGCTTTCCCATCGATATACTTCGCAACAATAGCATCGCTCTGTGCAGCTGCTAACACAGTGCCCTGCTGCTGGTCGCGTTGCATCTCTAGGCGTCCGCGGACTTTACCATTGACCTGCACAACATAGGTCACCATGTCGTCCTGTAGATAGCGCGTCTCAACCTCAGGCCAAGATTGATAACTCAAGCTTTCTTGGCATCCCAGCAGCTCCCATGCCTCTTCCCCCACATGAGGGGCAAATGGTGATAAACACTGCACAGCCATTTTAAGGACCGAACGCGGATACGTATCGAGCTTTTGGAAATCGTTAATAAACTCCATCATTTTGGCGATGGCCGTATTAAACTGAAGCGCCTCAATATCCTTACCTACACCATAAACAAGGCGATGGCCAAGCTTCGTCGCTTCAGGAGATTCTTCATCAGTAACTTTATCGCTGATGATAAGCTCAAAAAAGCGCTTTAAAAACCTTCTACAACCATTAACAGCATCTGTGTTCCAAGGCTTTTCTTTTTCCAAAGGTCCCATGAACATTTCGTAGAGGCGTAAGCTGTCGGCGCCATATTCCTCCACAATTTCATCTGGATTGACTCCATTGAGTTTAGACTTAGACATCTTTTCGATCTGCATGCGCAGCTCTTCGCCCGTTTGAGTATGGAAGAAGCGCCCATCCTTTTCACGAACTTGCGTAGGCTCGACATAGGCACCAAAGCTATTTTGAAAGGAACGAGCGACCACAATGCCAGGGTTTCTAAGAGTCTTAAACGGCTCCAAAGTAGTGACTAAACCACAGTCATACAGAACTTTGTGCCAGAACCGAGAATACAACAAGTGCAACACAGCGTGTTCCACGCCGCCGACATAGAGATCTACCGGTAACCAGTACTTTTCTGCATCGATATCCCAAGCCTTCTCATCGTTTTGAGGGTCGCAAAAACGTAGATAATACCAGCATGAACCAGCCCATTGCGGCATTGTATGTGTTTCGCGTTTGGCTGCTTGACCAGTCTTATCATCGGTAATTTCTACCCACTCCGGCACTTTGGCTAGTGGGCTTTGGCCGTCGCCAGAAGGCTTATAGTCTTGTATTTCTGGAGGTAGTAGTGGCAACTCATCAAGCGCTAAAAGACGCTTGGTGCCATCAGCCAAATGCAGAATAGGAAAAGGTTCACCCCAATAACGTTGGCGGGAGAATAGCCAGTCTCTAAGTTTGTAAGAGACACTAAATTTGCCTTTTCCAACGCCCTCCAAATACCGTGTAATCGTTTTGATGGCATCAGCTGTTTGCAGGCCATTCAGGGACACATCAGCATTCGCACTGTTAATACATGTGCCGTTTCCTGGCCAGCATAGCTCACCATTTCGCACCTTCTGACGCTCTTCATCTGCAATATCGGGATCATAGACTTGCACGATAGGTAGCTTGTAGGCATGTGCAAACTCAAAATCGCGGTCATCATGCGCCGGTACAGCCATAATGGCACCGGTGCCGTAACTCATTAAAACATAGTCCGCCACCCAAATCGGAATTTTCGTCGCATTCACGGGATTGATCGCATATCCACCTGTGAAAACGCCGGTCTTTTCTTTTGCAAGTTCTGTCCGATCAAGATCGCTTTTCGCCGCCGCATCCTTCTTATAAGCTTCTACAGCAGTTTTTTGTTCATCAGTAGTGATCTGCTGAACCAACGGGTGTTCGGGCGCTAAGACCATGTAGGTAGCACCAAACAATGTATCTGGACGTGTTGTGAATACCGAAATGATATCTGAATGACCAGATACTGCAAAATCTACCGTAGCCCCTTCGCTACGTCCAATCCAGTTCACTTGCAATTTCTTTAAGCTCTCTGGCCAATCCACTAAGTCGAGATCTTGAATCAAACGATCTGCATAAGCAGTGATCTTTAATATCCACTGGCGCAAGGGGCGTCTCTCAACTACATGCCCACCCTCCTTAGATCGTCCATCTTCCACTTCCTCGTTGGCCAATACGGTGCCCAAAGCAGGGCAATAGTTCACACTAGCTTCTGCCTCATACGCCAAGCCCTTTTCATATAGCTTGGTAAAGATCCATTGAGTCCATTTATAGAACTGTGGATCACTGGTAGCAAACTCGCGATCCCAATCGTAGCTAAAGCCCAAGGCTTTCAACTGACGTCTAAAGTTATCGATATTTTGCGTGGTAGTCACTGCAGGGTGGGTACCTGTGCGCACCGCATACTGCTCTGCTGGTAGTCCAAAACTATCCCATCCCATAGGATGCAACACGTTGAAACCCTTCATACGCTTGTAGCGAGCCACAATATCTGTTGCGGTATAGCCTTCAACGTGACCGACGTGCAGCCCGGATCCCGATGGGTAAGGGAACATATCCAAAATATAGTACTTGGGCTTCTTGGAAGGTTGTTCGCTCTTAAAGGTACGATTGTCCTGCCATTTTTTTTGCCATTTGGCTTCGACGGTTTGATGATCGTAAGCGGGTTTGATAGCCATGACCTTGCCTTTGTTTAATGATGGTAACACTTTAGCATACGTACGATTTTCCGCTCTTGTGGTTTTCACTGAATTCGCTTACAATGGTAGAAATGGCTATGAAACCAAAATCTCAGACTAAAAAAGAGCGTCCACCCAAGAAAAGATCCAGGGAGGAACGCATCTTCGACAATATTTTAAAGGTAACTCAGCAATATGTCACTGGCCGTTCCTACCGCCCACAAGCGGAAGAGGAATTGCGTAGTCAGCTCGATATTTCTGAACAACACTACGACCTCTTTAAAGAGGTATTACTGCGTTTAGTGGCTAGTGGTGTTTTAGAACACAGCAATGACCGCTATCTTGCACGACGAGCTCAGGGGGGCGGCGTCGCCACAGGCATTATACGTGTGCATGTAAGGGGCTTTGGGTTCCTACAATGCGAAGACAAGGTTGCTTACCCCCAAGACATCTTTGTGCCAAAACATCTCACCCAGAATGCTGTGGATGGTGACCGCGTCGAGGTCTTGGTAAATCATGAGAATATCTCTGAGAAGGGACCTGAAGGCCGAGTCCTGACCATTCTCGAACGCAGCCGCACCCATATCGGTGGAATTATCCGCTCGATCGATAGAAATGAAAATGCAAACGCTTACGTCCCCCTTCTTGGTGAAGATAAGAGCGTTATTGTGACACCAGCAGACGACATCAAGCTGCGTGTTGGTGATCGAGTCGTCATTCAAATCGATGATTGGGGCACTCCCTCAAAGCCAGCTTATGGCCGAGTCTCTCACAGTTTAGGTCATATCTCGGATGCCTCCAAGGACATCTCTGCAGCTATTGAAGAGTTTAATTTACCCAGCAAATTCCCTCTGCCTGCTATCGAAGAAGCACAAGCCCATGGCAAACGTGTTTCGCTTAAGGAAATTAAGCTACGCGAAGATCTCCGCGAAGTACCCATCGTCACCATCGATCCAGATACCGCTAAAGACTTCGATGACGCGATCTCCTTGACCAAAGACCGACGTGGAAATTACCAGCTTGGCGTACACATCGCCGACGTATCCTATTATGTGACACGCGGCTCGGCATTGGATATTGAAGCCGAACGTCGTAGTAATTCCACCTACTTCCCTGGGCAATGCATCCCCATGCTTCCACCCGAATTGTCCGATAATCTTTGCAGCCTTAAGCCTGAAGTCAATCGTCTCACCGCGTCTGTCTTTATGACATTCGATGCTAAAGGCGACATGACAGAATATCGCATCGCGCGCACGGTCATTCGCAGCGCTAAGCGCTTCAGCTATGGCGAAGCTAAGGAAGTGTTGGATGGGGTCAAAAAAAGCCCTCATAAAGCTCTTTTAGAACTTATGGTAGAGCTCTGCCTGCTGCTTAAACGTAAACGCTATGACCGCGGCGGCATTGAATTTGCCCTCCCTGACTTGGTCGTTAAAGTAGATAAAGAAGGCAATGCTACCGGTACAGAAGTTGTTTTGTACGATATCACGCATCAGATGATCGAAGAATTCATGCTTAAGGCAAACGAAGTCGTTGCCAAGCACCTTACCGACCTGGGTAAAGGTTTAACCTACCGCATTCACGATCAGCCGGCGGAAGAAAATCTTCGCGATTTTTCAGTGATCGCGGGTGCCTTCGGCTTTAAAGTTTCGGACAAGCCGGCTCCGCATGAACTACAAACGCTTTTCGAAGAAGCTCTGACAACTCCTTATGGCCCCTATTTGGCCGCTAGTTATATTCGTAGTATGCGATTAGCCATCTACTCCGCAGAGAACATTGGACACTACGGCCTAGGCTTAGAGTATTATTGCCACTTTACAAGCCCCATCAGACGTTATGTCGATCTTGTCGTCCATCGCATTCTATTTGGCGAAGAGGAGCCTAATCAGGACTTGGAAGCCATTGCTAAGCACTGTTCCGATCAAGAAAGACTCAGTGCTAAGGCTGAATCTAGCGTTGTCATGCTCAAGAAGCTACGCCTCCTTTCCCTTACCAAAGAGAAAGAGCCCATGCGTGAGTATGATGCAGTTGTCACTCGCGTAAAACCTTTTGGCATGTTTGTGGAAGTCATCGATATGATGCTTGAGGGCTTCATACATATCTCCAAGCTCACCTCTGATTATTATGTCTTTGAAGAGGAACGCATGCGTCTGCGCGGCCGACGTACTGGACGTATCTATCATTCCGGCGATCGCGTTTCTGTCACACTGCAAGACGTCGACCTGATTTTGTTGGAAAGCTCATGGGACATTCTTGAAGAGCATTTCGAGCCCAATGAGCATGCTGTGGTAGATGATCGCCCTGATCGCTCCCACAACAGACGTAAGCATTCCAATAAAGGCAAGTCGTCTAATAAGCGTCATAATAGAAAATGACCCCAGGGCCGCACATCTGGATTGCAGAAAATCGTATCATCAAACCGACTGAGGTCATCGCTGGGCCACGAGTTGGCATAGACTATGCCGGCGAAGATGCGAAGCTCCCCTGGCGCTTTCGTGTTAAAAACAACCCCTATATTGGTAAATGCCCGCACTTCAATCTTTAATTCTAAACGATCTGATATCGGTTTTTATTCCCACTGCGCCTAACCCAACGTCCGGTTTTTTGATTCTATGTAAACCTGACGAACTCATCGATGTGACATTAAAATCGAAGATGCTTTAAAGTATGTGATTTCTTGCGGAGTGATCACTCCTTCCGTGGTGCTACGTAACGCTGAGGATACAATACTATGAAGCCAAGTATTACCTTTTGGCAGGTCTTAGATGCTAAGCAGAAAATCAACTGCGTATGCCAACTTGTGCATAAATACTTCCATCAGGCACAAAGACAAATTATCATGGTGCCGAATCAACAGGCTGCAGACTACATCGACAAGCTACTTTGGAAGCATCCCAGCGAAGCATTCGTTCCTCACGTTTTTGCCACGGAAGCCCTACCGGCAGCTGTGGTGATCACTACCACGCAATTAAACCTCAATCAGGCACAGGTGTTAATCAACCTATGCCCAGAAATAAATCCTGCTTTTGAATCGGCAACATTTGTTCATGAACTTTGGGATAAGACAGACCCAACGAAAGAGCAGCTTTCACAAAAGCGACATCAAATTTATCAACAGTCTGGTTTTAACGTAGCCCTACTTACGGCGAGCTAGAAAACGCAACGGATCCGTTGCCATAGGGTCTTGCGGCATGGCATAGGCAATTTTGCTCATGCGCATACTCACCATTACACATGCGATTGTCGAAAGCACAAAGCTTCCGGCAGGCCATAGGCTGGCGCCAAATACAGAACAAGTGAACTCCCACCATTCCTGACAATTGCCCACCAGACAAGTACCAAAGCTAAATATAATAGCCAAAATCGGCAAACTGGTGAGTAGTAGAGAGAGCAACAACGCTCCCACGCCAAACCACAAAAGCGCTGTACGTATAGAACCCCAGCGCTTATACAACTCTTCATGTGACGGTTGCTGACGAACCGATACACGTGGGGTGTAGCGAGGATGGCTTGAAAAGGATTCGATCTGATCCCGCTGACGTGGCGTTGTATTGAAGGTTTGGGGTGAAGAACCGCCACCACTCGAAGGAAGCGAATAGTAAGAACCGGAAGAGGATGAATTTGAGCCGCGAACTTCCATTCCCAAAGATCTTCATTACGCTCGATATGAGCTTTGCAAGATACATAATCTTGCTCACTATATGTTGTCAAGAGATTTTCAATTAAAAAGACATAAGGGACGAGGGACCAAAGTGACGAATGGAGGCAATTGCATAATTGACAATAAATATGTTGAAAATTCTTTTATGTTCAATTTTTGCCGAATTTGGGCCGTTTTGAGCCTTCTAGAATGGGTTTTTCGCGATCCCGGGTACGGTTCACAAACGTCGAATCGCTGTATAACACGCGAAATACTTTTGCAATTGCCTCAATGGGACCTACTTAGGTCCCTTTTTTAGGTTCGTCCTCCTCCAATGACTTTGGAGTACACATCCTAAAGAATTAAAATGCTCTAGCGTCGTCTTGAAGGAGATTCCTTGGCCTTCAATTTATCTATGCCAAGGCGAATGAGTTCGCGAGCTTCGGTAACAGACATGCGTTCATCGCTATTAATCACCAGTAAGCCCTTAACAGCTTTTTGAATATTAGGCTCTTTGATTTTTTTGAAATTAATAGATTTAATAAGGCCTTCCTTCATCTTTTCAAGAGGGGCTGGATTACCCTCTTTCGCACTTTTTACTGCCATCATATACATTTCGCCATACTCATCATTCAGCCATGGAATGCTTACATTCGCAAACTCTTGTAAGGCAATAATTCCTAATGACCAGCTATCCACTTTATCCGTTAACTCCCTGGTTTGTCTGCCCAACAGCAATTGATCAACAGGGATATGTGTATCGGTTCCTCCTATTCCACAACGCTCTCCTTTGGATTTGGAAAGACCAAAGTCAGCAATACGCGGCTCAAGTCCGCCAGAAGGAGTGGACTTAAGCAAGATATTGCCAGGCTTTAAATCTCTGTGGACGTAACCAGCATTATGAACAGCCTCCACTCCCATTAAAATCTTTTCAAACACTTCCCATTTTTGAGACTCGGGCATTTTCTTTAGTTTGTTATGTGACAATTCTCTCTTATCGCAAAATTCAGTAACGATACCATATTTATCTATGTTCTTTTTGCCTTCATATTTACTGGAACTGATGCTATGTAGCACAAAGCGGCTACCGGCATGCTTGCTAGTGTTAATAACTTCAATGATTTTGCCTTCCTGTTGAGCTCGCTCAATATCCCTTTTCTGGGTCTTTAGCGTCACCATCCTTGGTGTTCCCTTAGCATCTATTTGAAGGCTACGAGTTACTTTTCCAAATGAGCCTTGCCCAAGGCTTTTGACACGGCCATGCGTTTTAAGATGCATAAACACGGTCCCATCAGGGCCTTTTTCGACTGTTCTAGGAATGCTATAGGTATTTCGTTTAGCCCTTGGACTTGCAACCGCACCTAAAATAGAGTTTTTATCTGCCAGCTCGCGCGTAACAATGGCCATCGTTCGCGCCTCTCGTTTAGATAACCCGGTTCCCTTTTGTAACTGCTTAACCTGTTCCTTAGTGACTCCGGATGCATCGTTGATTAAGCTAACCACAGCGTTGTTTTTACCAGCAGTCACCACCGCCTTGGTGTCTACGCCTATGCTTCTAGCTAATTCTTTGGCCTTAACCATGACATCTGCGTTGCTTAAATTGAGAACTACCATTCCCCGAGGAGCTCCTTTAGGCGGTACAGGGGTTACTTTTATCCCTTTTAGCTCGTCGACTCCCTGGCTATTTTTTTTAATTTCAACCTTAACCTTATCAACGCCCTCGCTCCTGCCAAGTAAACTCCTCCAATCGAATGATCCAATTCCAGGAAGGTTAACCATACATAACACCAAGTATATTATTTTAATTAACATAACCTATATATATTATATCAATTATAATTTTACTTAGTAAATATGAATTACTGTATAGAAACTCTTAAACGCACTTCATCTAGAGTTAAACCAGTAATGCGGATACGCTTTAGGCGACTAGTTTCACCAGAAACAAACGATAAATGACTTTTAGGGATATGAAGAATTTCCGATAAAAGCTGAATGAGAGCTTGATTAGCTTTACCCTTCTCAGGAACAGCCGCAAGACGAACGCGAAGGTAATCACCTTCCCATCCAACCACAATGCTGTGGCTAGCTTTAGGGATAACCTTACATATGATGATACACGACAATGCTTAAGAGGCTTGATTAAGACGAGCCATCAAAGCAGGAGAAAACTGAGGGCCAGGGCGCTCTTCTTGTTGCTTCAACTGGTTAGCAAGTGCCTTAGCCTTGCGTTGAACGAAGTAACCCGTCCACCCACATCCCAATGCGATAACCGCTGGGACTAAACTAATTTTAAGAACAGCACCCGAAAACTCCATCCATTCGGCGAATCCGCCAGAAAAACACATACCAAAGGTAAAGAGAGGAAGAAGAATAGGCTGAAGTGCCATGATACCAAACACAAACGTTGCCACGGCTGCAAGTGAATAACAAATGGTACGACCCAGCTCCAACCACTTGAGGGTTTGCTTAGGGTCAACCTGAGTCTTAGGAGTGACCTTCCGCGCAAGCGGAGCGCCAACTAAAAGCGAATCCCCAAATTTCAGGGACCGGGATGATGTTGTGGCATAACGGTCATGATCGTCTCCACCGGAACTTCCTATCGAGCGACCACCGCCATATGCATTACTGCGGTAACCATTGGTCCCCAAATTTCCTGTACTTACATCCATGAAAACACTCGTTTTATTACATTAGAATTCGTTTTCGCTTCAATTTTACCGAACGAATAGGATTTTTGTCTATAAAAAAATTAGATAGCATCATAAAAAAAGCCAGGAATTGTTTCTAATTCCCGGCTTCTATGAGTAGGGCTAGTAGATAAAACCGATAGATAGGCCAGTTTCATAAGCAGAGTCTTTAAAGGTTGTACTCGCTGGAGCAAAGTCTGGCGCCACAGTAGGGCTGGTACCGATTAGTGGGAAGCGTCCATTCTTAGTTCCACGGAAGCCGTATTCACTAAAATAGGATATTTCGATACCTGGATCTAAATTCCAAGTGAAGCCCACACTTAGAAAGTGCTCCATTGCTTCGTCTGTCAATACGTTAAGAGTCGTCGACGTAGCAGAACCCCCTCGTATCAGAGATTGCTCATAGCGATAACCAGCGCGCAAGGTAACGCAATCGTTCATACTCCACTGCCCACCAAATTTCGCGATCCACTGATCATCCCAACCAAATCCTGGGCCATTGTTAGTACCAAAGATTGTGGGGAAGGCTGCACCTGAATTGCCAGGGAAGTCATTCGACCAGGAGGGGATCTTGGAGTAGCGTCGGAACTCAAACTCACCAGTAAACACTGTTGTACAACAAGCTTCATAGGCTAACCCGAAACGCCAGGTTTCGGGGATGCTTAACTTACCGTCGGCGAGAAAGCCACTATAATCCTTAAAACGTTCCATGCTGACCTTTGGACTAAAGGCTGCCGCAGCAAATAGATTGGGTGCTATGAGGCCTGTCCAACCTAGAGTAACACCTACTCCCGTCGCATTATCTCGACCGCGATCTGTAAAGTTAGCTGGGTCTACTGATTGAATTGCCAATCGTTGTAATCCATTGATCTTTAGCCAACTGAAATAGAGATTTAGACCAATACCAATGTTGTGATACTCATTAAGACGATAGGCCACAGCAAAGGAAAGTTCTTCTACTCGGTAATCAAATTCCGCTGAAGTCCCTAACGGAGCGCCGCCAATACCGAGTCCAGAGAAGTCCGTTAGCTGGGTCTTGTAACGAGTATTGATAATGTTATAGTTATTCCACTGAATACCTGCAGCAATACACGGGTCAAACCAGGATACCACACCTGCTTCACCTACGGCATTCCACTGGTTACGTGTATTAAAGGTTCCGCTTTGCAAGTCCGCAGGAACTGCAGGACGATCAGATAATGTAAGAGATTTCCAGTGGGTATTGGCACCTCCACCAACATCAAAGCGATTGTCCAGTAGACACACGTTAGCTGGATTTAATGAAGGAGTTACGGAATCAATCGGATATGCCAAGGTTGCTCCTGCCATCCCCTGAGCTTTTACACTAGTAGTCGCGATTGCGTTTGCCATTGCCGCAGTGCCTATGACACTAGCGACGGTCAGGACTCGTAGGGCGGTTTTCATCCTTTCTATCAACATACTCAGCTCCAAAATGATTCCTCAACTGTATGAGGACTGGTTAGAATTCAAAAAGCTTCATAAAACATACTTTGTATGCGTAAGAAAAAAAACTGTCAACAGCTTTCTTCGTATTACATCAATTAACTAATTGACAATAAGTATCAAATTAAATAAAATTACAGGTTAAAATAAAATACTAAAACACAAAAAAAACTGATTTAATTAAATCAAATAAGGACAATATAATGAAAAAATTAATTATTAGCCTTTCCATTATACTGATGATGGGAACCCAAGGCTGGGCCGACACCATCCAACAAAATGACCAGGCTTCGGCACGAAAAGTCGTTAGCGCTATCGCTCACCACGCTAAAGGCAATATCGGAATTCAAAAATCAGCCGCAGGTTACTACGTAGACATGGACTCTAAAGAAGAAAGCGGGGCCACCGCTCAAGAAGTCGCGGAAATGGTAAAGGATTTACTGGAAAAATATCCAAACGACTTAGTTTTAGCTGGAAATGCTGAGCAGTATTTCCGTGACCGTCTGGGAGACAATATTCACAACGATCCAAACTCTTCACCAGAGAATCAGGGGCTAGCCCAAGCTGTAGCGAATCAGCTAAACCTTAATGTAAAAGGCGTTACTCGTTGGCCCGATTTTCGTCATTGGATTTACTCCAATAATCTTTCCGGTTTAATACAACTGTATAATATTGAGTTTATTCCTGGCCCCTACGGCAGACCAATTCTACAGTTGGGTAATGGTCAAAAGATAGATTACTACACCGAGCTAGACCTTTCCCTGCTCGCTCCCTACAAAAAAATGACCCATAAAACACTCACCCGTCAAGGGATAATTAACACTTCTCCATTTCTATTACTGGACGAAGAGGGAGACTATTCTGACGAAGAATTCGATTTCATGGACGGCTGGGACTGGGATGCATCTTCAGAAGAAGCTGCCGATGAAGGGCACGCATGGGAATCAAAAGGTCTAGGCCATTAAACAAACTAATTTTAAAAAATTAACAAAATAGATAACATTACATGTAATGGTTAATTACAAAATAAATAACTATAAAAATCAGGAATTTAAATCGCATGATTCGTTCATTAACTCTTTATTCAACAATTTTATTCAGCACTCTTTTAGGCGCTAGCCATGCTGAAACATTGACTATTAGCGGAAACAACTTCTCTAAAATATCGGACAATAATGCCCTCAAATTAGAAAATGCCCTCCTCGCTGGTCAGAATATTGATATCCATGAGATTCATGGCGATATTCTATTAGAATTAAATAGCCACTCAGGGGATTACGCCACCATCATCCACTATCTAAACCAGCTTCCACTTTCAAAAAGCTTGGCGGAAGCAGTTAACCAATACACAGAAGAGGCGCTTGATGTTGACCCAGGTCTCTCTGCTGCTAAAGACCTTCAGCGCAAGGCTAGAGCAACTATGATGGGAGTGGACGTCAGAGTATTTAATAATACGGCTTTTGAAAGATTCGTCGATGTTAACTTCATTTATGAAGACTTACCTCGCTTCAGACACAAAATGGTAATAGAAAACAAGATGCTGAAGTTCGTATTTCCAAGCGGCAAACTCTCCTGGAGTAAGCTAGCTCAGAATTTGGACGAAAATGGCAATCTCAGGGGTTACATTTATACGTCAAACGGTTTTGTAGCCTTAGAGGATTACGTACCGTCAAACTTCACGACGAGCGACAACTTAGTTGTAGTGAGCTTAGAAGCTCTGCTGCAAGAAAAAGATGCCATTAGTGCAGAAATTTCGATCATTCAAAATCAACTTTCTGAGTTAGAAAAGCAAAATTCCAAGCTTGAACAGGCTAAGCAAAACTTAAAGACTGAGGAAGATCTTGCCAAAGTAAAAGAGCAGTTAAAGCAAAATCGTGCTCAAGAAGAAGAACTAAAGAATGAAGAAGTTCGTGCAAAAGAAAAGATCATTAAAGTTAATAAGGAAATGGACGAGAATGCCAAGCATGCGGAAAAACTAGAAGCGGAACGCATTCGCCTTGAGCAAGAAGCCATTTTAAAAGAACAAAATGCTAGTAAGGAGAGTACACAAAGTTCTACAGCCACTCCAACCCCTGCAAGAACCGTATTAAAAACGCCATTCCCTGTAAACACTCCTACGCCAACACGAACTCCTATGCCTGAATCTAAGAAGTTTATCATTGACTGTGTGCAAAAACTTATAGAAGCCCAACAGCTTAATGACTTGATCAGAAAACCAACAATAAAAGCAGTTAATCTTATAGCTCCAGCCTTACAGGAGACAGATCTACTAACTTTCTTTAGCAATAAGCTCTTAACTACTACAAGAAATTCCAGTAACACACAATGGCTTGGCATGGGTCCGCGTGATAAACTCAAAGCCTTTCTGGTTGAGTATAAAAACCTTATCCAAATGGCGTTTGGTTTAGATGCAGACTGGACGTACACTCAGGTCAGAAAAGAGTTCAGAAAAGTAGCCATGTCGTTCCACCCGGACAAAGTTTCCTCTTGCCCGGAAGAGGTTAGGGTGCTTTGCCATAACAACTATTGGGACCTCAGCAACTTGCTTGAAATCGCCGGGGCTTTGAAAAGCGAAGGCTTTATTCAGTAATTGAATTGAATAGTTTCAACTCATAAACGAAGTGGCTTCGGCCGCTTCGTTTTTTCTTGTCTGAGGATTTTTTTGATGCTACGGTAAGGCTACATCACCATAGGAGGCTATATGCGACCCCTTTGGAGCGGTTCCATTGCCTTTGGACTCGTTAATGTGCCTATAAAGCTCTATTCTGCAACCGTTAGCGATCACGGCGTAAATCTGGATATGTTGCACAAAAGTGATCTTTCCCCTATTCGCTACGCCAGGATTTGCAAGGCGGACGGTAAGGAGGTTGCTTGGAAAGACATCGTTAAAGGCTACGAAATCGGAGATGGTCAGTATGTGCCCATTACCGAGGCTGATCTTAAGCAAGCGAGCTCCAAGAAATCTTCTGCTATTGAAATCGATCAGTTTGTAGCGGTGGAAGAAATTGATTCTGTTTACTTCGACAAGCCTTACTATTTAACGCCTGATAAAGGCGCTGCGCGTGCTTTTAACTTGCTACGCCAAGCCTTAGAAAAATCAAAGAAAGTGGGCGTAGCCAAATTCGTCTTTCGCAATCGCGAACATTTAGTCATCATCAAACCTTACTACGACCTCCTTGTCTTAAATCAGCTACGGTTTCAAGAGGAAATCCGATCTATCGCAGACTTCGATCTTCCGGAAAAAGAAAAAGTCACGGCGCGTGAGATGGAAATGGCCATCGCATTGGTGAATCAACTTACCCAAGAATTCGACCCCTCCCAATACAAAGATACTTATACCGCCGAACTTCGAGACATGATCAAGAATAAGTCAAAAGGCAAGCTTCCGGTCCCAAAAGCAGCCAAAGCAGCTAAACCTACCAAAGTTGTCGATCTTTTCGAGACCTTAAAAGCCAGTCTTAAACCCACCAAAGAGAAAAGACAGAGGCGATCAGCATGACAACCTTACGGTCCTATCAAACGAAAAGAAACTTCGAGAACACTCCTGAACCCGAAGGTGTAAGAGGAAAAAGCCCTAAGGAAAAGCGCCGTTTCGTTGTGCAAAAGCATGCTGCTAGTCACTTGCATTATGATTTTCGACTCGAGCTGAACGGGGTATTGAAAAGCTGGGCGGTGCCTAAAGGGCCTTCGTTGAATCCTGCTGATAAGCGCCTTGCTATCATGGTCGAAGACCACCCGATGGACTATCGCCTTTTCGAAGGAATCATCGCTAAGGGAAACTACGGGGCTGGTACTGTAATGGTCTGGGATGAGGGTACCTATTCAGGATTACCTAGCGACAGCAGTAAGCAACTCGAAGCCGGTTTACATAACGGGAAAATTGAGTTTGAACTCCACGGATCCAAGCTTAAGGGTCGCTTTGCCTTAGTCCGGATGAAGCAAGATGAAAAATCGTGGCTTCTAATTAAGAAAAAGGATGAGTTCGCAACCGAAGATGCTCATTTATCGGAAAAGTCCATTCTCACTCAAAGAACGATGGAGCAAATCGGAAAAAAGGAAGTGACTTTTGGCGAAAAAACCGCCATCCCGCACGACATTAAACCAATGCTCTGCCGATCGATTGAGGAGCCATTTGATGATCCTGAATGGCTTTTTGAAATCAAATGGGATGGCTATCGCGCGATAGCAGAAGTGAATCAAACTAAAGTAGAGCTTTATTCTCGCAATCTTAAGAGCTTCAATACGCTGTTTCCTACAATTGTCAAGAGCCTCAAAGAGCTCAAAATCTCTGCAGTTTTTGACGGAGAAGTGGTTCTCCTAGATGATCAAGGGCGCGCCCAATTTCAGCTGCTGCAAGGCTTTCAAAAGTCGCTAGAGGGGACTCCTGTTTACTACATTTTCGATCTGCTCTTCTATCAAGGTAAGGACTTAAGACACGTCCCGTTAGAAGAGAGAAAAAAACTGCTGCGAGATGTGATCAAAGACGCCGGAATCAGCAATCTGCAATATGGAAATCACATCGTAGAAGAAGGAAAAAAGTTCTTTCAAGCAGCTGCCAAGAAGCATTTAGAGGGCATTATCGCAAAAAATAGACATGGTCTTTATGAAAGTAGCAGGAGCGATCAATGGCTCAAAATCAAGGTCGGAAAACGGCAGGAAGTGGTCATTTGCGGTTTCACGGAACCGCGCAACAGCCGACAGCATTTTGGAGCTCTTGTATTAGGCGTTTACAAGGGAAAAAAGCTGCTCTTTGCTGGGCATGTTGGCACAGGCTTCACGGAAAGCACTCTGCAAAATATCTACGAACTGATGCTTCCATTAATAACCGATAAATGCCCTCTTAGCAACGAACCCAAGGGCCTCTCAAAGGTCACCTGGGTCAAGCCAAAACTCGTGTGTGAAGTTGCATTTACGGAATGGACTCAGGATGGCAGTATGCGTCACCCCTCGTTCAAGGGATTGCGAATCGATAAACCCGCAAAGCAGGTGGTGCGTGAAACATGATGGAAGTCAATCTCACCCATTTAGATAAAGTCTACTGGCCAGAAGAAGGATATACCAAAGGTGATGTCATTGAGTACTATCACCATATCGCTCCGACAATTTTACCCTATCTCAAAGATCGCCCAGAATCCCTGAATCGCCATCCACATGGTATCGAAGGGCAATCTTTTTTTCAGAAAAATTTCAAAAAAGAAGTTCCGGGAATACACTACGAAGAGTTTCATGACATCAATTACATGCTCATACAAGACGAAAGCAGCTTACTTTATGCTGCAAATTTAGGATGTATAGAACTTAACCCCTTCTTAAGTCACTTTCCATCTCTTGATCGACCGGATTTTTTGGTTGTCGATTTAGACCCAGCCGACGTCGATTTCAACACCGTTGTGGAAGTGGCTCATGAAGTGCATAAGCTTCTGGATGCTATTGGCGCAGCGAATTATTGCAAAACTTCTGGCGGACGAGGCCTACATATCTGCGTCCCCCTAAAAGCAAAATACACGCAAGATCAGGCGCGTCAATTCGCTGAACTAATCTGCACCATGGTGCATGAAAGGATGCCTGATGTCACTTCTATAGAGCGAAAACCTACTAAACGAAAAAATCGCGTCTATCTGGACTTCCTACAAAATCGCGAATCACAAACAATTGCCGCCCCCTACTGCATCAGACCACGACCGCATGCCCCGGTTTCTACCCCTTTGGAATGGAGTGAAGTGAAAAATGGACTGGATCCAAAGGCATTCAACATCAGAACCATCTTTAAGCGCCTAGAAAAAACAGGAGACCTTTGGAAACCTGTGCTAGGTAAGGGTATTAATCTACAAGCGTGTTTAAAGGTCCTTGAAAAAACATCCTAAAATGGAGTCGCGATGAAAATTTTTACATTTTGCTCCACAGTAATGATGGGTATTTTTTCTTGTTGTTGCTATGCAACGCAGTTGGAACAAGACAATGCAAGCGAAACTAAACTAGAAACTTGCGAGGACCATCTCCAAGGAATTACTCAAATTGGAGACAAAATTGAATCTAAGAAGATTGATGCCGTTATCATCACCAGACAAGGGGTTATAGATCGAAATATGGGCTTAGTTGAATTGTATAGAAGACCAGTGGCCTCCTTAAAATCGGCAGGTAAATTCGGCTATATGCAGCCGCAAGCCAAAGTTAAGACCCTTAAGAACGAATACAACGCTCTTATTCAAGATGTATTCGGAGTTGATGAGAATTGGACCCTAGATCAGGTCAAAAAAAGTTTCAGAAAGTTGGCATTGATATGCCACCCTGATAAGCTTATGGGTTGTAATGATGAGGTTACTGCGCTAGGTGAAGAAACTTATTATGATCTTGTTATCCTGGTCGAAATCGCAGAACAACTTAAAGTTGGGAAATAGCTCAGGTAGGCTGTTAATGCCGCTTCGGCAAAGCGGCGCTACAACGTGTAACAGAACATGTAGCGTCGCTAGACCGCGTCGCAGGGCATTACAGACTTAGTTCAATAAGAGACCATGTTAAATTCTCAGGAAGCAATCTCCCTATATCCAGCGCTATTCTTAGGTTGGAGTATGAAAATGCTCCTAACACTGTAACAGCTCCCATTACTACTGTATGTACTGGCATTAACTCCGGAACAATGCATGCCAGCCCCGTCACAGCTGTCGCGACAGAACCCTTCAACGCCAAACAAAAAACGTTCCATACGATGCGATGTTTTTCCTGCTTATAGGCCGATTGTGCGGCCCAACTTGGGGAAAACACCCATTTGACATGCGTATTAAACCTAAAGCCGCCAGATCGCATATAAGCTCTCAAACCGCCAGTATTGTGGGGAAAGTCCCATTCAGGGAAAAGCGCTTCAGGCAAGGCCTTCACAGCTTTCACAAGGTGCTGCAGGCGTATAGTAACATTCTCCAAAAGGGAGACATGTCCCTTAGAAAATCGATGTGCCAATTGACAGTGAGGGGCAAAATAAGACGAAACTGATGTGGGCAGATAAATCATAAAAACCTCGTTTTACCTAATCACGATACACTAATAACATTAAGATTTGTTTAAGCCAGACGTGCCGTTTGCTACCGGGCCCAAGTCGGGTTTAAACTTCAATAGCATTTCTCTTCCTTAAGCTGATTCCTGGACTCATAAGTATTGCTATCATCGCTAGCTTTCTATATCTTAGTGAATTACCATGCACAATATCACTATTTCCACTAATAAACTCACTCGGTACTATCAAGTGTACCGAAAGAAAGCAGGCTTTCTATCTTCGCTTAAAGGTATCTTTAAACGCGAAACAGAAACCAAACATGCCCTCCTACCTCTAGATCTTGAAATTCAAAGCGGCCAAATTGTAGGTCTTATCGGAGCCAATGGCGCCGGTAAAACAACGCTCTTAAAACTTCTCTCTGGGTTGATATATCCTACAGAAGGCACAGCTTCTGTGCTTGGGTTCACTCCCTGGGAGCGTCCTAACGCATTTTTGCGACAGATTAGCCTACTTCTCGGTCAAAAGAACCAGCTTTGGTGGGATATTCCGGCTATCGATAGCTTTCAGCTGCTCATCACAATCTACGATCTGGATCCTCTAGCCACACAAAAACGCATCGATCACTTAGCCTCTCATTTAGATTGTCGCCATGTCCTACATGTGCCATTAAGACGCCTTAGTCTTGGTGAACGTATGAAAATGGAACTTATTGGCTGCCTCTTACATAATCCCAAAATCCTCTTTTTAGACGAACCCACCATTGGCCTCGATGTCGTTGCCCAAACGAGTATCCGCCAGTTTATTCTTGATGAGCTCAAGGGCAAAGGCGTCACAATTATCCTGACTAGTCACTACATGGACGACATTGCCCTTTTAGCTGATCGGCTTCTATTGATGAGCCATGGAGCCATCGCTTATGACGGCACCGTCGATCACTTTATGTCACTGACCCCTTCCACAAAGCGACTGATCGTCGATTTTAGTATTGCCCTTAAAAACCCTATTCAGCTGACCCCCGATATTCTTATCCCAGAAGGTACGTTTACTTTCGACAAGTCAGTATCGCCGGTTGAACTGGTAGAAGCTCTTAAAGTTATTACCTCTCAGGTGCCCATCAGGGACCTGAAAATTGAAGAACCCAATTTTGAAGATGTCATTCGCGTGTTTCTTGAAAAGGAATCTAGCCTGCATAAAACTCGGCATCATCAGTAGAACGATGTATCCCGCGGATTTTGTGATGGGTGTATTGTTCATACCGCTCGGAGCCTTTTTGGTTGAGGCGCTGTTCTGGCTTGGACTTTTCGACGCTTCAGGTAGTGAAACGATCGGGGGATATACCTCTCCGCACTATGTTGCCTATCTTCTATGGCTGGTTACAGGCATAGGGATGGCTAACTGGCGTTATGAGCGCGTTATGATTTCCGAAATAAACACAGGCGGCGTCAATACTTTGCTGCTCCGCCCAAGCTCGTTTTACGAATATCATTTAGGGCAGCAATTAGGCCAAAAATTTATTTCCGCAGTGCTCACGGTTCCTATCTTGATCGGGATTGTACTCATCTGGGATCTACCCTTTCACCTAAACCGGCTAATTCCTGCATTAATGATGGGTTTTAGCTATGTGGCGGTTATGTTCTCTCTGCACTTCGCTGTGATCAGCATGTCATTCTTTTATGACCATGTTTACAGCCTGAACAACACAAAAAATATGACGATTTGGTTTCTAACAGGCGAACTATTTCCCCTCGACCTACTTCCTTCACCTATGCGTGAATGGGTGATTCAACTTCCCTTTAGTTGTGGTACCTACTTGCCCGCGGCGTATCTTACTGGACGCATTTCAACAGAAACTTTCCTTCATGGATTTGTGAGTCTTGGCATCGGGGCTGTTATTTTTGGGCTTATTGCCCGCTTTGTCTGGCGCAAAGGTCTCAGAAGCTACAGCGGAACAGGGGCCTAGCTATGTCTGGTTTTCGCAAAATGCTTAAGCTCGAATGGACGCTTTTCAAACTAAGCGCGATTGCTGATCTGCAGGTTCCCGTTAACCTTGGCATTCAATTTGTGAACGATATTCTTTGGTATCTTCTCCAAATCGTACTTTTTGAAGCTATCTACCTCCATGTCGATCAGCTAGGAGGATGGGGCCTTCCAGAAATGCGCGTATTTCTAGGCGTTTTATTTGTTGTTGATGGCTTTCAGATGGTATTTTTTGCTCATAATTTCGATGTTTTTTCTGATCGAGTTGTGCGACGTGACCTTGATCTACTCTTATTGCGACCAGTCAGTAGTCAGCAATTGATGGCTTGTCAGAAGTTACAGTGCGGCTACATTCTTAACCTTGTCTTCGCAACAGCTTGGCTGGCTTGGAGCCTACATTTCATTCCCGCGTTCACATGGGATCGTGTTTGGCTCCTTCCCATCGTCATCTTAGCGGCTTTGACAGTCTTTTATTCAACGCGCTTTCTATTTTGCGCCCTTGCTCTATGGATGGCCCGAGCTGACCAATTTCATGAGTTCTATTTCACGCTTTTCAAGTTAGGACAAAGACCTGACCGACTTTATGGTCCTGGTCTGCGGTACTTTGTACTTTTAATGCTTCCGGTAGGGATGATTGCGAGCGTTCCTACTCGGGTTCTAGTAGATCAATCGCAATGGGCTTTACTGGCCTTAGTGGCTGCCGCCAGTATTTCGCTCACGGTATGCCACTTTTTTTGGAAGTGCTCTGTTAATCGCTACATGACTACGGGATAACCGCCGTCTAGACTATACCACGCGCGGTAAGCTAGCTAGTCCTGCGGTCGCGGGGTTTCTATCACACGAGTTGATTCGCTTGTGGGAGACTCCTTTACTGGCACAGTCTCATAGGTTGGTCCTTTAGCATTTTCAAAATGAGAATAGATCAAAAACACGAGAATGATTAAAACTAAAATCACCCAAATTAAAAGGTGCTGATTGCCTTTAGCAAAACTCATGGATAGTCTCCTCATAAACACTTTCGAGAACCATACTCACAAAATTAATTTTTATCCTGCCATACGGTCATTTTTCTGTATAGGGGTCCATCAAGGCTGACTGTCTTGCAGCAATCTTTGAATACTACATATCAATTAAAACCCGACTTACCACCTATATCCTAGCTAGGACTAGCATACTTCCGTGAGATATTGTGGATGGCAATAGTGAGTCGGGTTTAAACTATATGAAAAAAATTGCAATATATTAAATCATCGTTTAAAATACAAAAAAAACAAAAACTACAATAAAACACATAAAATAGAAAAAAAATGATTATTGTTAACAGTGACTCACCTTCAAATTTCAATCATCTCCTTTTCAACGTTAATTCGAAAGATCCAACAAATTGCAATGAATTCGAAATAAAAATAAACAACGTATCCTTTCAAACAATTAAATCAATAAAGGATGAGTTACCCATCTCATGCAGCGATGATCAATTACTAACAACAATTCAAGCGTTACAAGAATTTAATATCCCGCTGAATGACGAACTAGAAATCCGTAGCGCCCTGACCGACATTGTGACACTCGCCTCTTGTCTATCCCTTTACAGTGATGCACGAGAAGCGTTCGACGAGGCATTAGAAGCACTTACCGGTAAATTAGATGGCTCTCAAACGAGCGATGCTTTAACCGCAACCCATGAGATTGGGAAAGCTTTGCATCAACTAAAAATCTTATACGACACTGTTAAAGCAAGTAAAAAGCATCCAATCGTTCACGAAAAAATGCGTGAACTTTTTCAAACAGAGATGCTGCATCTTACCTGGATTATTGAAGACTGGAGTGAAGATGTTGTTAGCTACATTAAAAACGAACAAAAACTTTTAAAGAATAAAAAAATAACAAGTCCACAGGATGCCAAAACTCTTGGCAGCGCGCTAGCTCAACAATTGCAACACATCACGGAAGGAGTAGGCCCTTCGCTAAGACGACTGAGAAGTGTTCCTAACATAGCGCCACTCTCCAACGCTGTTAAAAAAGTTACTCAACTAGCCTCTGATGATCCCGTACAAGCAACTGTTGCATACAATAGTGATGAGTGGCAACGCATCATCGACCGCCGCCCCATAAAGAGCAGTTGGATGTGTAACAAACTTCAAGGACTATTTCGTCCCTCAACATGGTCTGAAAGCACCAAAGAAGTCGTTAAATGCATTTTCGTTGCCCTGCAGCTGTCGCAACGAGGGATTGAGATTAAAAATAGCCTTGCAACCGCATGGAAAACAGACCCTACCTGCTGTTCAGATCTGACTACTGACTTAGCCTTACCATCATTACACTGGAGCGAGCTCGAAGAGCAAGGACTTACTACGCAAAAAAATCTAGAGAATGGGGTTAACCGAGCTTACGAACTTAGACATCAGATCCTAGAAATAGACCCTTTAGCAGCACTTCAAGAAGAAGCTGCTTTGCTTCATCAGGAGCTGATTACAAGTATTAACCAAAAGCCAGTGGCCAGGCAATCCCCAAGAGCGTTCGAAGCTTGGCTCAAAACCGCCGATAAGCAATGTTATGCGATTGCAAATCTCGAAAAACGTATTCAAGCGAGAATGAGCGCCTGGACAAGCACCCTTCCTTTAAAGGAATCTGAATCCTTCGGCAAAAAACATGCCAATTGCGCACGCCAAGCCATGCTTGCAGAAGCTTTACATGTACCTGGACTGAATGTGCCTATTTCCCATGGGGTTTCCAGTGACACAATACGAACATTCCTACAAAAAATGGCACCAGAGGTATTTGATCATTGGACAAGCCTAGGCTCTCTTTTTGAAAAATACGAAGGAGAACGTTTCTTAGAAGAAGTCGCTGTTACTGATCACTTAGAAAGTATTCATCAATCTATACAGAAAGCTTTTAGCCATTTTGACGCATTTGAAAACCTCTCCCTTTCCTCTGATCTAGTCGCATGGCTGGAGAAAGTTAAAGGCACCGAAAATTACTTAATGGTACGCAGTTCAGGAGCGGAAGACACTCATGAATCCGTTAACGCTGGTGGTAATGTTAGCAAAGCCTATGTATTACCTACAAAAGACGCTTTTAGCAAAGCCATTGGTGATGTTGTTTGCTCCTATTTTGGATCTGCATCACTTCAAAACCGAATGAATGCTCAGCAAAACCCATTCGAACAAGAGCTTAAACTAGGCGTTGCGTCACAAGAACTTATCGGTGAGTCCGTCGGTGGAAATAACATTAATCAAATTCCTGTATCAGTGGTAATATTTACTAATGAGCCCCTTTATATTGGGGATGAGAAATTCCGAGTCATGCGAATTAGCGCCAGTTACGGTCACGGCGAGGGTGTTGTTGGCAACCAAGGAATCGCAACGGACACGGCTCTTCTTCTTATCTCTGCAGCCCACCCTGATCAGTTGTATGTGTTATATGATAATCAACACAAACCCACGCGTTTAGCGCCTATAGAGACTTCCGAAGGCATCATTCTTAAGCCTACAGACAATCCCACACATCTTCAAAATAGCGCTGCTTTAAATCCAGAATTACTCGCTCGTCTTTATCACTGGGGAATTGTGACAGAAGCCTTCTTTGGGGAAGCAACTGACATGGAAATCGTCATAAAGGAAGGTATCATATACCCGGTCCAGGCACGTCCTGTAAAACGATTACCCTTACAAGCCACCTATCTTGATAGGCGCAAACTCAATGCCACGTTAGTCTCCCCCATTAAGGAAAGCGTGCGGGCTGAGACCGTTGTTCCAGGGAAAGCCTCTGCATTCCTTTTGACCATACCAGAGCAAATTCTGCGTAGAGCTAAACTACAAGAAGCAGAGATCGACTATCAGAAAGATCTGCATCAGCTTGTTGTTGTTCACCAACCTGAACCTGCAAATTCCCATCCTGTAGTGAATTTTAGTGGCATGGGAATACCTTGTCTCAACGCCAATGCAGAAAAAGTTGAGCACCTTATTCAGCAAATTAATCCTGAAACTCCAGTAGTGATCTGCATGCAAACCGGCTCAATTCACCTTTGGGATATTAAACAGGGGGATGTGGTTGACTTTATCTCTGAAGGATTTGCCGCCCATCCGGCCAAAATAGCTATTTCCATCCCCGGAACTAAGCTTCCTAGCTCCTATCAGCAACCCCATAAAGCTCCCCAAAATCTTAAAAATCATTTAATTGCGCTTCGAGATGAAACGGAACCAACTAAAGCTCTTGAATATCTCAACTTAATTGAGCACCACCCCTGGATTCAGAACTGCAGAGCTAATATCAGATTAATCACCGATCAAGCCAGTCGCAAAACACTGGAAACATTCGACAAACAGTTGGGTCAAGCGTTAACAGAAATACGCCAAGTATTGATGAAACAGCAAGGCAGCGAGCGTCTAAAATCATTGTTTCATATCAAAGTCTTAGAATCCCTTTTGCTAGGTGACATAGAACAAAGCGGCATTAATCAGTACGCATTGCCCGATATTTGGGCGACGCTGGATGCCCTAAATCAACTTACCCACTATCAAAAACAGTTATCTCATGATTCTCATGTTAGCGATCTACTTCTATTTGGAAATCAGGGACTGACTCCGGAAGTCCGTGAAAATTGGTGGAATTTCCTACTCTTTTTAGAGTCCAAAATAGAAAGTAAAACTATTTCGTCTGAAAAAATTCATCAATTGAGAGAGCTCGTTACTATCCTAAATCAATCCGAAACCATGTCGTTTTGGCTAAGCTTCTTCTTTAAAGCACCCCCACCATTGAATAGCGCGCCATCCGTTTTGGAGAAACTAACTTGGGCCCTGCCAAAATGGTTAACACCCTTCGTCCCGGAATCCCCCACCGATAACTACTTACGAAAGTTGCTAGATGGGTTCGGCGCCGAAGACAAAACATTCATTAATAGACAGCTTGATTTCAGAAAACGAAATGAAAACTTCCTCAATCACATCGACCTCTTTTTCGAAAAAGAGACTTATGATCTTGCATGGGATCAGCTTCAATCTATGAGTGCCGACTTAATGAGATCATTCGCTGATCTCGCGACGGTGACCTCTCCCATTGGTAAAGCAATAGCCTACTCCAATATCGAGGATTTCGTTGATGTATTTGATCGATGTGTTAAAACAATGAAGTCAAATCCCAACGTTGAGTATGACGAGAAGGTTTTGCGCTTTAAGCAAATGCTACATCCCTATTTTCAGCTACTGAAGGGTACCGTTGAAATTTTAATCAATCCCACAAAGATCCCTGTTCATAAAAACTGGCCCATCACAAAATATTTAAGTACTTTAGAAGATATTCTTCTAAAAATTCCTGAAGTAAAAGTAACACATTTAAAACCTTCTAAGAACTTTTCAGTGAGCGCTGCCATCTTAGGAGCCTCCACGGCATTATCTAGGCATTATCCAGTCACCCTTGAAGATTTTTTCACGCTCGTTCATCAAAATCATCTTTACTGTGTAGCCCATTTAAACCAAGAATTGATCTCTCACGATCATATTCAACAATCTAACCTCCCCCTCTTCTTCAAATTAGCACTATCTGAACTTGATGAAAAGTATCCCATGCGTTCCGGTTTTAGCGTGACATCAAAAGACATGTCAGCCACTTATAATATACCTCTTAGAAATCATAGTGCTAAAGTCAGGATTTCACAGGACGTAGAAAAAGACCACCTTGTCCTAAAAGCTCAATTACTAGGATTAGCCAATATACGATGGGGGTGTATAGCCTCAGCTGCAAATCTTTTGAATCAAATAGGTGCCATTAAAACCCTCGAACCGGTTTACCAAACAGATCAAGAACTTACCTTTCACTGGAAAATTCAAAATAACAATGATTTAAAAAACGCAATTAATACTTTTGAAAATATGATAAAAGGGACTCTCCTTTCTCCTCATGGACACGCCATTCCAGTTACCAGTTTCTACTCATCTTTGTTTCAATCTTTGGAAGATGAATTCGCAAGAAAAGCATGCACGATTATGCTAGCAAACCCTATGCACTCAAAAAAAATCACTGACCCTAACGACCCTTTATATAACTATGACTATAACCTGTTTGTGAACATTCCAGCCACGCACCACATGGTCGTAAAATTTGTTACTGATGAAATTCAGAAGTCAAAATCTTTGCCAAGAAAAGACATCGAAGATTTTTTTACATCATTGTCTACCCAGCATTTTCAGTTGGTCATGGATGCGGTGGAAAAAAACATAGAAACGAAATCAAATGAGTGGAATCTCATAGCCCTCCAATCATTTGCAATGCATAAAGGTGATGGAAAATACCAAAGTCTATGCCATAAAATAATAAACAATGAATTAGAACATGGTGACTCCTTACACCGAGAAGATGCCTTGCGCTTAAAAAAAGATATCTACGTGTGTCAATATGTGGCTAAAGAAATACCTTGTGAAGCCGGGGATGATGACGACGATCGGTGTTCAAGCGGCCCAACCAAAACAATTTACGTTTGCGAGTAATAAATCGTTTCGATGGCAAAAAGCAATTCCTCAATCACACTATCGAGATTGAACTGCTTCTTGGCAGTAAAATAGTTCGTAAAAGAATGGCCAAAAAAAAGAATCGCCTGCGGCGCCGGCGCCGCAGGCGATTCTGGTGATGCACTAATTCAAGAGCTTAGTCTTTAAAACTTACACCTGCCGCACATAACCTTTAATAAAATCTGACGGATAATAAACTGCCTTCATCTGATTGAGTGACTGAAAAAAAACACCACCACCACCCAATTTTGAGACAACTAAATCATGGGCTAACACAAAAAAATAGTGCATAGAGACGCTTTTCAAAGAGTATGTCCCTTGATTTCCGTAATCGGCCTTTTCTCCCACCATACAGTAGAAGTTGCCTGGTAACAGCGCGTGGTCTCTATAGTCCAATACCGCTATCCTTTTATTGAGATCTCTATAAAAGCTGCCCTCTTCACCAAATTTCACAGAGAAAGCAAAACGTTGACAATCAAAGGGCACATATTTGTTTAGGTAAGTACCATTAGTAATCTTTTCTTTATTTAGCTCGGTCCTATAAGTTTCGAAGTCTGTGGTGAAATACGCGATTAAATTTTGCATATAATCCGAGTCAATCTGTAGTAATCTCGATTCACAGCCATCGTCCAAAATTATATCACCTATCTTGCCAAATTTTTTCTCATCAATAGGAAATTCGCTAACTTTGGTTTGATTGCCATTGGAACCAAGCACATAAACGGGATAATGCTCTACGATCCCATGACTATCGGTATAGGTATCCATTTCATCCGATTTTACAACCAAAATAGATTCAGATATCTTACATATCTTTTTGACTCTTTCAATCAGGCAATTTTGATTTTGACTTACTTCTATGGTTAAATCATTTTGAGCAGAGTCTACTTTTTCTTCTTTAGAAAGATTAGATAACGCATCCAATCTTTGAAGAATTTCCTGTTCTTTTTTACTTAATACCTCGAGCGAATTTGTAAGACTTCTTAAGGTAGCCTGTATCTGCTCCCTCTCCTTTTGAACTCCCTCTAGATTCTTCATCAATGCAGATGTCTCATCATTTACATGGTGACAAGATGCCATATTGGATGAATCTTTTTGGTCGACCTTTTCTTCTGCCGAACTCAGAGGCAAATAGCTGTGAGTTTGTGGAATGTTAACTGGTTGCATAAAATCCTCAAAACATTGTTTTTATCACATAGTAGCATGACATGTTGTTTTATTTCAATATTATAACTTAGACCACAAAACACTCCATAATAGTATTACAACTCTACAATTCAACAAAATACACTTAATTTTAATTTGACTATTTTCCCAATGCCGCTTCGGCGAAGCGGCGCTACAACGTGTAAGTGTACTCCCAAAAATCCTA
>CAYTFC010000016.1:0-43075 GCA_964436955.1 uncultured bacterium | reverse complement strand
AGGACTATGCTCAACAGGCGCTTTGCAAAAAATATGGGTCTATTTGACGCTTACTTTGCATGCCATTAATAGCTGGTATACTCATTCACTCTTGAATGTCACCTTCAACACACCACTGTGGGCAGATATTATGCTAAGAGTGCAGCAACCCAGCCCTATCCTGGTAGTGGGCTTTGTTACTGCTGTACTGGTGGCAGCTATTCTGCAATCATCTGAGCCATACGAAAGCTTGTATTGATATGGGACAAAAAGACTCTCTGCGCCTCTCCGTCTCTTGCGTCTCTGCGTAAAAATCAAATTACACGCTTTTTTTTATTTTAGGATAGGTTTGGATAATAGAGACGCGGATTTGTTATTCCACCGAACCGTCCTGCAATAGCTGACGAAGGACAAAGGGCAAAATGCCGCCATGACGGTAATACTCAATTTCTATTGGAGTGTCTAACCGAGAAAGTAATTTCACCTGTCGTGTCTCACCATTGCGTCGGATTTCAAGAGTTAACTCTTGATGGGGCGAATGTCCACTTTCTAATCCTAGTAGATTAAAAGTTTCATCTCCCTTAATTCCCAGAGACTCATGGGTGTCATCTCCCAGAAACTCCAAAGGCAGAACTCCCATCCCAATGAGATTGCTGCGATGAATACGCTCAAAACTACGCGCCACAACAGCCTTTACACCCAGGAGAGATGTTCCTTTAGCAGCCCAATCACGCGAACTGCCCATTCCGTAATCCTTTCCAGCGAATAGAATCAGGGGCACCTTGCGTTCAGCATACACCTGCGCAGCATCAAAAATGGTTGTGATGGTTCCATCAGGTATCAATTTAGTGAAACCACCTTCCTTTCCGTCCGCCATCTGATTTCGAATACGCACGTTTGCAAAGGTACCACGCATCATAATGTGGTGATTTCCACGACGACTACCATAACTGTTAAAGTCTCCCGGCTTAACACCGAGAGAAAGTAAGTATTTTCCCGCTGCGGAATCTGCCTTAAAAGCTCCTGCAGGAGAAATGTGATCGGTAGTAACAGAATCGCCCATCAAGGCTAGGCAGCGCATTCCATGGTACTCTGCGGCTGGAGGAAGGTCGAGGCTGAATCCATGAAAATAGGGAGGCTTTTGGATGTAAGTACTCTTTTCATCCCATTGATACTGCGCGCCACCAGCCACATGAATTTCCTGCCACACAGGATTATCACTATCAAAATCAGAGTAACGCTTTATATACATTTCAGGCTGAATTGCCTTGGAAATTGCTTCTAGTATTTCCTTCGATGAAGGCCACACATCGTGCAAATACACGGGTTTGCCATCTGAGCCATAACCTATAGGCTCTAAAGTTAGGTCGATGTCGATTCTTCCCGCTATAGCAAAAGCCACTACAAGGGGTGGCGACATCAGAAAGTTTGCTTTAACAGCACTGTGGATACGCGCTTCAAAATTTCTATTCCCACTCAAGACACTAGCTGCGACGATATCGTGCTCTTTAATAGCCTTTTCAAGACGTTCATCTAATGGGCCCGAATTTCCAATACATGTCGTACATCCATAAGCCACCAGTTCAAAACCTAATGTGCTTAAATAGGTTTGTAGGCCAGCTTTTTTCAAATAATCGGTCACCACTCTTGAGCCCGGAGCCAAACTAGTTTTAATCGTCGGATTGACTTTAAGACCTTTCTCAACAGCTTTTTTGGCAAGTAAACCGGCTGCAATCATCACACTGGGATTACTGGTATTGGTACAGCTGGTAATCGCAGCAATCACCACCGATCCATGCTCTAGAACTACATCACACACTATGGGATTGCTGTTGCTATCATCGACATATCCAGGATCAGCTACCGCAGGCGTAGCTGGGCGATTGCCCACCATTTCCCACTCACTCCAACCCATACCAGCTGTATTTGGACCTAAGGTTGCCTTACCGCCAGAATCATGACTTTCTGAAAGCGAAAAATGTCCTCCAGCATGCACACAAATACGTGGATTGCGATGATCGAGTGGAATAGCATAGCCACCAACAGCCTGTTGTGCACTTAGCAATTCCTCAAATTTCCCCTTAAGATCAGGTAGATCTATGCGGTCTTGAGGTCGCTTAGGACCGGCAACGCAAGGATTAATAGTCGCTAAATCTAACTCTATCGTTTTGGTAAACATCAATTGACCGGGCCCAGAAATACCAAATAGGCCTTGAACAGTGAGATAATCGCGTACAAGACTAATCTGTTCTTCAGTTCTGCCCGTAATGCGCATGTATTCAAGAGTCTTTTCATCGGCAGGGAAAAAACCCATTGTCGCGCCATATTCTGGTGCCATGTTGCCAATTGTGGCGCGGTCCGCAACTGAAAGGCTCGCCGCTCCTTCGCCAAAAAATTCTACAAACTTGCCCACAACCTTTTCAGCTCGTAAAAGCTCCGTGACGCGTAAAGTAAGATCGGTGGCTGTCACTCCATTTTTAAGCTGACCACTCAGATAAACGCCAATGACCTCTGGTACCTGTAGAGCTACTGGCTGACCAAGCATCGCAGCTTCCGCCTCAATACCACCTACGCCCCATCCTACAACTCCCAAGCCGTTGATCATGGTTGTATGAGAGTCCGTTCCCACTAATGTGTCTGGATAAACGAGTGTATCACCATTCACCTTGTGGGCAGCTACCACGGTGGCAATCAGTTCCAGGTTGACCTGATGCACAATGCCTATTCCTGGAGGTACAACCTTGAAGGTCTCAAAAGCCTGTTGACCCCATTTCAGAAATTCGTAGCGCTCGCTATTTCTAACAAACTCTGTCTTGAGGTTAAACAAAAAGGAATCGCTGGTTCGCGCTCTATCGACTTGAACGGAGTGGTCTACAACTAAGTCTACGGGGACTTGTGGTTCAATTAATGCTGCTTTTCCACCGTGTTCTGCAACTGCATCACGCATAGCTGCTAAGTCAACCAACAAAGGGACTCCAGTGAAATCCTGCAATATGACGCGTGCTACAATAAACGGAACATCACCTGATCCTGGGGATTTGGCATTCCAATGTACCAGGCTCTCCACATCTTCTCTCTTCACGCGTTTGCCATCGCAGTGACGCAATAGAGATTCTATTACCACTCTGATGGACACGGGTAGCCGTGAAATATTACCAATGCCTTGTTCTTCTAATGCTGCTAAGGAGTAGTACTTAACCCCTTCATGGCCTGGAAGCGATCGCAGGGCTGTAAATGGATCCAGTAGTTGTGACATGTTCGCACCTAAAATTTGAAGATCTCATCAAAGAAGTCACGCATAGCCGTCCAAGAGCGTCTGTCCGCAACTTCATTATAGTTTAGCCCTGAAGACCCCCCTGGGGCTTCGGGATTAGTAAACGCATGGAATGTGTGGCCATAGATTACCATTTGCCAGTCTATATGGGCATCAGTCATTTCATTTTGAAACGTTTGAATGTCTTCATGAGAGACCAACGGATCTTCATGACCATGGAGTACTAAAATCGATCCTTTTACTCCAGAAGCTATTGGAACGGTATTAGCAATTTTATCGCCCATTTTTTTGCCTAAGACTCCATGGAAGCTCACCACACCACGAACCGGTAAACCGCTGCGGAGCAGTTCAATGACGGTAAGGCCACCAAAACAAAAACCAATGGCACCCACTCGTTTTTGATCAACTAATGGGTGATGTGAAATCAGGTTAAAAGCCGTACCAATGCGCTTTTGCAGCAGTTGGCGATCCAAAAATAACGGCAGCATGACGCTGCGAGCTTCATCATCGGTCTCGATCGGATTAGTATTCCCATACATATCTGCTGCAAAAACGATATAACCCATACTAGCTAATCTCTGCGCTTCGAGCTTGGCAAAATCATCAAGCCCGCGCCAAGCATGAGCCACTAGCACCGCAGGCCGCTTCTCTTTAATCTTGGGATTATGAAACAGATAGCCAGTTAGCTTTGTCTTATCACACGAATACTCTATTTTTTCGACATGCATGCTATATCACTCTGGTTTGGGTCTAATAGATGCATATCAAATCTTGTTTGACAAAGAAAGCTTTTCGTAGCTCCACCTTACTGCGCGAATATACTTGACACAAGAGCCCGCATAAATAATTATTTTTCCTTTGGAGATTCAATATGCGCCGCTTGATAATAGTCGTTGTCCTAATTCTGTTGATCCTAGCCGCTGTAGGCCTCTACCTTTCCTTGAAACAGAGGCAACCTACTGACAGGCTAGTTCTCTACGGTAATGTTGATGTGCGACAGGTCGATTTGGGTTTTCGGGTGAGTGGTCGCATTAACTCTCTAGCCTTTCAAGAGGGCGATCATGTTCCGAAGGATGCCCTAGTCTCCACACTAGACAATCAGCCTTATGGCGATCAAGTGCGCCAAGCACGTGCCAACGTCCAATCTGTTCGCTTATCACTTGCCAACGCAGAAAAACTATTAAAACGCCGTCAGGAGCTCGTCTCTGATGGAGGCGTATCGACTGAAGACTTCGAAACTGCAGAAAATAACCACAACGTCCTAGCCGCTAACCTAGCCGAAGCGGAAGCAGCATTAGGCGTAGCCCTCACTAACCTCGGAGATACCGAAATCTACTCTCCGTCTGATGGGGTCATTCTCACACGCATTAGAGAACCCGGAACGGTAGTTAAACCGAGTGATCCTGTATGCACTTTATCCTTAACCTCGCCGGTATGGGTTCGCGCCTACATCACCGAACCACACCTCGGTCAAATCTATCCTGGTATGCCCGCAGAAGTGTTCACCGATACCAAAGACAGCAAACCCTACAAGGGTCACGTCGGTTTCATTTCGCCAGTAGCTGAGTTCACGCCCAAAAGTGTCGAGACAACTCAACTCAGAACCGATCTCGTCTATCGCTTGCGCATCATCGCCGACAATCCCGATCATGGACTGCGCCAAGGAATGCCTGTCACCGTAAAACTCGTTCTCAAGCAGCCCGAATGAACGTCGTCACAATTAATGGCGTCTCTAAAGTCTTTGATCCGGTTGAAGCGCCGGCATTACAAGAAATTACAGCCACCATACCCAAAGGTCAAATGGTTGGTTTAGCTGGCCCCGATGGAGCTGGAAAAACCACCCTAATTCGTCTTATAGCAGGACTACTTGCTCCCACTACAGGTAACATTGGGGTAGCTGGATACAATACGCGCACAGACACTCACGCCATTCACCAGCTAATCGGCTACATGCCGCAAAAGTTCGGCCTTTATGAAGATCTGACTGTGCAACAAAACCTGAATCTATATGCCGATCTAAAAGGCGTAACTGGCTATGAACGTGAAGAATCGTTTCTGCAGCTATTGTCCTTCACCGCTTTAAAGCCATTTACGGACAGGCTAGCAGGCGCTCTATCTGGCGGGATGAAGCAAAAGCTAGGACTGGCTTGCGCCTTATTAAAGAAACCTTCATTGCTGCTGCTCGATGAACCTAGCGTTGGTGTCGACCCTCTTTCTCGTCGCGAGCTATGGAAGATGGTTCAAGGTCTGCTCAACGAAGGAATTTCCGTCGTATGGAGCACCGCCTACTTAGATGAAGCGGAACGCTGCGATACCGTCCTATTGCTATCTGACGGTAAGCTTCTGTATCATGGCGCCCCTAAGAAGCTATGTGCACGCGTCGAACGACGTGTGTTCAAAATTACCAATATCACGGAAAATCGCCGTAAAGTCTTAATTGACGTTCTTAATATTCCTAATGTAATCGATGCTGTCATTCAGGGTACAGACGTACGCATTGTTACCAAAGAGTCTAAGCCAATTTCACTATCCGATTTGCATGCTGGACCGGACGTAAAAATCGTGCCCACAGCACCTCGGTTTGAAGATGCGTTTATCGATATTTTAGGTGGAGGCCCTGGCGGTAGGTCATTATTAGCCGAAAAACTTCCGCAAATTAAAGCTGACCGATCTGTAATGATTGAGGCCGATGGATTAACTAAACGCTTTGGCAACTTTACGGCCGCAAGCCAAATTAATCTAGACATCCATCCCGGAGAAATCTTCGGCTTATTAGGACCCAATGGTGCAGGCAAAACAACTACATTTAAGATGCTTTGTGGTCTACTCAAGCCCACTGAAGGAAAGGCAAGCGTTAACGGTATCGATCTGCAAGAGGCTCCTGGAGAGGCTCGCGCGCAAATTGGCTATATGGCCCAAAAGTTCTCTCTGTACGGTAATTTGAATATTCGTCAAAACCTTAATTTCTTTTCCGGCGTATACAACCTGCAAGGTAAAGCGCAAGCTAATGCCATCGCTCAAATGATTGAAATCTTTGACTTCAAACCACATCTAACCGAAAACGCCGAAATCCTGCCCTTGGGCTTCAAGCAGCGCCTAGCTCTGTCCTGTGCAGTCATGCACCATCCCAAAGTTCTTTTTCTTGATGAACCAACGTCTGGCGTTGATCCGATCACACGCCGTGAATTTTGGAATCACATTAATGGACTCGTAGAAAAAGGCGTTACTGTGATGGTAACCACGCATTTTATGGATGAAGCCGAGTATTGCGACCGCATTGGATTGGTTTACAAATCAAAGTTGATTTCTGTAGGAACACCCGATGAACTAAAGGTAAAAGCCATCACAAAGGAAAACCCCTCACCCACACTAGAAGATGCCTTCATTCAAGCAATCGAGAAGTATGACACCGAACACGGAGAATAACCCAATCATGTTCTTTTACACGCTGTAGCGCCGCTTCGCCGAAGCGGCATAAACAAAGGGTTTTGATGACATTAGAGAATAACCTACGCTTACGACGATTAAAAGCGCTCATCATCAAAGAGTCGCTTCAGATTGTACGTGATCCAAGTTCGATATTAATTAGCGTATTGCTGCCTTTGCTTCTGCTGTTTCTGTATGGCGTGGGCGTCTCGTTAGACATGGATCACCTTCGCGTGGGCCTGATTTTGGAAGATACATCTCCAGATGCCATCAGCTTTGCACAATCACTTACCGACTCGCGATTCTTCGATATCACGATGGCAACCCACCGTAAGGAACTTCAAGAGTTATTAGAGGCGGGAGACATTCGGGGATTTGTTGTTGTCCCCAGTTACTTTACCGCATTTCGAAATCGACAAGACAATATCGCCCCCATACAAGTCATCGCTGATGGCAGCGAACCTAATACAGCACAGTTTGTGCAAAACTATGTGCAGGCAGCCTGGCAAATTTGGCTGCAGCAACAAGCTATTTCCGACGATTTGCAAGGCCTAGGCCTAACAAGCGTGCAGACCCGCTTCTGGTATAACGAAGAACTTGAAAGTCGCTTTTTCCTTATTCCAGGATCGTTAGCAATTATTATGACATTAATAGGAACTTTGCTAACTGCATTGGTTGTTGCACGTGAATGGGAACGCGGCACCATGGAGGCGCTCCTATCAACGCCTGTGAGCATTTTTGACATCATTGTCGGCAAGCTAATCCCTTACTATTTCTTAGCTTTAGCCTCGCTAGCCATGTGTGTTGTGCTATCCGTGTGGGTTTACGGAGTGCCCTTCAGAGGTTCTTGGTATGCTCTCACGCTTGTCTCTGGATCCTTTCTAATCCCGGCACTAGGTCTAGGCCTTTTGATCTCTACCCTAGCACGCTCACAGGTCGTAGCTGCACAAGTCTCCATTGTCATGGGCTTTATGCCCGCATTTATGCTTTCAGGATTTATCTTCGAAATCGCCAGCATGCCCTGGCCAATCCGCTTGTTTACATACATTATTCCTGCTCGCTACTTCGTCTCCAGCTTACAAACGCTCTTTTTAGTAGGAGATAACTGGCATCTATTAATTCAAAACATCATTCCCATGCTACTGATTGGCATTTTGCTTTTTGCTATCACCGCTCGCAATACTGTTAAGAGGCTAGATTAAATGCTAAATCGTATTCTGGCCCTCATCGTTAAGGAAATTCTGGCATCTTTGAGAGATAAAAAAGCGCGCACTGTCTTAATTGTGCCACCGCTAATTCAGCTATTTATCTTTGCCTGGGCAGCTACATTGGACGTCAAAAATGTTCCCATAGGAATTGTTAATCGTGATCATGGTGAAAAGGCCATAGAACTTTTGCAACGCTTCCATGGCTCTCCCACATTTACCCAGATTGTGTATTTAGATTCCATGCTTGATATCGCATCGTTTATTGATGACCAAAAGGGCATCATGGTGCTTTCTGTGGATGAGCAATTTTCTCGAAATATCGATGCACATCAACCGGGTGCTATCCAGCTGATTCTAGATGGGCGCAGATCCAATAGCTCGCAAATTGTTGCTGGCTACGCCTTGCAAATCATTGATCAGTTCAATCGAGATATTGCGCTACAAATCGGTGTAACACTGCAATCTACGCAACTCATTCCACGCAATTGGTATAACCCCAACTTGCTCTACTATTGGTATAATGTGCCGTGCTTGGTGGGGCTAATTACAATGATAGTGGGTCTTACCGTAACCGCTATGTCAGTGGCACGAGAAAGGGAAATGGGGACTTTTGATCAGCTCTTAGTCTCTCCCTTAAGTCCAACTGAAATTCTGATTGGCAAGGCAGTTCCCTCGATTATCATTGGGCTCTTTGAAGGCACGCTAATCTTACTAGCAGGCATTTTCATCTTTGGAATACCATTCACGGGTCATTTAGGCCTACTCTACGTTGGCCTCTTCGTTTTTGTGTGCTCGATTATTGGCGTAGGTCTGTTTATCTCATCACTGTGCGCCACTCAACAACAAGCGATTTTAGGGACTTTTGTGTTCATGTCTCCGGCGATTTTACTATCAGGATTTGCAACACCCATTGAAAACATGCCGGTTTGGTTGCAATACTTCACCTACCTGAACCCTTTACGCTACATGCTTGTAATAACAAAAGGGAGCTTTCTTAAAGCTATGCCAGCATACATTGTCTTTAACAATGTGTGGCCTATGATGCTGATTGCCATAGTGACTCTTACAGGCGCTGCCCGCTTCTTTAAAAGTCGGCTTGAATAACAAAAAAACTAGCCGCAAAATAAAACCTTGGTCATGCCGCTTCGGCGAAGCGGTACTACAACGTGTAACAGAATTTGCGGCTGAAAAAGAGTACTTAGTCGCTCCAACGCCCACCAATCGCTTTTATAAGCTGGATTGTGGACAGGTAGCGCACTCCCAACAATTGCACTTGAGTGCGCTGTGCATCAATCTCCGTTGAGTCATTTTCAATGACGGTCATATAATTTGTGAGCCCTTTATTATAGCGTTCTCTACTAATATGCGCTGCTCTAGATGCCGCGTCGACATACTTTGCAACGCTTACAGACTGCTTATATTGCATATCCAGATTGCTGAGAGCATCTTCTACTTCCTTAAATGCTACTAACACTTGCTGTTGATACTCCCCACTAGCTTGCCTAAACCGGGCACAAGTAGCCTCTAAGTTGGCACAGCGACGTCCGCCATCAAAAATAGGTTCTAGCAAAGAGCCGCCCATAGACCATAACCGGCTTTCCCAACTTAAAAAGTCATGAAAGGTAGGGCTCAAAAAACCAAGGGTTCCAGTCAATTCGATCGAAGGGAAGAAAGAGGCATAGGCCACACCAATAAGACGATGCTGAGAAGCCATCATTCTTTCCGCTTGGGCAATGTCAGGGCGCTGAGTCAACACATCCGAGGGAAGACTTGCGGGAACTTCCGGTGGCAAACCACACAATGAAAGTGCTTCTATGCAAAGATAACTGGCTGGCTCACCAGCTAATAAGGCTATGGTATTTTCCTGAAGTTGGCGTTGTCGAATTAAGTCTAATAATTCCGATTCGATATTTGCTAAAGCTGCTTGCGCAGTCGATACATCCAGGAGTCCTGTAAGCCCTTTTTCGTATTGGTCATTGGTGAGTTTAAGCTCGCGAGCACGAAGATCAAGAGTGCGATTCAATAGCTCTATCAGGCTGTCAAAGGTCCTTAACTGAAAATAGGCGCTCGCTAAATCCGTTGTCAGAGAAAGCAATGCGGTGTGGTATGCCTCTTCTTGCGCTTGAGCCGTCATCCATGCTGATTCATATTGCCCACGCACTTTGCCCCAAAGATCGAGTTCGTAACTCAAGTTGAGTGGAAGGGCATATTGCATCTGCACAACCCGATAAATCCCTTTATTGCCTTGCAAAAGCGGAAAGCCGGATGGTAAATAAAGTTTAAACAACTGTCCTGTATCTGAGTATGAGGGATTGAAATCCACGTCCGGAAATAGATCAGCACGGCTCACCCCAGCCAAAGCACGGGCCTCAATAACCCGCTCTGCCGCAACATATAAGTTAGGGCTATTCGTAATGGCTTGCCATTCGAGTTGGTTTAGGCACGGATCGTTGAAAATTTCCCACCAATAGTCAACGCATGCCGTTTCAGCACAAGCAGACTCACACGCCTTCCATTCATCGGGCACCTCATCACAAGGGCCATTATAACGTGGACCCACATTGCAGCTTGCCAAACAAAGAAGTAAAATTAGAAGGGTCTTTTTCAAATGCTCATTCCATAAATTTATTTCAAAACATAGCCAATAAGCCTGGATTTTTGCTAGCTCAACTTTTCCGTTTATTTTAAATTTGTACTTTTGTGTTTCGATATGTTCTGCTATACCGAACGCGAATTATTATGAGGTACCCATGGATTGCGGTCCCGCGGATCCGTTAACACTTTGGTTGCTGGAATACGGAAGCATTGCTCTGTTTTGTCTCTTAACACTGGGAATCGTCGCATTCCCCGTGCCGGAAGAAACGCTGATGGTGATTGCCGGGATATTGATGTCCAAAGGCACTCTTAATGTTCTACCAACATGTGTAGCAGCATTTTTGGGGAGTGTGTGCGGAATCAGCATGAGCTATCTCCTTGGGCGTACTTTAGGTTACTACCTTCTGCATCGCTATGGTCGGTGGGTGGGCTTCACGGAAGCGCGTACACAACAGGCGCACAACTGGTTTGAGCACTATGGAAAATGGGCATTGGTTATTGGCTACTTCATTCCTGGAGTGCGGCACATCACCGGCTTTACTGCTGGTACTACAAAACTGGATATACATCAATTTGCCCTTTTTGCTTATGGTGGGGCTGCAATCTGGGTCACAACTTTCCTTTCTATCGGATACTTCTTTGGTGACTATTGCCTTGCTCTCTGGGAAAAATTAGACCTTAGCGTGGATATGGTCATTATTGCTGTGTCAATGCTCGTTGTTGCATACGGCATCTACCGTTATATGTTTAGAAGTCCTAGAACTTGACCGAATCACCAATTGAGCATACAAATATAGGAAATATTACTAGGCAGATCATATGTCTCGCATCAATCCAAAACCTTCGAATCAATATCCATGGTACTTGCGACTGTTGTTCTGGTTCCAGAAACGGCGCTATACAGCGGCTCTGCAATCTAGTTTAATTTGGGGTAGAAGTCCCTCGGTTTATCTAGCTTTCCGGGGTTTCGCAAAAGCGCTGGATCGAGAGGGATCCCCTCTTCAGCCAGAATTACGCGCCCTTATTGCTGCACGCGTAGCTCAGGTAAGGCACTCTGCTTTTTGCATGGACATCAGCTCTTGGGTCGCTTTAAGACATGGAGTATCGGAAAAAAAGCTCCTAGAATTAACGTCCAGTCAATACAGCCCATTATATTCACCAAAGGAACGGGTTGCGCTCCGTTATACAGAAGCGTTATCGCTATCGGATACCGTCACAGATCAGGTTTTTAATGATCTCAAGGAGCAATTTACAGACGATGAAATTGTCGAACTAACGGCGACCATATGCTTTCACTGCATGTCCAACAAGTTTAATTCGGTATTGGACATTCCGTCTCATGGTTTTATGCAGGGAGCTACGGAATCTCGTGGCTTATTGCATGCAATTATCAATCCCGCTCCCGACGCGGCGGAGCCAGGCGTCTCCCGCTGTGATAGAAAGCAAGAGTAGTGAAAACAGCTGCTAACGCTCTTTCGCTTTAATCTGTTGGAGATTTTTTAGGATTTTTACCACAGAGGCACGGAGGCGCTGAGGAGGACCTGCGGCGGAGAGACCCGTTGTAGAGAGTCTTCGGGCCTTGAGAGGCCTGAAGACCCAGCCTCAATATTGTTGCGAATCTATGAGGCTATTTTTTCTGGTCTCTCAAGACCAGAAAAGACCCCAAAACCGGTCTCTCCGCCACAGGTCCTCCTCAGCGCCTCCGTGCTTCTGTGGTAAAAATCCTAAAAATCTTATCAAAGTGTGCCAACAGCATAGGCAACACCCGAAATCGAAGTCAAATATTGAGTGCGCGACTGCACCCACTGCCCACGCGCATCAGAAAGTGTTGTTTCAGCATTCAGTAAATCAATAAGTGAATTCACACCGGCTCTATAACCTTCCAAGGCTGCGTCATATGCCTCCTGCGCGTATTTCAGATACTCTTCACTGTAATCCAATGATTCGGTAGCAGTGGTATAGGTATAATAAGCTGTAACAACGTCCAGCATGACTTGTAGTTCAGTAATCTTCCAAGCCGCAAAGGCGGAAGATGCTGTTTCGCAGGCGCTCGCTGTTTGATAGTCATAGATGTACCCTTCGAAAATTGGCACCGACAAACTCAAAAAAGCGCTTTGGGTAGAGTTACGTTTTTTCGGTTGACCAAATAACTTGGTTCTCTGAAGATCAGCGCCAAAAGTCACGCTCGGCATTCCTGAAGAACGAATAACGGCGGCGTTTGCTCGCGCCTCTAAAAATGTACTGTAGGCGGCAGCCAAGTCAGGACGACTGTCCTTTGCAGCGTCCACCAAGTGGCAAATATCATCTGTGATGGCATCCACAGGCAAGCTTCGAGGAAGTCGCACAACATTTACCGGGGTATCTGCGGCCCATCCCAAGGCTGTCGCCAGCTGACCCATTGTGGTCTTCACTGATCCTTGGGCCGTGATCAGCTGCAAGCGAGCATTGTAAGAATTGGCTTGAGCTTGCAATACGTCAACTTTGGTGCCTATTCCCGCTTGAAAGCGTCCTTGCGCGGCATCAAGATTCTGCTCTGCATCGTGCAAATCTTGTTCCCGGACATCTACCAATTCCATGGCGTATGCAAGGTTATAGTATCCTCGAATGGCTCCAATAATCACCGTCTGAACAGAACGATTGTGAGTCCAATTCGCCGCTAATAATGCCTGACAGGCTGAGGCTATACCAGCATAAGTGCCTCCAAAGTCGAGAAGCAGATAAGAAATGCTTAAATCAACATTGATACTTTGACTTTTAGCCGCCCCGCCCCCAACCTTTCCGCCCGTTACCGGAGAAGCGATATCATCCCCGGCAAGGTTGTTGGTAACTGTAAGTCCGCCTCCTCCCACTCCCCCTGTAGCTCGTAATACCTCGGTTCCTACGATGCTGGGATATAGAGCGGCTTCGCTAACCCCCACGTCATATGCGGCAGAGCGGGCATTACGCCAGGATTGCTCTGTGTTTGGATTGTTACGCAGCGCAATATCGATCATTTGGCAAAGGTTCAAAGGTTCTTCGTAATCACAGGGGTTAGCCGGTTCAGGACAGGGTCGTGTAATGCGCTTAGGTGGTATCCATTTACTTCCTGAACACATAGGCGCTTGCATCGTACCACTGGGATCGGGCAAGCAGCCTCCTGCCAGTCCAATCGCAAGGGAAGTGACACAAAGCAAAGCCTTCATTCGTATATTTCCGTGGTTGAAGGCGAACCATAGTAAAAAGAGAATTTACAAGGAATACAAATGCCACTCCCCGGTGATCGCTCACAATGGAAGTGGCACTTGACAATAGGCTGCGGTTATCTACCAGCTTATCTTGTTATAGATCCATGCCAACAGGAATAAACCTATAAAACCATCGATAAAACCGTAAATAAACCCAACCAAACTACCTGCCCATGTGACGTGATATCCTGGATACATGTTGGCCATCATGCCCATCCAGTCTCCAGCATATCCTGTGTACATCGACACAATTGTCATCACAAACATGGATAAGCCCCACAGGATGCCGCCAGCCAATCCTAAGCGCTTAGCGTCTAACATATCGGCCTCCTTAGTTGCCGAAACAACCCATGAATACCCTGGGGAGAGCTTCCCCCCACTTTTATTGTCCTCTTTCAATAATATTATTACAACTGTTTTAGTATAGTTATATTTTTAATTAAGATAATGCTAATTTTAATATTGACTTCTCACATGACCACTTCTATATTGACACATGTAACCCCATAACGGAGGATATTGATAATGGATACTAACAACGTATGTAGTGCCTTTAACAGTCCCGAATGTACACAAGCGTTCAGAAGCGTCGTCGCTCCCTGGGCTGTCGGAGCCACGCTTGTGACCGCCACACTTGTTACCCTAGCAACCGCCGGGCTAAATCGTTTAAACATTATTAATCGTGAAGCCACCAACGCCATGGTCCCATATGCAACAACTAGCCATATGCTATTTAATGCTGCAGTTCTCACTGGTGCTGGAGTTGCTACTGCATACTTAATTGCCAATGCCATATTAACAACCCCGTTGCTTTTAGCAATTTGGTTAGGAGCGGGATCCACCATGGTTCTCAATACTGTCGTACACCTTATCTCTGCTGAAGCCGTTCGAAGGTAGACGACAGATTTCAGTTCCTGTACCTCTGCGCCTTTGTTGTCTGTAATGATAAGTTTCAGTGTTCAACACAAAGGCGCAGACTTCCCTTCAACAACGCAATGCGAACATAGACGACAGACGGGGTTATTTGATTGGACCCGAAGAAATATTAAAAAATTCTTAACATTAACTTTACCTTTGATCTGCATCATAGGGGCCGAAACAACAATATTCGCGTAACATATAAAAGGTATTTTATGTCTATTTTCACCGATATCTGTGGTGCAAAAACCTTCCCTGAATGCTCTAATATGGTTGGTCAGGCACTTTTACCTTGGGCAGCAGCGGCGGCAGTGGGCGTCGGCGCAATCTATGTGCTAGCACAACATGCCTTAGGCCTCAGTCACAAAAGAGAAAGACAGATCGATCACGCCGAACATGCTCAAACGGCTTCAAATCGCTTCCAGTTGCTTAGCGCAATCATTATTATTTCTAGCATCGCGGCTACGGCTGTACTCATTGCCAAGGCAACAATAGCAGCGCCTGTGCTTGGGGCTATTTGGCTATCTGCAGCATCTGCAATGGCACTGAATTGGGTGGTTCACAGAGCCGCTTACACCTTCGACGGTACCCCCCTTAAATAAAGCTCTCAAAAGGAAGCTATACCACGCGGCTTGAAATGGTGATTTGGTCCCACGATCCAAATTCACAATTTCAAGCCGCGCGTGGTATAGTACATACGCTAGCTTCCTAGTCTCTACCTGGTAACTCAGCCTCTTCAAAAATTCGATCCTCATAATTCAGAACTTCCTCATAAAAATGGTGACTGTTTTCAGCATAAAAGTCGGCAGCAATTCCTTCTGTAAGACGCGCTGCAGCAGCACTCATTGCATGAATATCACCGAGAAGTCCATGACTCATCATTGCACCGTAATTAAAACAATAGATGTGTCGTAAATAGGGAGCTTGTCCAATATTTCTCTCAAGAAACTGAAAATGAGAGCCAAGATAGGGAGCGCTGCCAAGCTGCGGACATAATTCACACGTATCGGGTTCTACGCGATGTTGCCACAGTAAGATCTGATCAACAAAAGCCGCTAGTTCCGGACGCTTAGCTCCCTCAAAATCAAATCCACAAGCCAGCAAGACGAAATCGGCATCAAAATCCCCCTGCTTGGTATGGAGAGTCAGAAAATCGGCTTTGTAATCAACACTATCAATAGCAGCATCGGTGTGGAGGAACAGGTTTTTGTAGCCCTTCACCCGTTTAAGAGCTTCGCGCGGCGGGGCAATTCCATTATCCAAAGCATAAGACATCATATCCCAACGCTCTTGGTCAGGTAGGGTATGGTATCCCTGAACAAATCCATCATTTAAAAGGGCAATCAGCTTCACAACCGCATTTACATAAGGACGCCTCGCTAACATGCGCACGGTTGCGGCTCCGTTTTCCAAAGCAGTGGCCGCGCAGTCGAATCCGGATGCCCCGACACCAATTACAATCACTCTTTTTCCGGCCAACGCTTTAAAATCAATCGCCTCTATCGAATGCGCATAAAAGCACTTAGGTACGCCGGTCATACAAGAAGGTGTTTCGGCCCCGCCAAATCCCAATCGTCCCGTAGCTAGGACCAGTTTACGAGCATGAACTGTCTTATGTTGGTCAAAATTAAGAGAAAGAACACCGCTTTCCAGAGGCTGAATAGAGAGCAGTTTGGTGTGATTGGTAACGGGAAGTTTAAGAACGTTACGATACCACCCTAGATAATCCATCCAGACGGACGTGGGAACTTTTTCAAGGGAACGCCAAGCCTCCGCACCAAACTTATCCTCATACCAAGCACGAAGTGTGAGACTAGGCATCCAAAAACAAGGGCCCGTATGGTATTTGCCGGAACGCAATTGGCGCATTCTAGCGTAAGTGACCCATGGACCTTCTTGACCCGTCGGGTTTTCGTCAAAAATGTGAAAGTTGGTGATCCCTTGCTTCATAAGACCAAATGCTGCGGCCAAGCCGCCCATACCTCCACCGATGATCACTACGTCAAAGGTATCAGGCACGGGAGGAAGCCAGTCATAACCGGGAAAGTCAATACTTTCGAGCTCCCAGGCAAGACGTTGTTCTAAATCTCCTGCAAAAACGGCCGATTGCAGGGCCAAAATCGCAACAAATAGAGTTCTAAACATTTCTCAACTCCAGAAAAATAGATGCTCACCACAATGAATGAGGACCTAGCAGATGTCAACTGAGACTCGCTTATTAATGCCGCTTCGGCGAAGCGGCGCTACAACGTGTAATAAAATATGGAGTGCCGCTTCCAACTTGGGGGCTCGCCAGGAATTTGCATTCGTGCTATACATATCACCCAAAAACATCCAGAAAGTAGGATCAAAATGACGTTTGTTGAATCCATAGACGCCCAAATTGCGGCGAAGCATCTTCTCTCACACCCATGGTATCAAGCATGGACGAAGGGCGAACTTACTAAAGAAGGTTTAGCTGACTACGCTGCCAATTATTATCACCATGTTAAAGCGTTTCCTACTTATCTATCGGCATTGCATTCTCATACTGAAGATGCAGAAACACGTCGTCATCTCTTACAAAACTTAGTCGATGAAGAAGCTGGTCATCCCAATCATCCAGATCTTTGGAAATCATTTGCCTTAAGTTTGGGTGTCACTGAAGAAGAGCTAGCTAATCACAAGGCGAGCCCTGCGATGGACGATATGATCGCTCGATTCAAAGACATCTGTTTGAATGGATCCGTAGCAGAAGGGATTGCCGCCTTATATGCTTATGAAAGCCAAATTCCCGCGGTCTCGGAATCGAAGATTTGCGGTCTAAAAGAACATTACGGCATGCAAAATCCGCGCGATTGGTACTACTTCACAGTGCATATTGAAGCCGACAAAGAGCATGCTGCAGTAGAGCATATGCTTCTTCAACAACATGTGACCATTGAAAATGCACCCGCCGTCAGTCATGCAACCCAGAGAGTATTAGACGGCCTCTATGGGTTCTTAGACAGCCTCTGTGAGAAATACAATATCGCCTGCGCGATGTAGTTGCGCGTTGTAGGGCAGCTTCGCCGAAGCTGCCCTACAATCTATCTCTCTAACCCGACTTGCCAGTTTTTATAAACGTATATGGCCTAGCCGCACTGATCTTCCAGCCCTCTCCATGATTCTTTAGCACCCAAAACACATGATGATCAAGAGTGCTCCCGGGACCAGAAATTTGCGCGGAAACATCCACTAGCGCAGTATCTTTATCCAAAAAGCGTATGCGGTCTATCGTTTGTGTCAAAGTGGTGTCTTTGAAGCGCGTCTTTTGATCTCCGATAAAAATGCTTTCAACGGCGCGTCTATTGGTTCCCTTCTTTCCCCAGGGATCAATTAAATCAGCGGATTCATCCCAAATAGCAATCATCGCTTTGGGATCATGGGCATTCCAACCCTTGGTAAATTGATTAACTGTAGCTCTTACTCCAGCTTCGTCAAAAGCCGAAATCCATGCTGGAAATAGCAGCAGAAAGAATCCACATAACACAGCTTTAAACATATTTTCTCCTAAACTAATTTGATCACTTCTTGCGCAATCGAGCGGTTTTCGTCCACGCCGACCACGAGTATATCTACTTCAGATTGTTTTGCACTAATACGTTCTATCTGGCCTAGCTCCAAATTGATGGCATTTTCGTTGGCAACAACATCTAAAGAAGCTCCTAACCATCCTAAAGAGGCAACTACCCGCTGGCGAATGACCGTAGAGTTTTCTCCAATACCGCCAGAAAAGAATAAAGCATCAACGCCTTGCAACACCGCGCAGTAAGCGCCAATATACTTAATCACTCGGTAGCAAAAGAGATCAATTGCCAATCGCGCGCCATCATGAGTGCGTTCATGAGCCAGTAATTCACGCATATCAGAACTTAATCCGGAGACACCTATCAATCCTGATCGCTTATTAAGGGTTTCCAAAACGTCTTGAACGGTTTGTTTTTGCTCCCGACACAAGTATTCAACTGCACCAGAATCAATATCTCCGGCACGTGTTGCCATTAGGAGTCCCTCTGCCGGAGTAAAACCCATGCTAGTATCCACAGACTGACCATCTTTAATGGCGGCCATGGAACATCCATTCCCTAAGTGGACGGTGATGACTTTCGATTGCTTGGTGGTATTCCATAAATACGCGTGAGCAATGCCATGAAATCCATAGCGTTGAATGAACAATTGCTCTGCAACTTTGGTATCAATGCCGTAGAATCGTGCTCGAGGAGGCATCGTACGATGAAAAGCGGTATCAAAGACTACCACTTGCGGAATCTTATTCCCCAGTAGCTTCGAAGCAGCTTTGATTCCCTCTAAACAAGTAGGATTATGTAAGGGAGCCAAAGAAGATAGACCTTCCAAATCTCTTAAAACACGATCGTCAACGACAACACTAGAGGTGTAATTTGGTCCGCCATGAACAAAACGATGTCCAACCGCTGCGATTTGACGCCCTTCTGCCATAGATGAAAGGGCATCTTCTATGGACGTTTTCTTATCAAAATTGCGAGAAGCTACCAACTTCTCGTGTTCAAACAGCGAAATCTTTGTAGACGAACTACCACAATTTAGAACCAAAATCGCCATTAGTAAGGCCACTTCCAGTCGCGAATTTCAGGCATATCCTCGCCATGCTCTTCGATATAGTGCTTGTGATCGACTAACTTACTGTCGGCAATATCACGCACATAAGCTCGCATCTTTGCCAAGCGCGGAATGCGATCCACCACATCAATGAACAAATGAAAACGATCGATTTCATTCATCACGCACATATCAAACGGCGTTGTTGTCGTACCCTCTTCCTTATAGCCGCGCACATGAAGATTTTCATGACTAATACGGCGGTACGTCAACCGATGAATAAGCCAAGGGTAGCCATGAAACGCAAAAATGATGGGCTTATCGCTAGTAAATAGATCTTCAAATTCCAAATCGGATAGGCCATGAGGATGTTCCAGTTGCGGTTGTAAGGTCATCAAGTCTACAACGTTGATCACGCGCACTTTAACGTCCGGTACATACTGTCGAAGAAGATCCACGGCGGCCAAAGTTTCTAACGTAGGAATATCTCCCGCACATGCCATGATGACGTCAGGTTCGCTGCCGTAGTCATTGCTGGCCCACTTCCAAATACCTATGCCCTTAGAGCAATGCTTAATGGCTTGATCCATGGTTAAGTACTGCAAAGCTGGTTGCTTACCCGCCACAATCACATTGACGTAGTGCCTGCTGCGCAAACAATGATCCGCAACCGAAAGCAATGTGTTCGCATCGGGTGGAAGATAAACCCGGATAACATTCGCTTTCTTATTCACCACATGATCGATGAAGCCTGGATCTTGGTGGGAAAAGCCATTGTGGTCTTGTCGCCAAACATGCGAGGTGAGAAAATAGTTCAGAGAGGCTATCGGACGCCTCCAATGAATCTCACGCGTCGTTTTAAGCCACTTTGCATGCTGGTTAAACATCGAATCCACGATGTGAATAAAGGCTTCATAACAAGAGAAGAAGCCATGACGTCCGGTAAGAAGATAACCTTCCAGCCATCCCTGACACATATGTTCGCTCAACACTTCCATCACCCGCCCATTCGGAGCTAAGTGATCATCAATAGGTAGTATTTCCGCATTAAATGTACGGTCTGTTACTTCAAAAAGTGCCTGAAGGCGGTTTGAGGCGGTCTCATCTGGTCCCATGACTCTAAAGTTACGATTTTCCAGATTCAACTTCATGACATCGCGCAAATAGGTACCTAGAATCTTTGCGGACTCTCCTACAACCGTGCCTGGTTTGCGCAGGTCAACGGCATAATCGCGATAGTCAGGTAACCGTAAATCCCGCAGGAGCATGCCTCCATTGGTATGAGGATTGGCGCCCATACGACGAATACCCTTTGGAGCAAGCTCAGAAAACTCGGCATGTAAGTGCCCATTTTCATCAAATAGCTCTTCAGGACGATAACTCTTCATCCAATCTTCAAGCAGCTTAATGTGCGCTGGCTTGGTCGCTAGCTCAGACAAGGGAACTTGATGCGACCTCCAATAATCTTCAACTTTTTTGCCATCGACTTCTTTCGGACCCGTCCACCCCTTGGGGCTTTTTAGTACAATCATTGGCCATATAGGTCTTTCAGGAACATCAGTCGAACGTGCGCGCTGTTGGATATCCTTGATCTCGGCAATAACAGTATCCATGGTCGATGCCATGAGCTGGTGCATCTCTTCTGGATCCGATCCCTCAACAAAATAAGGCTTGTAGCCATATCCATACAGCAAACTCTCCAACTCTTCGCGACTGATGCGTGCCAAAATAGTAGGGTTGGCGATTTTGTAGCCATTTAAGTGCAAAATGGGAAGAACAGCACCATCTGTAACTGGATCCAAAAACTTGTTTGAGTGCCAACTCGCCGCCAAAGGCCCTGTCTCAGCCTCGCCATCGCCAACTACCGCACAAGCGATGAGGTCTGGGTTGTCAAATACAGCTCCAAAAGCATGTGCTAGCACATAGCCAAGCTCTCCACCTTCATGGATCGATCCAGGAGTTTCTGGCGCAACATGACTTGGGATACCTCCTGGAAAGGAGAATTGTTTAAACAGCTTCTTCATACCCTCAGTATCTTGCGAGATATTGGGATAAATTTCGCTGTAGGTACCTTCCAAGTAAGTATTCGCCACCATGGCCGGACCACCATGCCCCGGACCTGCTAAGTAAATGACATCAAGGTCTTGTGCTTTAATGACGCGATTCAAGTGAACATAGATGAAGTTTAATCCTGGCGTGGTGCCCCAATGCCCTAATAGGCGTGGCTTGATGTGTTTTAAAGCTAAGGGCTGCTGTAATAAAGGATTGTCCATCAGATAAATCTGACCCACCGACAAATAGTTGGCAGCTCGAAAGTAGGCGTTAATTTTGCGTAGTTCTTCGGAATCAAGATAGGCTTTCTTTTCCGATTCGGTATGGGTATCCATCAATGCTCCAAAAGAAGATTTGCTAAGAGGAATACCTAACAGATCGGCAATTATTACAACAAGAGAAAGGGACGAATGATATACCGCTTCCCAGCCGCGCATGCGGCGAAAGCATATAGCCACGGGTGGCAAACCCGTGGTTGAATTCAATTAAATATCGAGCCGTGTTAACGGCGACAGAATCAATATGTTATGTTGTTGCTTGACAGGTTTTCTGCCGCCGTTAACACGGCTCAGTTTCCATTCTGACTTCACCACGGGTTTGCCACCCGTGGCTATATGCTTTCGCCGCATGCGCGGCTTGGAAACGGCACAAAGGTTTTATTTAACTTTGACAGCATTGGGTACATATCGCTACCGCGATATAAAATAACTATAGATTATAATTAACTCAATAATTAAAATATCCACAATTAATACTAAACAATGGATTTATTATGGATATTCAAATTGAACCAACAAATCACAACAGCTCTTGGTTTATAGCAGATCATTCAAGACGGTCCGTTTGGACCTTCATGTCTACATTCACATCCACAGCCCTCATTTTCACCATTCGTGATGCTGTCATAGCTGTGGGAGCCGAAATGGCGTCACCGCCGTTTATTAGCAGATTATATGGCAACTTTTCTGTCGCACTATTGGATGGAATCAAAACGACCGGTATCTATTTTGTTCCGCTCTTGGTTATCATGCCAGTAAATGTTGCATGCCTTATTGCATCAAGAAAGCCTTCCAATTTTCGACTGGCTAATACCGTCACCCATATCGCTGGAACCATACTCGCCACAGGATTCTATTCTGGAGTAACTTAAAATCGCAAGAAAAGATGGATTTGGGTATATCCTCCACTACAATGATGGCTGTGTCTCTTGTTTGTACTGGACTTGGATATTTCTACTTCTGGATGTGCAAAAATCAAGCTGAATTGGCTGAGAAAAGAGCGGCCAAAGAAAAACTAGCTTAGTCCTAACGAACCAGTTCAAACCCAACTTGCCGTGCCGCCTGCCCACCCAAAACGATGTTCATGGCAAAGTCCATGGAGTCACGCAACTCGTTTGGATCTCTGTGCATCATGAGGCCGTTCATGGTAGCGTCACGGTGAGCTAATCCAATCCGATTTCGCGCAGCAATGGGACGAAACTCTGCCATTGCACGAAGAAGGTTTGCATCAGTTGCATCAATTTTTCCGTTCTCAGATCTCATAGAGCACATTAACTTAACAACCATGCGGGCTTTACCTCTATCTGCAAGCTCTTTACAAACCCAAGTTTCAGCTTGACCAGGGTCTTTAACACCAGCATCCAACATGCGTTGCAGGCCCTTAGCCTGCTGATATGCGCCCACCATCATATTGGATTCTTCAATCATCGCGGATTCAAAATGCCACCAAACTACTTTATCGTCGGCCGTTAGTTCCTCTTTAGCATCAATTTTATCTCTTATTGCAACTAATGCAGGGTTATCATTTTGGATCTTTTCATATTTTGTTTCGAGATGATCGCAAATTTTGCCTAAATCAGCCTTGCACGCCTCCCTTTCCGCATCGGTCCTACAGTGAAAGTAATAACCCGATGCTGATTTTTCTTTTGGATGGTCAAGAGTAAAACTCTCTGGACTAAGCATCTTGTTTTTAAGGCTATTGGAAAAATTCCTCATGTCCTCTGGTTGCTGTGTTCCCTCTGGATAGAGATTGTCAAACGTATGGCCGCCGTGACCTAGCCCGCGCGTATGAAAATCGGAGTCGCATGGCATGGTAGTGCCTATAAAAGCATCAGGATACTCATTATTCAATTTCATAATCTCTTCAGAACTCTTCCCTTCATACGGATTAGAACGTTCCTGAGCGTTGTTATAACAGACCTGCTTGGCTACGTGATTGTCGGCATCAACAGGCTTAGCCTGACGATTGGTTAAAGACTGAAGCATTGCCTTGGCTTCGGGCGGAACATCGGTATCCAAGCGCCAAGAAGGGGTAAAAAAATTTGTCATGGTAGATTCTTTACTACCTACCTTTACCTTAGTTTTAAACCCTCCCCCTGCTTGGTTATCCGCTGTAACGCGAGGATCATATTTATCGAACTTCACCGCTGTGCGTGCTGCTATGCGGGTAGGATTCAAAAACTTTGGTATTCCCTTTAGGATTTTAGAAGGGACCTTCGGAAGCTGGCTAGCGAGGGCTTGAGCAGTGCTTTGAGGGTTACTGAGCATGTAGATGGGATTATTCATATCTGTCTGAAAAATACCGCCCTTGAGCAGTTTTTGCCTGTCTTGGTGTTTAATCTCGGGAAGATCCTTAACACTTACAGATTCATCGAGGGGCTTAAAAACGTCTCCCCCCAGCTTCTCCATAGCCCCCATCACAGGGGCGTTCAGATAACCCGCCACACACAGGTCATGAAGGACTCGCACACATGGATTGCTTTCACACTCTTTCAGTGCTTGGTAGGCAGGACTATTTAATGCAGCTCGCACTTCCTTCATAATTTCGTTATTACGGCCACTTGTACTATTTTTTCCTTGAAATGTGGCTTTCGCTTTATCAAAAAAAGACGGATCGCTATTTATTAATTTATCCAGCTTCAATATGTGATTAGACAGCTCTTTGGATGCACTTTCAATTGTGCTATTTCTATCTTTATGCATATCAGTAAGGTTTTTAGCCAAATCAGGCAATTCTCGTTCGTAAAGCGTAGGCTTAGGAAGGATCTCCACCAGCTCGTTAGCTGAGATAGACCCCTTTTTTTCTAGTTTGTTGGAGATAAGCTGAAGTGCCGCATGATTAACCGATCCCTTTTTATCCGTTACGAGTAGAAGTAAGCTAGATTTTTGAAATTCACTTAGTACACTGCCTGGCAAAGAAAGAGTAACAAATTCCTTGCTTAAACTAGACGATAAAGCTTTGGTATCAACGGCAGGATTTTTGATAATATCCTTCAAGGCGTGCGGGGTAATGCGAGGTAGCCCGCTATCCTTATTCTGGTCTGTGGAAATTAGTTTTCTCTCGATTTTAGCAGCCATCGTTTTGAGTTCCGCGTCCGCAGGCACTGGCTGACCCGCGGCCTTAAATCTCTGCGTTATTTGTTGGGTAATTTTGTCGGTTCTCACCTGAGGATCATTAAGATCTTTCGTGATGCAAGCGCGAAGCGCGTTCTTGTTAGAGGTATCAATATTCACCATATCCTTGATATGGGACATTGCCTGCGTATATCCAACGAACACCGCCTTTCTCTCGGCGTGCTTAGCCTCATTTCTTGCTATAAGTGTTTTTGGTTGCACTATCGTTCGAACAATTGGTAATCGCAGCGCTAACTGCTTTAACTTAGACATTTCTTTTAAGTTGCCTATTACAGGAGCGGTAATGTTACCTATTTTCACATCCTGAGGGTTCTCAACTTTTGGCTGTTGCTGCGCCTGATGATTGTCATTAACATCTTGCCCCTGAAGCTCTTTAGGCTGTTCAACATTTCTTGCCGAAACATCCATTGCTACACCAATTTTAATATATAGACTCTCCAAATATAATTTTAGCATTACTATATTTATTTATAAATAGACAAAAAGATCAAAAACAATCCGTTTTTGATCTTTTAATCTGGAAGAATATTTATGGTTACTATCGACCTAAGCGCCAGCCATAAGCGAAGCCGTGACCGGGAATATAATGAAGATCATTAGGTGCAACCGCTGCCATTCCTAAAAAGATAGAAGACAGAACATTGGTAAATCTAAGATGATAAGCCCAGGTAGGCGAGATAACTAGTCCTAAGAAACCTACAAACACGCGGTTTGTCTGATCGAGTAGTTGACTGCTACAGGCTTTGAGGTTATCCATTTGATATCCCCAAGTGGCTATGGCTTCCACAGCGGCAAAAAGTGTCTCCAGAAGCACAAAAGGGACTGTGACAATACACTGAATTGTATCAATAAGGTAATGATAACGCGCCAATGGCATTTTGGCCCAAGACTCTGCATAATTACCTTTGGCGGCATCGTTTAGCGACTCCGCTACAAGGTCATGAGCAGCTTTTTGAAATGTATTGCCAATCTTCACAACGCCTTCCTCAATCTATTATTTCGCAGCATTATTGATGAATTTTGCTAAATCGTCTTTCAATTTAGCGAGAGAAGGTTTGTATGTGTACATCATATGCCCTCCCACGTAGTCCTTCATCGTGATATTAGCGCGCAAGGAAGGATCAAGGCCCAGATGATCAAAAGTATAATATGTTCCAAAATAGGGAGTTGCCATGTCGTAATAACCATTGCCAACAAATACTTTTAGGCGTGGATTACGTGTCATGACGTCGCGTAAATCATCGGTAACATTTAAGAACGAATTAGGATTACCCCAACTCCAAGGCCACACATTTGCGAGTACTTCATATTTTTGATCAGTTTTCCATCCTAATTCAGTGCCCAAATAGTGGTTCATGTTAGCCGTAAAAGCGCCAAATATAGCATCCGCACTAGGATCATACTCCGTCGTCTCGCCAGCTGAGTCCGAATCAATCCCTAGGTATCGGCTATCAAATCGACCAACGGTGCGGTTTTGGTCTCTCTGCAATTCTTTACCAAAGCGCTGCTCACTGACACGTAGATTAGCATTCTTGATGAAGGTCTGCGATAGTCCTGTGTACTTTGCAAGACGTTCCGCGACGGTATCACGTTCTTGAGGCGTTAACTTATCCCCTTTCATCAAGGCTTGTGCATATTCATTAGAAGCAAAGTTCTCCACTTCTTTAAGCACCTCTTCAAGCTTTCTCTTCTGTAGATCAGAGGGTAGGCGCTTATGATACCAAGCCGTTGCGGTATAGCTTGGTAGGAACGAAATAAACGGAAGATCATTTCCTTTATCGAAGCTAATGGTCTGGAAATTCAATACGGTGGAGATCAGAACGACACCATTAAAATAGATGTGTTCTTCATTATGGAGTTCAGCAGTCAAGGCAGCGGCACGCGTGGTACCATAGCTTTCGCCTAGAAAGAATTTAGGTGATTCCCAGCGATGATAACGAGTGATATAGAGACGGATGAAATCAGAAAGACTCTTCACATCTTCCTTCACGCCATGAAACTGCTTAGCATCCTCGCCAGGAGCTGGTCGACTAAAGCCTGTAGAAACTGGATCAATAAAGACAAGATCGGTGACATCCAATAGCGAATATTCGTTATCGACCATCTGATAGGGGGGGTATGCTAAACCGTCATCATCAAGTAGCACGCGGCGAGGCCCTAAGGCACCTAAATGCAGCCAAATAGATGAAGATCCAGGGCCGCCATTGGTGCAAAAAGTTATGGGCCTTAGACCCAAGTTTTTTACGCCATCTCTAGTATAGGCGATGAAGAAAATACTCGCCTTAGGCTTGCCCTCTTTGTCCTTTAGGATGAGATTGCCAGCAGTGGCAGTATACTGCAGACCTTTACCATCAACCTTGATGGTATTATGGGTGACGGAAAATGCTTCTTTGAAGTCTTCAAGTGCCTCCTGTGTAGACTTTTCGTCTTCCTTAGAGCTCTTGTCAGCAGCAACCAGTGGACTCCAACTCAGCGAAACTACAAGCAATGAAAGAAGATATTTCCGAAGCATGTTTCCTCCCGTAAATTACAAAGTCCTGAATTATAGTCGGTTTCGAACTGCATGTCAAAAGCAACCGTCTAGTTTTGTGTTTTCCATCAACTATACTTGCCCCCATTGTCTAGACAATGGGGGCAAGTATAGGTCCCTTTGGTCCTTTTGTTCTAATCCCACTACCCCGATACGGTTTGCTGCAATAGCTCAGGAACATCACTACTGTTGCAAACGTGGCCACCAAGGCCCTTGATGATATGCAATGCATGATCAATATCGCCAGGATGTCGTTCTATGCCCCTGCATGCGTCTTCAATAATATACGTTTCGAACCCAAGATCAAGTGCATCCATGGCGGAATATTTGACGCAGTAATCTGTTGCCAAGCCAGCCAAAAAAATGTGTGTGATCTCACGCGATCTGAGGAATTCTTCCAAACCTGTAGCGCGTCTTCGCGCGTTGTCAAAAAAGGTACTATAGCTGTCGACTAACGGCTCTGTCCCTTTTTGAAAGACTTTGTTGACCTTTGATGTATCCCAGCCAGCAACAAACTCAGAACCCGGTGTCCCCTGTACACAGTGCACGGGCCAAAGGATCTGCTCAATACCGCCTAAATCCACTATATCGCCTGGGCGGCGTTCATGAACAGGAGCAAAACTTCCATGATCCTTCGGATGCCAATCTTTCGTCGCAATAATACAATCAAAAGACATGTGCACTAAACGATCAACGATTGGTATGATTTGATCGCCTTCAGGAACGCCTAACAGGCCGCCTGGAACGAAGTCTCGCTGAACATCCACCAATATAAGCGCAGTTTTTTTCACGGAGTAGCCTCTGGTTTTTGTTCCAATTCGATCTTGGCGGGCTCGCCTTGGCGTATGCGCTTTGTAAGATTAATCTTAAGCTCGTACAACTGTTTCTCGAGTCCAACAATGTATTGATGAGGGTTCACGAAACGTTTAACGCTATAGTGAAAACGGCTTAAACTCGTTTTAGCATATGCTTGCACTTCGTTAAGCGTAGGAAATTCGTAAACACACTTTCCTTCATGCAAAATGGGTACGAGAAGGTCCTTGCTTTCCCACTCAGGGCTCAATGTTTTCTGCCGCGTGGAGTCCAATGGATCTATGGCTAATGGGTTGTCAGGTAGGCCTATTAATGTGTCGTAAATCACATCAGCCATGGGCTCTCCGTTTCGCTTAAAGCGTGCGATCTGCAAAATTCCAGGATTGGAAATTTTACGCATTTGCTCCGATAGCTTAAGCTTATATTGCCATTTGCCATCTTCATCCTGAATGGCAGAAAGCTTATATACCCCATCCAAAGCAGGGCTTTCCTTGCCGGTTACAAGATTCGTCCCCACTCCCCAAACGGTAATTTTTGCCCCTTGATACTTCATTTCGCTAATCAGCCGCTCATCAAGCTCATTGCTCGCAATAATGGGCGTCTCGGGGAAGCCGGCTTTATCCAGCATTTCGCGCGCTTTCACACTGAGATAGGTTAAGTCACCAGAATCTAAGCGAACGCCTAGCAGCTTTTGGCCCTTTTCACGCAGCTTTTTGCCAATTTCGATCGCGCGTTGAACTCCTTCTAACGTGTTGTAGGTATCTACCAGAAACACACAGTTCGAAGGAAGAGCCTCTGCATACGCATCAAAAGCCTGCTGCTCATCATCAAAGACCATCACCCATGCATGTGAATGCGTTCCCCGAACTGGTATGCCAAATAACTTACCGGCTAACAAGTTAGATGTGGCGTGACATCCACCGATGTAAGCGGCTCTACTAGCTGTAATAGCGCCATCAATGCCTTGAGCCCTGCGTAGGCCAAACTCAAGTACGGTGTCATCTCGTGCTGCCAAACAAACTCGCGCTGCTTTAGTCGCTATCAGAGAAGGGAAATTGATCAGATTCAGTAACACAGACTCGAGCAATGCGGCTTGAAGCAACGGTCCTGTAACACGAATCAGGGGTTCGTATGGAAAAACCACGGTCCCTTCAGGAACTGCATCAATATCGCAGGTAAAGTGCAGCTGGGCTAGATATTCCAAAAATTCAGGCGGAAATAATACCTTATCATCAGAACCCTCCAGGCCAGCAAGGTAATCCAAATCAGAAGTGTCGAATCGATAGTTTTGCACCAATTCGATGAAGGGCTGAAGTCCCGCGGCAATAGCAAACCCGCCTTCAAAAGGAGATCTCCGAAAGAACATATGAAACACAGCACGACGATCGTGCAGCTTTTGATGCCAATAGCCGTATGCCATTGTAAGCTGATATAAATCAGTCAGTAGGGCCAGCGAATCTCGGTAAATATGAGGATAAGGTTGCATGAAAAAATTATAGATTGTCGGGATTAATTAATCTACGACCGTCCCCCCAATCAGCTTTCTTAGCCCACTGATAGGTTTCGCCTTGTTTTTTAGAAATCACAGTCTTGTGAATTCCATCTGGTGTACATAACTCAAGGTGCACATGTCCTGATTTGCGCAAGGGATGGCGCACCACACGTTCCGTGACCGGCAAACCTTCGCCTCTCGTCGCAATCACATAAGAGTATTTCTCATCCTCATGACCTAACGCAGCTCCTTTAGCTTGGCGATGAGTGGAACTACGGGCAATTCGACATGAAAAATGGCACCAATCCTTCGTTCCTTCCATCGGACAGCGCCCCTCTTGCGGACAGGGAGCCACAAGGGTTCCACCCCATTCCACCAAGGCGCTGCGAACCGTCAAAATGGTTTCATAACCGCGTGGAGTACCTGGTTCTATCACAATGAGTGCTTGACGTGTAGACTCCCAGCAGCTCTTAAGAACACCTAAAGACTGAGATGAATCAATTTCACCCAATGTATAGGAAAGCAAAACAAGATCATGAGGCGTCCACCCGGAAAAAGCTGTCATATCTGCCTGATGCCAATTAGCTATTTTGAAGGCGTCGTGTGATGCATGTGCCATCAGCTGCTGTCCTAGCTGCAAAAATGCAGCATCTTTCTCGAGCAAAGTAAGCTGATCTAAGGCAAAAGCTTCTGTGGCAGCCCATACTGCTGTTCCTGGACCCGTGCCCACATCTAAAAGGCTGCGCGGTTGAATTGTTGGCACGCGATGCACTAACTCGGACAAAACCGCCTCTATTACGCCATATGTAGCAGGCAAGCGCGTAACGAGATAAGAAAGTCGATGCTGCTCCGAGGTCAACGCCGGAGATTTATGCAAAATATTGGGTGCGCGATAACGACTAGACACCTCCTTCGTCGCATTAGAAAGCGAGGATAGAGAATGTTTTGCGGTGATGGCTTCAATTGCCTGTTGAAGATCTGATGGTAAACTCATATCATAGGATAATAACATGAAGGATTTACAGATGAAAGGACTCATTGCTGCCACATTCAGCGGGCCACTATCCACAGAATGGGGAGAGCGCGTACAAATACGTTCTATTACCATAAAAAATAAGCCAATGTTTCAATTGACCTATTTCAAGGATAACAAAGCATTTCACCGCAACCTTACAGCCGCTGACTGCCAGCGAACTATACAAGAACTCGAACGCACCTTTAAGCAAGGTCGCCTCTTTACAGCAGAGGCCGATATTCAAATCTCACTCGGAACCCATAAGCGACTACCACCAACAAAAATACCACAAGACTCTACGCATGATCGCCAGAAAAATCACTTGCTGCCAGAAGGTATTCCAGATAGCTATTTGATCGGCCTAGGGTTAATGAGCAAAAGTGGGCAAATCATCGCCTCCAAAGCGCATAAATATCGGCAAATCAACCACTTTTTAGAGCTCGTCAGTCAATGGCTAAATGAACTATCCAAGGACCAGCCGCTGCACATTGTAGATCTCGGTTGCGGAAAAGCCTATCTCACCTTTGCTCTCTATCACTATTTACGTGAAATTAAGGGTCTTAATGTGCGTTTGTCCGGGGTAGACCTCAAAAAGGATGTCATTCAAGACTGCCAGAAACTTGCTCAAACACTAGGTTACGACCATCTGCAGTTTGTTGTAGGAAATATTGATAATTACGAACCCGATGGAAAGGTAGATATTGTTGTTTCACTGCATGCATGTAATACCGCTACAGATCACGCGTTAGCCAAAGGCGTGGCGTGGAAGGCCTCCTATCTCTTTGCTGCCCCATGTTGTCAGCATGAGCTCTACAAGCAAATACAATGCCCCACCTTAGCGACCCTACTGCAGCATGGAATCCTGAAGGAACGTTTTGCCGCTATGGTAACAGATGCTGTACGAGCGGAATTGCTGGAATCTGCAGGCTATTTCACACAAATACTGGAGTTTGTAGACCTGGAACATTCTCCAAAGAATTTGCTCATTCGCGCTCGTAAACAAGGAGCTCCATCGAAAACGCGTCATAATTACTTAGAGCTCAAGAAAATGCTAGACATTTCTCCCACCTTAGAAAAACTCCTCTAAAAAAGTATTCTCGTCCCTTCGCGTCTTTGCGCCTCTGCGTTGAAAAAAATCCCTGCATTATTTTGCGCTGAGTGTGTGTGATTAATTTCATTGCAGAGGCGTTAATAAGAAAAATGAAATAACAAATTAGATTATTACTAATTTAAATTAAAACATTACTTATATTAAATAATTAATTATAATTCATTTATAAGGTACTAGTAATTAGTTTTAATTATGGAATATTAATGATTGAGGTCGATTATGATTGGTGACGGATCAGATCTTCACGGTAATTATTCTAATTTCTCCACAAACAATGATAATATTGGATCGCACTTTAAAAATGAGATTAGTAAGGAATTCCCCATTTTTTTGGACCAAATGAGCCAACTGTCTACCACAGAATGCGCTTTTTCCAAATCCGACATCCTTAAAATGGTAGGGCATGGCCGACAAGTCTACTCAGATATTATGAATGGGCAGGTCCCGTCAAAAACCAAAGCCACCGATGCGCAAAGCGTTGCTTGGTTTCTTACTGCTTGCGCATGCCAGGAAATTAAGGGCTCCATGACTCGTGGCGTCGTTCGAGTTTCCCCACTTTCAACTGACGAAAGTAATCATTTAAAAGCCTTTTTCTCTCGTTGTCGCGAGGCAAACGCACATAGTCGCCCTTCCTCTCACTTTAAAGAAATCACCATCGGCTCTCAAAAAGGTCTCGATTTTGGGAAAGGATCGCTGCCTTTTGATCCCGAGCTGTCTACAATGTTATGTGGTGTACTGCATGACCATAGCTTTTTCATGAAATTTGAAAGGGAAGGCCTATCCCTTACTTCGCCATTAGAGAGCTTGAGGCATATGAAAAATTGGGTAAAACATATTTGGGCCGACGGCGAAAATACAGTTGTTGGTGGAAAGGAAACCCGTCGAGAAACTGACGGACAAAACGAAGTCAAGGAAGCCTACAGAAATGTGATGTCTGCCCTTTCTGACGTTCGAAACGTAAAGAAGAGAGAGATTAAAGATGAAAATAGAATTTTTAAAATGAATAACAGAGTAAAAACTATCTTGGCCGAGATAAATAATCTCAACACACCGGAAGCTACGAAAACAAAAAATGCCATCGCCAATTTTAATAATGTAATAAGCCACATTCCTAATGCAGATATTGTTAGCGGAAAAGAAGTATTAGTAGATGTAAAAAAATATATATAGGATCAATCTCCCCCTTATCTGCTTCCTGCTTCCTAAAAAAATCCAAAGGTCCTACACTTTCACTCTGAGCAGAGCTCATTGTAAAAAGAGGGACCTATGCATAGACTATTTTCCTTACTAGTGATTCTGGGAACCCTCATTGCTCCACTATCGGCAGATCAAATGTTCCTTCGTGATAATCTGTCCCGGGCTAATGTAGGAGACTTTCTTGTAACCGATCAAAACCGCACCCAAACCGTTCTAATCATCGCAGCCAAAGATGAGCGTGTGATCACTATTCAGGAAGTCTCTATCCCCGAAGGATGCTTTCCATCTGGACTAGCCGCTTCGTGGCGAGAGTGGGTTCAAAAAGGCGCTCCTGGGCATACATCATGGGTAGCATACGAAATCGATCCCCATGATGGAGCTCTATTGGAATCCTTTTCCTACACCAAGAATAGCTGGTGCGACATTCCTCGGGCAGATAGTTTTCTGAGCACACTTTTCAATTTACCGCTCACGCTAATGCCTGATCAATCTCGGCGTCGCGTCGGAGGCAATGATCGTCGCCGCGTATGGCAGCCCAAACTCACGGTTGATGGCCAAGTGATTCCTAATGCTCCTTTTAGATCGTGGCGAGGACGATGGCCCAATGATGGCACAGAACTAGGCGGCAAGCTAATCGAAGCCTATTTACCCACGGAAGAGGGAAAATATCCCTCGTATTTCCCCTACTGCCTTCAGGTAACTGGCGGTGTTGGCAAAGCACGAATGCGCATTATTGATTCTGGAACAGGCCTACGTCCACCTGTGCCCCTTATGCCCCAACGTCCGCTGGCATTTACCAATAACGGTCGTATGGAAGAGGGGCACCTCCGATTATGGCTTAAAACACGTCCCCAATATACCAATCTTACATTAGTAGCGATTGAGGCGGGTGATCTTGGCAAAGTCATCCCATTACCCTTTTCTGTGAGACCAACACAAGACCCCGACGTGGTACTTATCGAAATTCCTGAACAAGCTCTTGCCGAAAAATTGGCAGCTGGCAAATCCTATCGTTTTTCAATGCAACCCTGGAATCGCCCACAATGTGCTGCCGAAACAAGAGATCCTATTCACTGGGACACACATCGTTAATCTATGTTTAGACAGGCCCCACGCATTCTTCGTCGCGCAAGCTATTGGTACAGCGACCATCATGGTACCCTTGCACCAGAGCAGTTAGCTGAACTTGACCAGATACTACAAAAGCTTGAGGAAGCTATAGATAGCCAAAATGACTCTTATGCCAATGAGTTAACCCAAACGCTCATTAACAACTTTCCGCAAACGCTTACATACTCTTGGAGGCGGATCGCAAGGAAATGTCTTATAGGATTATGCCTCCTGCTGGCCTCTCTTTTTTTTATGCGCGCAATGTGGTTCGAAATCTATCAAATCCCTACTGGATCTATGCGACCTACGTTGCGAGAAGGGGATCACATCCTTGTTTCAAAAACCGCCTTCGCGGTTAATAATCCCTTTAAAACTGGTCACTTATACTTTGACCCCGCGCTGATTCAAAGAACATCCATTATGGTATGGACCAGTGATGGCAATCTCCTTCCAGATAAACGCTACATCAAACGTCTTATCGGTAAGCCAGGCGATATTCTCTATTTTTACGGAGGAAAAATTTATGGCATCGATCGAAACGGACGCGATATCTCAGGCGAATTCGATACTCCATGGATGAAAGGGCTCGAATTTTTCCCTTTCAGCACATTTGAAGGACATATTACAACAGCTTCCACTGATGGCAGTAACCTTGTACATGAGATCTTTCTTAATCAAATGGGCAAAGCCTTAGGACGTCTGACCTTAAAAGGGTATGGGGTTCTTGATGGAGATATTCATGTAAATGATGCGTGGTATGAGGATAATCCGGTAGCCCAACGCATAGAACATGTGGGGTTAGAAACGTATACTGACTTCTGGGGAATGCGCAACTACGCGATGGCTCGCCTTCTTACAAAGGAACAGGTACGTCAGCTAACTGACACCGATATGGCTACCTTGGAGGATGCTTCTCTCTATCTGGAATTGCGCCATTCTCCCAATTTGACCAATCCCAAACCCCGCTTTCAAGAAGGCCCTGATGGGCGCATCCGCCTCATGCTTACCCCTCACGTTTCTGTAATACCACTGCAAGAAAGGCATTTGATGCGGTTAATGGAGGGAATGTATACCTCGCGATTTATTGTGCAGGATGGCAGAGCTGCTCCATACAGCCCTGAAAGGAACACTCTGACGCCAAGCAGCCCTATGTTCACTAAAGTTCCTGATGGCATTTACGAATTCCACCAAGGAAAAGCTTATAGTATCGATTGGAAAAACACTCCACATGAAGTGGATTCCTCCCACGCGCTCTATCGCAAGATCCCAAGCCATATACAACGCCTATTTAACCTAGGCATGGATGTGGATGCTGATTTTGCACCTACAAAAGTCAATCAAGTAGATTTTCCTGCACGCTACGCCTATTTCCGTGATGGCGAGCTCTATGTAATGGGCATGTCTTTGATACGCAAGAATGAACCTACAATGCAGCACTATATGGCACATGAATTTGAACGCCAACGCCGTGCCACACGCAAACAACCTTACATCGCATTCATTGATTATGGCCCTCCTATTCATAATAATCGCCTCAACACGCGTTTTGTGCGAACGTTTGGTTTAGAAGTGCCCGAAGGGCAATTTTTGATGCTCGGTGACAATCATGCTAACAGTATCGATAGCCGCTATTTTGGATTTATTCCTCAAGAGAACCTGTTAGGAGTCGCAAGCCACTTATTATGGCCAATCGGTGATCGTTGGGGAGAACTACAGCAGCCTGCGTTGGCTTGGGCTACCATTCCACGCGCGATTGTGTGGGCAATTGTATGGAGTCTAATAGCACTTGTCTATTATCTGATGACGCGTCGGGCATCGCGCCGCACTTTTACGCGAGCGCCCAAGAAATCGGAAGCCATTGCCTCAAGAATCACCAAGATGATGACATCGCTGCCAGGATAGATCATATCAAGGGACATAAGAGACAAGGGACCAAAAGGACCAAAGGGACCTAAGGGACTTCGGAAAAGGGACATAAAGGACAAATGATACACGGTTCGTTCGTCCCTTACGTCCCTTTTCCGAAGTCCCTTAGGTCCCTTTGGTCCTTTTGGTCCCTTGTCTCTTATGTCTTTTCCTAACGAAAAAGAAGACGGGCGTTACACTCTTCGAACGAATCAATGATCATATCTGCACCAGCTAGATCGCTTTTAGGATGTGTTGTCGCTAGAGCCACAACGCGCATGCCAGCTGCTTTACCAGCCAGAATCCCCTGCTCAGCATCTTCAAAAACAATACAATCCACTGGTGGCATATTCAAATGCTCTGCTGCCTTAAGAAATACATCGGGAGCGGGCTTGCCCCGTACAATTTCCTCGGCTGTTACAATCGCCTGAAAATACCCCTTCAGCCCAACTACCGAAAGCGATTTCTCCATTGTCTCACGCGATGCCGAAGTCCCCACCGCGCAGGGCACTCCTAACTCTTGTAATTCAATTAAAAACGCTTCGATACCAGGAATAGGCTTGATGCCATGCTTGTCCACGTACTCATTAAATATGGCCTTTTTTGCGGTATGCAAAGCATTAGCCTCTTCACGCGTTTTTGCCCAACGAAAGATATTCATGAGTATTGACACAGTCTGAACGCCATTACCACTCATGAATAAATCATGACTATAAGATTGACCTATGCGTTGGGAAAGAATTTCCCAGCACTTTTCATGTATACTAACGGTATCAATAAGAACACCATCCATATCAAAAATGGCGGCTCGCGCTAACTTCATGCCAATACTACCTTGGTGATCTCTATTGTCGCGATTTCGCCGTTAAGATCCCACTCTGTGCCATCACACTCGCCGAAAGAGATATCGACTGCTAACACTTCACCGCAAATATACTCACCCCAAACCTCAAAACACTTTTGCACATTCGTGGTACTATCTATTCTAAGAGTGATGCGATCACTTACCGCTAGCCCAGCATCTCGTCTCATTGTGTTGATCTTGTTGACAACTTCTCTTGCAAGTCCTTCTATAATCAAAGATTCATTGAGAGCTGTGTCTAGAGCTAAAGTGATCACCCCTTCATTGGCCGCAACTCGCCCTTCATGCACCTCTCGCTCTACCTCCACATCTTCGGGTGTGATGGTGAAGGAACTGTCCCCCAAAGACAACACAATGGACTTTCCTTGCATAAGGTCGATTAGACTTTGCCTTGGTAGGTTGTTAACGGCCTCTTTACCCAAAGGCATAAGTGCGCCCAGCTTCTTACCAAGAACTCTAAAGTTCGGCTTCGCTCGTAAATGCACAAACTGCTCTTCATCACTACTAAACAGCACATCCTTAACGTTAAGCTCATCAGCAATGAGCTGCACATGGCTTTGTAAGGCCGCTAATACCGAAGCATCCCTGCACGCTATATGCGCAGTTTGTAGTGGTTGACGCACCTTCAGCTTATGCTCTTTGCGCAGGCCATGCCCCAAACTGACACTCTTTTGCACAGCCTCCATCGCCCTTTCAAGCTCTTCGTTACGCAGATCTACCTGATAACTGGGATAATCTCCAAGATGGACCGATTCGGGCATATCTGGCGTGCGTAGATTTCTGTAAATAGCATCACTTAAGAACGGAACAAAAGGTGCTGCTAGCTTACTCAACATCATCAACACTTGATACAAGGTCGCAAATGCTTGCTCACGATCGGGAGTTGCGTGATCATCCCAAAAGCGTCGGCGGCAACGTCGAATATACCAATTCGTCAGTTGATCAATAAAACCTACTAATGGCTCTACAGCTCGGCTTAAATCGTATGCATCCATGCCCTGCTCGACGTCATGAACAAGCTTGTTGAGCATGGACAGCATCCAACAATCAATTTCCTTCTCTATCGGCACTTTCTTTGGGCGCCACTCATAAAGCCGCGCGTAGGTCATAAAAAAGCTGTACGCGTTCCACCATGGAATAAGAATCAAACGTAAAACAAGCTCTACACCCCGTTCAGAAAAGGATAAATCGTCGGCTTTTACCGCGGGACTGTGCAACATATAGAGACGAATAGCATCCGCACCATATTTGCCAATCACCAGCGCTGGATCCGGATAGTTACGCAAGCGCTTGGACATCTTAGCACCATCCTCCGCAAGGATGATACCATTAACAATGACGTTCTTAAAGGCTGGCTGATCAAATAGGATCGTGGACAGCACCGTTAATGTGTAAAACCAGCCACGTGTTTGGTCAAGGCCTTCAGCAATAAAGTCTGCTGGAAAAGCTTGCTTGAATTGCTCCTGATTTTCAAACGGATAATGGTTCTGAGCATAGGGCATGGAGCCGGATTCAAACCAGCAATCGAAAACCTCTGGAATACGTTTGTAGGTCTTTCCGTTCTTTTGAACGACAAGATCGTCGATAAAGTGTCGATGTAAATCCGTGATATGTGCGCCAGTGAGTTGTTCGAGCTCAGCAATGCTGCCTAAACATAAAATTTCTCCATCCTCCGCACGCCACAAAGGAATCGGCGTCCCCCAATAGCGATTGCGGCTAATGGCCCAGTCACGAGCCCCGGCCAACCAGTTACCAAAACGTTTATGTTTAATGAACTCTGGAGTCCAATGGATCTGCTCATTAAGTTCTACCATGCGGTCTTTGATCTTTTCTACAGCAACAAACCATGTGCGCACAACTTTGTAAATCAATGGGGTGTCAGAGCGCGGACAGAAGGGATAGCGGTGATGCACAGTGGCCTGACGCACGAGAGTACCGGCTGATTTAAGTCTCTTGATGATGTCCTTGTCAGCGTCTTTGACAAACATGCCCACATATTCAGGTATTTCCTCAGTAAATCGTCCGTTGCCATCCACAGGACATACCAACTCAATCCCCGCGGCGCGGCAGGCAAAAAAGTCAACTTCACCAAAGGCTGGAGCTCCATGAGAGATACCGGTACCTTCGTCAGCTGAGATCGAGGGTTCTGCCACGACACGAAATGCTCCTTGAACAGCTCTCTCAGCAAAGTAATCAAAAAGTGGCTTGTAAGGCTTGTCTATCAAATCTTTTCCCTTGTAAGCGGCTTCTTCCACATAGCTTTCGGGATCTGAATAGTAATCTGAAACTCGTGAACGTCCTAAAATGTAGCTCTTACCAGTCTTTGTATCGCGAATTTTTACGTAATCCAGTTCTGGCGCTACCAATAAAGCCAAATTGGAAGGAAGAGTCCACGGTGTCGTCGTCCATGCTAAGAAGAACGTGTTCGGCTCGTCTTCTAGCTGAAATGCAACCGTAATCGCAGGATCATCAACGTCCTTGTAGTTTTCACCAGCTTCAAAGTTGGAAAGAGGAGTTCCCAGCTTTGCCGAGAAAGGCATCACTTTATAGCCTTCATAGACCAAACCTTTTTCGTAGAGCTGCTTGAAAGCCCACCAAACGGATTCCATGAAGGAAGGGTCCATTGTGCGGTAGATATTGTCAAAGTCTACCCAGCGGCCCATGCGTAACACAGCCATGCGCCATTCTTCGGTATACCTTAAAACAATCGCTCGGCACTCTTCATTAAAGTTGGCAATGCCAAATGCCTCAATGGTGTCCGCGCCAGACAGACTATGCTTCTTTTCAATCTCGCTTTCTATAGGTAGTCCATGACAATCCCAACCAAAGCGTCTAGGAACATGAAAACCTTTCATGGTCTTATAACGAGGAATTACATCCTTGATTGTGCCTGCCAAAAAATGGCCGTAATGAGGCAATCCCGTGGCAAACGGTGGACCATCATAAAAACTGAACAACGGTTTATCAGAGCGCTGATCTACAGAACGCTCAAAAATACGATCGTCCGTCCAATACTTTAGGATCCTCTCTTCGCGAGTCGGAAATGTCTCGTTTTGCAGCTCTTCAAACATAGCAATAACCAATCAATAATAGGGCTTTGATAGCGATAAGTTTATGGTATAGGATGCTTTAAGTCTAGCTCTCCTGTACGACTAGCGCCATAATAAGATCGGTGCTACTATGCGATTAAAATAGGGTGTATATTCCGGAACCATAAACCAGGAGACTCCTATGAAATACAGAATATTAATGTTGATACCCTGCCTAGCTTTACTGCTCGGGGCATGCAACATGCCGTCTGGTGCAGGAGATAAAACAGATAAGAATCCACCTGAAACACCAGTACCTCCTAGGAACGGCCGGTAATAACTAGCAATCTTGCCGCCGGACTGTTTAGCCGGCGGCAAATTTTACAACATTAGGGGATGTATCGTGAAAGCCTATACTTTGCTAATGATAAGCATGTTAACGCTCGAACTCTCAAGTTGTGGCAAATCCGAGCCCACCAAAACAACATCCCTTAAGTCCTACGAAAACTCCAAAGATATTGCTGATGCCAGCTCTGATATGCTACAGAGGCAACAATTTCCGCTGGCCTTTCACCAGCCGGCCACCCGACAGAAGTATGGCGATGTCATCGATCATCCATGGATACGTCAACAACCTGGCCTGGTAGCCCTTACCGACTCCATGGTTTCGGATATCAGATCGCTAAAGGAAGGGCATGAACTTCTTAATCAACGCAGAAAGGAAGCTGGGCTGCCCGAAACGTCCTTTGAACAAGAAACTAGCACTATCGTTACCACGATCGAAGAAATCCAAAACAGCCTAGCACCTCTCCATTTAGCCTTTCCAACTGGTCTCTATAGTATTTTGAACATACCTCTTACTTCGGCCTCGCCCTACAACACACCTCTTCCTTTCGACATCTATAAGCGCGTCGAGTTAGGTCAGACGAGTCTTGGAGTCCCCTACTACTTAGATGTAAGAGCATTTGATCTTACTAAGCTTGACAGCCAAGCGGCTAAAGAAGCCGCTGTTCAAGCGATCATCAATTGGCACCAGAGACTTCTAAAGCCTGGAGCCCCAGCCTTTACGGCGCTTCAAGGTAAAGACACTCTCGTCCTGCTTGGTCATGGGGAGCGCGATCGCGATCACTTTGATGGTTCTCACGGCTTTGCCACCAACGATCGTGGCGTCTTTTTGGCCTTCTTTAATGATGGTCGTCATCTCTACGTTCTTCATGCTGATGCCCCATGGCAGAACTTGCAAGACAAAAAGGACCTCTTTTTGAAGGTCGTCAATCGTCCATTAAAACCCCTAAATGTTCCCGTAAGCTCCTATAAGCTAACCGCTCTCAGTGATGAATCGCCCGTAGCGAAGTAAATACAATCCGTGCTAGAATAAAGACGTTCTAGCAATACGGGGGTGTATTGGTTTCGACTGGGAAGCGAAACATTGAGCGCATGCGGAGGACGTCGGTTGGCCTCCTAAAAAAACCGGCAAGGCATTAACTGCCAAAACAAACGTATTCGCAGACGACGAGCTAGCGCTTATCGCTGCATAAGTCGCCGCCCAGAACCTAACAGTTTTGGGCAGCCCGATAACCCAAGGTTAGGCTAAGGACGTTGGGACCTATCGTTATCAATCTTGGTATGAAGGATCTGTCCGACTGCTTCTAGGATAGCCCTTCGAGATTAAATGAGGCAAATTAGTCTTAGTGTTGTGTTCCGCATCGAGACTGATTTATTTTCGGGACACTAAGCATGTAGTGGTCATTGCGTAGTTTACTTAGGACGAGAGTTCGATTCTCTCCACCTCCATCGTGTTCGTGACAGTTTTTGAGCGGATGACCTCGTTATTCGAATTCTAGGCATTGTGGTCTTTGGCCTAGGGCGTGAATTGCTTCTTAGAAGCAGATCCCTTCGGGGAAGGCCCACCACCTTGAGGCGTCCGCTCTTTTTTTCTCATTAACTACTCCAAACTTCCGCCCATTGAATCGTACAATAAACTTGCCGGATCGCGTGGAATGTAACTTCAAAGCCAAAAATATCTTCCATCATAATTTGTCGAATAGGATAGGACTGCTGCAGGCGCTTCAAAACAGGTTCAAGGGCTGCTCGAACTTCATCATCTGCCATTGCAAATGCATCCTTCAAAATTAATACCTCTTCGACTACACCCGTTTTTTCCTCGCTAGCCAGCAATACATAGGACACCTCCGCACAAATCTTTTCTGATTGTGCCAAGATACCGACTGTATCAAAGCTTGGGGCAAACGGAATCACTCCTGCGACGGAAATTCTCCCGTGTGAAGACCGAAAACCAACAATGCCACAATTGCTAGCAGGAACTCGAACAGAGCCTCCGGTGTCGGTACCTAGGGCAAAGTCGACTTGGCCGCAAGCAACCGCCGAAGCGAAACCAATCGAAGATCCTCCAGGAACACGATCCGGGGCTTTTGGATTCCTAATACGGCCATTATTCAAGCTATTTTAGCCGTATTAAGTAGAAAATGGAAAATCATGAGATAAAATGTTGGCTGGAACCTTGAGAAAGTTAGCGATGCCTTGTATTATGTCTTCTATTTTGTGTTCATCCATTTTTGCAATTGAAAACAGCATTATGCCTGAATTAAACGTCGAACAATGCATCAAACAACACAAAAATCTTGCACAATAGCAGGCTAGTTGCTCTTCTTAACAATCTCTGATTTGAGCATCATCGTACCGAACCCTGGGACTTTAGCTTCGATGTTGTGACCGTTGACTTCATTCACCAGACGAATATTCTTCACTTTCACACCCACTTTTAAAGCCGATGACGATCCTTTGACCTTTATATCCTTGATGATCGTCACACTATCACCATCCTGGAGAACATTCCCATGTGCATCTTTCACAACAGGACTTACCATCCCACCATCTTCCTCGGAATGGATAGACCATTCATGACCACATTCTGGACAAATATACAAGGCTCCAGATTCGTATACATATTCGGAACCGCATTTAGTGCATTTAAGCAAATTATCCATAAATAGTCTCCTCTTATTATCAAATATTCGCTAGCCCAGTTGATAAGTCTATTACCTTAATCAGTTATAATGAGACTGGGTAATTTTTCCCAGAGGAAAATTTTGAATGCGTCTCTCCACCTCCAAAATATAGCCTTGGTTATTTAACCAAGCCTTTCTTATTTCGCTGTATTGTTTGAGATAAATTTAAAGGTGCGATAAAAATATACACCTTACCTTTTTTTCCTAAAAAATATTTTTGAAGACGAAACCAAACAAGACGGATCTTTCCTTGTCAAAAAGCAATCCATAGCAGCTGATCAAATTCAAGACTTA
>CAYTFC010000015.1:0-43362 GCA_964436955.1 uncultured bacterium | reverse complement strand
GCATCTGAATTCAAATTCAAGACTTATGCGGCAAGTTTTGGTAGCAATCAGGGTCTAAGGAGAAATCCCCCTTAAAGAGCTATGTCCATTTCTTTAGTCGCAAGGCATTAGCGATCACTGAAACAGAGCTTAGTGACATCGCCAGACTGGCGATCATTGGATTAAGCAGCAATCCTGTGAAAGGGAACAGAATCCCGGCAGCAATGGGAACGCCCAAGGCATTATACAGAAATGCAAAGAATAGATTTTGCCGAATATTGCGCATTGTAGCTCGACTGAGTGCAATAGCTTTTACAATGCCGCCTAAATCCCCCTTTAGCAATGTGATGCCGGCACTCTCAATTGCGACATCTGTTCCTGTGCTCATGGCAATGCCCACATCAGCTTCCGCAAGGGCGGGCGCATCATTGACTCCATCGCCAGCCATGGCAACGGATTGCCCTTCTTGCTTGAGTTTTCGGATCATTGCGTTTTTGTCAGCCGGTCCAACCTCGGCATAGATTTCATCAATGCTCAACTTCTTGCCGACACTCTGTGCGATTTTTTGATTGTCGCCAGTGAGCATGATCACCTTTAGCCCGAGCCGATGCAAGCTATTAATTGCTCCGGGGGCGGATTGCTTGATAGGGTCGGTTACCAATAATGTGGCGACTAGCTTGCCATCTACCGATACATAGAGGGTTGTCTTATCTGAAGCGACCTCATTTAAATTGAGAAATTTTGCGTTTCCAATTTGTATCGATTTTCCATCGACAATCCCCTTAATTCCGCTTCCAGGGACCGAAATAAAGTCTGTGACGGTGGTGGTCAGCTGTAGTTGTTTGTCCCTTGCCGCTTGCATGACTGCCAATGCGAGGGGATGTTCGCTATGTTGTTCTAGTGAGGCCGCCAGCCGCAATATTTCGTTATCTGGGTAGTTTTGGAGTTGGGGCTTGCCCTCCGTTAACGTGCCGGTCTTATCGATCACAAGGGTTTGGACTTTTTCGAGGCGTTCTAGCGCGTCAGCATTTTTGATTAGAATGCCCATCTCCGCCCCGCGACCTACGCCCACCATAATGGACATGGGAGTAGCCAGTCCTAATGCACAGGGACATGCAATGATCAGCACTGCCACTGCGTTGGAAAGCGCATATTGGGAATCCATCATGTACCACACGGCACCAGTGAGCAACGCAATAAATATCACTGCGGGAACAAAATACCCTGATACAATGTCTGCGAGCCTTTGAATCGACGCTTTGCTGCGTTGTGCATCCGAAACCATTTGTACAATGCGGGCAAGTAGTGTTTCGCTTCCCACATGCTCAGCTTGCATGAGAAAGCTGCCCGTTTGATTGATTGTGCCTCCCGATACCTGATCGCGGCTGCTTTTAACAATCGGGAGCGATTCTCCAGAGATCATCGATTCATCAACTGCACTGGATCCTTCGGTGACGATACCGTCGACGGGAATATTCTCGCCGGGTTTCACACGCAAAATGTCACCTACTTTAACCTGATCGATAGCAACTTCGCGTTCCTGTCCGTCGATAATGAGATGTGCTGTCTTTGGAGTTCTATTAAGTAATGCTTTGATTGCACTACTTGTTTGGCCCTTTGCTTTGAGTTCCAACACTTGTCCGAGCAACACTAGCGTCGTGATGACCGCTGCAGCTTCAAAGTAGACAAAAGCATCCTGTTGAGTAAGCACCACTAATAAACTATACAAATAGGAGGTGCCGACACCCATAGCGATGAGCGTAAACATGTTGAGCGAACGATTTATAATTGAGTACCAGCCTCGTTCAAAAAAAGGCCATCCGGCCCATAAGACGACAGGCGACGCTAAGGCTAATTGTACCCACTGAGATGCTTTTTCCGGAATTAAAGGGAGCATTGCAAGGAGCAACACCGGTAGCGCAAACACAACGCTAAACCAAAAGCGATGCAACATTTCGCGATATTCAGGATTATTTTCTTCTTGGCTTACGCTTACAGGTTCCAGTGCCATTCCGCAGACCGGACACAGACCAGGTCCTTCTTGCTGCACATCAGAGTGCATCGGACACGTGTAAACCTCAGCCATACAAATCCTTTAGCTCTTTATGTAGCGTTTGAAAAAACTTAGAACGTGCATGGCGCTCCAGCCAAGGATGATGTCCGCAATTTTCCAATAGGATCATGCGAAAATCGTCTATAATAGGCTCTAAGCAATCTTGAATGCCCTTATAGGGATGTGGGTCATCTTTGCCATGGATTGCAACGACGGGACATTTGATGTGCTTTACTTGTTCGAGAAGTTCTCCTGATTCGCGCATCTCTCGGGCTTCCGCCCAAACAGAATCATAGATTTCTGGCTGCGCTTTGACCAGTTCGGTGTCGAAAGTGAAGGGGTCATGAGAATCTGCCCTAAACGTTATCTGGCTGAGCAGGGCGAAGGCTTGTATTCTTCTAGGATGGTGGGGATTTTGAACAATACTGAGGATTCTATCGAGTTCCTCAAGGTCATCATTAGAGAGGTTCATCATACGCGTATGCATGATGTCTTCGGCTTGTGAAGCTTCGAAGGGAGCACTTCCCACCAAAATGAGTTTATTTACGAACCTTGGGTGTTGAGCCGCAAATAAAACACTTAAAATAGCTCCCCAAGACCATCCCAAAAGAGTAATGGGTGGCATACAATCGTCGTCCAGCATTTCGTAGAGCTCATCGATTTGTCCTTGGATGGTTGCAGCGGTTTGCAGCGGTTCAATCACGCCGAAATCTTTGGAGAGCTCTCGGGCCACTGGAGCCATTTCTCCGGGTGCTCCAGGACCTCCGTGAATCACGGCAACTTGATAGGGAGAGGAGCCATAAAGGCGGGGATTATGCATTCACCGATCCTACGAACGAGCTAAAATATGGATAGTTAGCCTACTACAATACAGAGTGTTGTGCAAAAAGATCAATTGAAACCGACTTACCATGAGTTGGTGCGATTACTTCTAGGTGTCTGTACTTTTTATCGCCATGGAAAAATATACAAAAATTGTCCTTTATGTCCTTTTTACTAAGTTCTTTATGTCTGTTACGTTGTTTCATGGGTGATACATGAGGATTTTCGAATGCCATATATAACTGCACCGAGTAAGAGAATGATGCCGGCTGCGTCTAGGCTTGATGGGAGACTTTGCGTCACTCCATAGAAAAATAAAATACCAAAAATTGTTTCAAAGAGGGTCAATTGCCCTGCGAGGGAGACGGGTAGATTAACACTTGCTCGATTCCAGAGAGCAGATCCCATCCAGGCGCATACTAACCCTAAGATAGCGCTACCGGCGACGAAGGGGATTAATGAGTCATTCCAAGAGATAAATTTGTGAATATCAAAAACTTCGACAGGTAGGAGGAACGAGAAGGTAAGGAAAAGGATTGTCCAGCATAGCGAAGACACCCCTAACAAGGTGGACCAATCACTGCCATTAACGTAAGCATGTTTCTTTAGAAAACTGGCGTTACTGACAACGTACCAGGTCCAATTCGCAAGTGCGATGAATCCGCAAAGTAAACCAAGCAGATAGTCGGCACGGCATTCGCTGGTAAGGACGCAGGGAACATTTAAAACAGCCAGCCCGATTACGATTAAAACCGAGGGAAGCATCAGGCTTCGATAGGTGCATTCTTTTTCCTTCCAATTACCATAGAAAGCGATAGTTATGGGAGCTATACCCAGCACTAAAGCGCAGATTGCTGGAGTGCTCCAGCGCAATGCGAGTACAATCCAGACATAATATCCGAAGGAGTACATTAAACCGACGGGTAAGGCTCGTAACCATATTGCTTTCGGATAGCGTAAACCGCCTGCTGATAGCCCTTTGAGTAACATGAGCAGACTAGCCACGCCGTAGAAGGCATAACGTCCAACGGTGACTTCGATGGGGCTGAAGTCTGTCATAAAAATAGGTACTACAAAGATCAATCCCCAAATAAAGCATGCTGCCAAAGCATAACTGATCCCTTTGACCCTATTCACAATGATGATCCTTATGTAGTTAGACTCTTAGGATAGGGTTTTTTGTTCCATATATCAATGAAATAGAAGGGAAGAAAAGACGAAAAGGACAAAAAAAGACGGGTATTGTTGGATTATTGTTCTTTCCGTCTTTTTCGTCCTTCCTGTGTCCTTAATCACTCACTAACTTTGGTTATCGTCGGTGGCTGCCACGATCCGTTCAGCACCGCAGGCCTTGGCCAGTAGATCCGCAGCATCAAGGTAAACTTGCCCTCAGGTGCAGGCAACCAATTGGCCTGCTTGGTCCCTTTGGGTTCCTCATGTTGAATGTAGACGTCCAAGGAGCCATCTTCGTTGAACTTGAGGTGATCTCTTGGGCTGATGCTGTAACGATTTAGGGAGTTATCCACGAAAAAGTTCTGGTCATCATACATCGTAATGGACCAAAAGCCCTTAGCCGGAGGCGTTTTGCCTTTATCAAAGTGAATGACATACTGATTCGTGCCAACCAGCGGCTGCCCCTCGCTTTCAGTGTCTGCGAAGGGATAGATGGCGTCTTCTGGAAGATTAGCGCCTAGTCCCTTATAAGCAACATAGGCTCGCTGAAGATAATCAGTATCGTACCGTCCGGTCTTGACCGGATAGGTCCATCCGTTCGTATCCTTGCCACTGCGGTATTCATGGTCTTCAATTTTGGCCTGAGCTCTGGAGGGTACGTTTTCCAGTCCCGCAATCATGCTAGGCTCAAAGTCTTTCCCCGGAACAAGCCCTATTTTGGCCATCTGTGCAACGATTGCGCGATCTTCGGTGGAAGGGGGATTCGTTTTCATAAGCTCTGCGAGAGTTTTAAAAAAAGTGCCGGCGTCCATCGCGTTTACTTGGTCTCGAACAGGAGTTCTGGTATCGATCTTGGGATCGAAGGTGCCAGATGGCGGTGTATAGACTTTGCCAAAGGAATCCAGAGGAGTAAGCGTGTATTGGTCTTGAATTTCATGCACTGCTTCGTAGTCTTCAGGGGTTGCACTGGAATATGTTCTGCCTATAATCCACACGAGATTGGTGGGAGACTTAAATTCTTTGACGCCTTTTGGTAGTTTGCCATTCCATTTGGGGCCAGTGATGGCAAAATCGTTGGCATGCGTTCCTGTCGTGCGAGTTCCTGGTTGTCCAAATACATCGGTCCAACCCGATAGCATTGGCATCAGAAAGTAGCGTCCACTTTGGCTCGGCACGTGAAGAATGTAGGGTTGGTTCCCAACATTCAGCCACGCGCTGGAATAGAGCGTATCCGCATTTGGAGCCGTTACATCGCGGAAGCTGGCATCGGGGAACAATCGCAAGTGAGCGAACTGTCCCATGGGCGCTTTATCGCCTTCAGCTTTTTCTGTGTTTGTCATGACCCTTCTAGTCATTTCCATTGTCACTAGTGGGTAGCCATAAATATAGACTTCGGTAGCGATCACTTCTGCTTCAGTTTCGGGTGAGCTATCTCCCGTTTGAGCGATAGCAGGTGCGAGGGCGAGCAAAGAAACAACGGCGGTGATGCCGAGAGCAGTCAAGAGTCGTGATAGCTTCATGCTACTCCTCCTCTTCGAGTTCTTTGGTCTGCATTTTTCGGCATAACACGTGATGGCATAACCCGTCAAACTTTGTAAGGCTAGTAATTTTTTGAGAGATCGAGCTATAGAGAATAAGAGATGTTGTCAGAATGAGGGAGTGGAGTGCATGCAAGAAGTATCAGACGCTAAAGTAGTTATTACAGAGAAGTTGTTGCCCGGGTATGAAACCGTTCTTACGCCGCAGGCGTTGGCATTTTTAGGTGAATTGCACAGAGCGTTTCAGCTCACTCGGGTGGAGTTGCTTGAGGAACGTAAAGTGCGTCAGCATCGCACGAATGAAGGGGAACGTCCCTCATTTTTGCCCTACACAGCAGCCATTCGCAACGATAAATCTTGGCGTGTTGCCGCTACACCTGCCGATTTAGAAAAGCGTTGGGTAGAAATTACTGGGCCCACTGACAAGAAGATGTTGATCAATGCCTTAAATTCCGGAGCGGACATTTTCATGGCAGACTTTGAGGATGCTAATGCTCCTACATGGAAGAATATGGTTGAGGGGCAGCGTAACTTAGTAGAGGCGGTAAACGGCACTTTAGCTTTCACTAGTCCTGAAGGGAAGGATTACACTCTTAATCCCGATAACTCGGTACTGATGGTTCGACCAAGGGGATGGCATTTAGTTGAAAAGCACTTGTTGGTTGATGGCGAACCTATTTCGGCTTCGCTATTTGATTTTGGACTTTACTTCTTTCACAATGCGCGTGAGCTACTCTTACAAGGCAGCGGACCCTACTTCTATTTGCCAAAAATCGAGAGTAATGTCGAGGCTCGTTTGTGGAATGATGTTTTTGTATTCGCTCAGCAGTATCTTGGACTCCCTCGCGGCACAATTCGTGCTACGGTGCTCATTGAAACGATTTTTGCCGCTTTTGAAATGGAAGAAATTCTCTATCAGCTGCGCGAGCATTCGGCCGGATTAAATGCCGGCCGTTGGGATTATATTTTTAGCACGATTAAGAGTTTCCAAAACCAAGCCGATTTTATTTTCCCAGATCGCTCTCAAATTACGATGACTGTGCCATTTATGCGGGCTTATACAGAACTACTTGTACGTACGTGCCATGCGCGGGGTGCACATGCTATTGGCGGCATGGCTGCTTTTGTCCCTAGCCGCAAAGATAAGGCTGTGAATGAAACGGCATTAGCCAAGGTACGCGAAGATAAAGAGCGTGAGGTGGCGGACGGCTTTGATGGCACATGGGTTGCACATCCTGATCTAGTCGAAGTCGCTCATGAGGTTTTTGCCAAAGCATTGGGCAATAAACCTAATCAGAGAGAGCGATTGCGCGATGACGTTTCTGTTAAACCGGAAGCTCTTCTAGATTTCAACATCAGTGGGGGCTCGGTCACCCAAGAAGGCTTACGTAAAAATATCAGTATTTCTCTGCAGTATCTGGACAGTTGGCTTTCAGGAACCGGGGCCGTAGCCATCTACAATCTCATGGAAGATGCGGCGACGGCAGAAATATCGCGCGCGCAGCTTTGGCAATGGGTGAAGCATGGCAAAAATTTAACTCCCGACCAATATAGACACTTGGTTGACGAAGAATATGGGAAGCTCCAAACGCAGTATATCGAGCGTGGAGCGGGAATGCGCAAACTGTTGGAAGCTCGTAACCTTCTAGATCAGCTAGTTTTAGCTGAAGAATTTCCTGAATTTTTGACGGTCATCGCCTACGATCAACTGTAGAGGGTCACTCAATGTGCCTTTGTTACACGTTGTAGCGCCGCTTCGCCGAAGCGGCATAAACAAAGGTTTTATTTTGATGAGGGGCAGACATGGCATATACTAAAGAAGATATCTCGCTTTTACAGGATGACTGGACGAATAACCCACGTTGGAGGGGGATTATTCGACCTTATTCAGCTGAAAAGGTTGTTAAATTGCGTGGATCTTTACGGTTACACCATACGTTGGCTGATATAGGCTCTCAAAAGCTTTGGTCGCTCTTTGAAAATGAGCCCTTTGTGCGAGCTATGGGAGCCTTAACCGGCAACCAGGGGGTACAGCAAGTCGATGCCGGCCTGCGCGCCATTTATGTCAGTGGTTGGCAAGTAGCTGCGGATGCTAACGATGCGGGACATACCTACCCCGATCAAAGTCTGTATCCCGTTTTAAGCGTGCCAAATCTGATCCGACGTATTCACAATGCGTTAACGCGTGCAGACCAAATCCAGCATATGGCTAATAAGGAAGATGTCGACTACTTTGTTCCTATTATTGCGGATGCGGAAGCCGGTTTTGGCGGACCTCTCAACGCATTTGAATTGGTTAAGGCCATGATTGTTGCAGGAGCTGCCGCCATCCATCTAGAAGACCAGCTATCATCGCTTAAAAAGTGCGGACACATGGGTGGGCGGGTGCTTGAGCCAGCAGGTCTATTTATTGAAAAGCTGGTGACTGCCCGGTTAGCAGCCGATATTTTAGATGTTCCCACCATTTTGATAGCGCGTACTGATGCAGAGTCGGCAAGTTACATACGTTCTGATTCAGATATGCTTGATAAACCATTTTTGACCGGAGTGCGTAGTCTCGAGGGCTATTGGGGCCTCAAAGGTGGCATCGAATATGCCGTTGCAAGGGCATGTGCATTTGCTCCTTATGCGGATATGGTGTGGTGTGAAACCAGCAAGCCCGATCTTGCTGAAGCGCGTGAGTTCGCTCAAGGCGTGCATGAGAAATTTCCTGGAAAGTGGCTCGCTTATAACTGTTCGCCATCGTTTAATTGGAGGCGTACTCTTGATGACCGTGCATTATTGACCTTTCAGGATAAGCTTGGGGAAATGGGCTACAAATTTCAATTTATCACCTTAGCGGGCTTTCATACCCTTAATGCAAGCATGTTTGAGTTAGCTCAAGAATATTGCTTGGATGGAATGGCCGCCTATTCGAGATTCCAGCAGCGCGAATTTGAACTAGAGAAGCGATCGGGTTACAAAGCTCTCAAACACCAGAGCTTTGTGGGCGCCGGGTATTTTGATGAACTTTTGGGCACAATCATGGAAGGGCATTCTTCGACGAATGCTCTTAAAGGCTCTACCGAAGAGCAGCAATTTTCGGTCACCCCCTTCACTGATGACATCGTCCCTATGTAGCAAAAGCCCCCTCCTTGATTATCCACCTCACTTGAGTGGCGCAAGTTGGGTTTAAACCCGACTTGCTACCTACATCCTAGCTCCGGCTCACCCATTTATTCGAGATGTCATGGCTGGTAATGAAGCCAAGGGCCTGTCCTTGGCAAGTTGCCAGACAAGATAGATCGGGTAAATGAGTGAGCCAGAGCTAGAGCGAGTTACAAACAATATTCACCGAGAAAATTGAAAAAAAACACTATTTCAAAAGTTTTACCTCTAGTTTGTCGCGCTAGAACAGGCCTATTCTTCCCAATTGAAAAGTCGCGCCACTCGGCCAAGTCTCGACTTGGCCTTCGATGCGCAACGTTTCAATACGAAAGAACGGCTGTGTTCAAGCGCGATGTAGGTAGCAAGTCGGGTTTTAAACGTTTTTGTCTATAGTTTTTCTTAGCCAGAAATATTTGGAAAAGATGTTGGTGTTTAGTGAGACATATTGTAGGATGTGCCGCTTGTAGGTTTTTAGAGAGGAGTAATATGTTAACTGAGACGATGTTACAAAGAATTCGCCACCAAGCCGCGTCAGAGAAATGGTCATATCCGCAATTATTTGAAGCCTTTAAGGAAGCGGGAGTGGAGTTCTATGAGGTTGAAGTGGCTACTAATGCTATAGTCTATGAAGGACAAGGCACGAGTATTCGAATCGACCCGTCGGGTATTCGCAGATTGCGCATTGCAACCAACTTTGATCCACAAGGAGTTGCTAGAGCGATTGAAGAGAATCAGGAACGAAAAACGGATTACTTCCAATTTTTGACTGCTATTGCGGCTAGTGGAGTCGAACGCTACCGTGTTGATATGGCTACAAGACGTATTGAGTATCGTTCCTCATCGGGACAGATACACACTGAAAGCGTGCCAGCCAATAAGTGATTTATGATGGGACCTGGCTTGTTATCGCTTTTGGTGCTGGGAATAGTCCATCTTGTGGCGGGCCAGGCAAGCTTGGCTCGGCGAGTATGGCATGGCCGCTTTCTATCATTAGCGGCAGGACTTTCGTTTGCATATGTATTTGTAGATTTGCTACCTGCATTAGAAAAGGGCCAACCCGCGTTAAAACGTACCTTTGAGGGACTAATCCCTTATTTCGACCGGCACGCCTATGTCATCGCGTTGATCGGTGTTCTTTTTTACTATGGACTTCAGACTTACACGCCCAGCAGGTCAAAAAGCAGCTTTTGGATCGCACTTAGCGGATATTTGATTTTTAATCTCTTTGTGGGAGCAAGTCTTTCGGACAGCACTAATCCTGATATTCAGCCAGTGACCTTATTTACTATTGCGATGGGAATGCACTATTTTGTGCGAGATCATAGCGCTTCCGTGGAAAATCCAGTTCTTTATGCGCATGATGCCCGATGGGCATTAGTCGCTGCCTTATTATGCGGGTATGTTTTGGGAATGGTTACGCATATTCCGGATGCTGTAGTGGCGATAGCCGTATCTTTTATTGCTGGCGGGGTATTGCTAAATGTGCTGCATTACGAGCTGCCGAAGCGTGAGCAGGGAGGCTATCTTCTCTTCGTTTTAGGGGCGTTAGCTTATACTGTAATACTATTGCGTGTTGGTGAAGCATAACTTCCGATCCCTATAACTCATCTCAGTAACATCCTAAATCGCGCCCGCGCTATTACCCATAAGTTACGTGTTAGGTATGACCACGTGATGGTCATACCTAAAAAAGAACCAACTTATTGCTGGTGACCTACTTCATACTTTTTGAGTATTGCGTTCTTCTTCTCATTAAACTGCTGTAGGACCTCCATAACCTTTTTGTCTGCCTCATCCTTTGGGTCGCGGGCTCGGGCATCAATGGATAAGCCGTCATAGATTTCTGCCAGAGTCAGAGGATACGCTTCCGACATTAGCTTCAAATTATTGATAAAGTCTTTTTCTTTGGTCTTGTCAGCTAAAGCTTGCATTCTTTCCACTTTTTGCAGAGTGAGAGCCGCTTGATATTCTTGCAAAGTACCTTCATCTAACGGACCAAAATCCGGCACTTTGGAATTTTTGACTCCTCCTTGGGAGTAAGCAGCTTCCAATAGAAGTTCCTTAATTTGATACTCACGCTCAAGGGTTTTGAGCTGTGTCAAAAGAGGAGTTTCGGCGTGCAGAGGGAAAGGAGACACCCATTCGTCCATGGACTTAACAGCCTGATGCTGAGCATCGGTTGGGGTTGGAGTGTCCAAACGACCTTTGATTAGCTTTGCAATAGGTGCTTGAGGATATTGATCCGCAATTTGTTTAAGCGCTTGGTTACGTTCCTTTTTCAAGGCACGAATTTCGGTTTCGAACTTATCTACTTTGCTGGTGATCTCATCAAAGAGCTTTTTGCCTTCAGGAGTGTTATATTTTGCTAGAAGTTGTTTATCTTCTTCCTCTAAGGGCGCCCATTTGCCATCCTTTAGGCCATCTTGATACCACTGATCCTCGGTTTTAAGGAAGGCGGCGTATTTACCATTCTTGAGGTTATCTCTGACTTTCGCCACCCATGCAGAGCCCGAAACCAATTGAGATTCAGTGGGCGCTGTTTTGGGAGCCGTAGTTTGCTCGTCCGTTTGAGCAAGGGCCACTGATTTTTCCTTTGGTTCTTGTGATTCCTTATTATCGCAGCCATACAAAAACGCTGCTGTCAACATAGCAGCTACCCCAAATATTAGCTTTTTCACGACTCTCCCTCCTGTATATGGTATTGACCTCACCTTATCGTAAATTTCGCGGATGTCAAGAACATAACTTTAGGTGACCTTAAATACCGAGTTCGTTATGGTGCGCTAAAAAAATGTTTACATATGAGGGGGAGTGGTCATGGCTCGTGCAGTAGTAAGTTCGGAGAGAAGGCGTTTAGATGAACTCGTTAAAAACCAAGCATCTACAGTAGGACGCTATTTAGCTCAGCGTCTTGCGGAGGTGGGTGTGCGGCACTATTTCACAGTGCCTGGCGATTTTAATTTGCTGCTACTGGATCAATTGGGAAAAAATACTAATCTTAAACTGATCAATTGCTGCAACGAACTCAATGCAGGCTATGCCGCTGATGGCTATGCCAGAGCTAATGGAGTATCCGCGCTGGTGGTTACTTATGGCGTAGGCGCTTTAAGTGCCATTAACGCGGTGGCCGGTGCCTTTGCTGAAAACCTTCCTTTAATCGTGATCTCGGGGGGGCCCAATACCAATTCTCAAGCTGATAACGAGCTTCTCCATCATACATTGGGCAATCGGGAGTATGAATATGTCTCGCGCATGTTTGCTGAAGTAACAGCTGCTAGCATCATCATTCGCAATCCAGAAGAAGCTCCTAGCCAAATTGACGATGCCATAGCCATAGCTATCGCCCGTCAAAAGCCTGTTTACATAGAGATAGCATGCAATATTACTGCTCAGGCCATTTCTCAACCGCACCCACGGAAGTTCTTTGAACAACGAACAAGCGACAAAAAAGCTCTTAAAGTGGCTGTTGATCAAGCGGTCAATCTTTTGAATCGTGCTACAAAACCCGTTATGGTGGCAGGAGTCAAGCTTTTGCGCTCCCCGGCACGCGAAGAATTCGAAAAGCTGATGAACAAATCACATTTTGCCACCGCTATAATGCCTGATGCTAAGGGATGTATTTCAGAAGAAAATGCCAATTTTATTGGCGTTTACTGGGGTCCTGTAAGCTCTCCAGCCACTTGTTCCATTATCGAAGCCGCTGATGCCTATCTGTTCGTGGGACCGGTCTTCTCTGACTATACCACAAGTGGACATAGTCTTCAGATAGATCCTAAGAAACTCATTGTTGCCAATTTGAATGAGGTTCGCATTGATGGGCAGGTCTACAATGATGTGGAGCTCGGAGAATTCTTAACCGGTGTTGCCGAAAAAATTAAGGCTAACGATACGGCTCTTAAGGACTATCGAAGAGGGCTTCCACAACAAAAACAAATTGCTAAGCAGATTTTGAAAACCAAAGAGAAGCTCACCACGCAAAGCTTATATTCTCAAATTGAGCAGTTGTTAGACCGGCAGACCGCTGTTATCGCGGAAACGGGGGATTCGTGGTTTAATGGAATCAAGCTTCAGCTACCTCAAGGAGCCGCATTTGAAATACAAATGCAGTACGGTTCCATTGGATGGGCTGTTGGTGCGACATTAGGCTATGAATTGGGTGCCGCGCAGTCCTGTCGTGTGGTGGCACTGATTGGCGACGGATCGTTCCAGTTGACTGCTCAGGAAGTCTCCACAATGATACGCTTTGGATTGCGCCCCATTATCTTTGTCATCAATAATTATGGATATACCATCGAAAAAGAGATCCACGATGGGCCTTACAATACGATCAAAAATTGGAACTATGCGGGCTTAGTCGATGTTTTTAATGCCAAAGATGGCAAAGGAATAGCCTTTTCTGTTGAGACAGCGGCTGACTTGCAAGCTGCCATTTCTAAAGCGCGTCGCTATGACGGCCTTTGCCTGATTGAAGTCAAAATCGATAAGCAGGATTGTAGCAACGAGTTACTTTGTTGGGGCAAGCATGTTGAGATCAACAATGCTCGTCCACTTAAACCAAGGACACTCTTTCCTTAGAATCGCGAAGCGTGTGGGTCTGCCTCGCCGAGGCAGACCCACAAGGAAATCGCTAAGACCCTGATTGCTACCAAGACTTGTGCGGCAAGTTTTGGTAGCATCAGGGTCTAAGAGGTGTCCACCAGTAAGAGGCACTTGCGTCTTACCGTTGTTTGGCGAGGTTTTTGTAGCAGAAGCAGTCCGTGGTATGGTCGTTAACCAAGCCTGTGGCTTGCATATGAGCATACATCACTGTTGGCCCCACGAACTTAAAACCGCGTTTTTTGAGATCTTTGCTCAGAGCAATAGACTCTTCAGACGTGGCCGGAATATCTTTATGCTGTTTGCGCGCAGGCTGAATAGGCTTCCCGCCGACAAAATTCCAAATGTATGTGTTGAAAGTTCCAAATTCGGCTTGAATTTCCAGAAAATGCTGAGCATTTGTCACGCAAGATCTGATCTTGAGCTTGTTGCGAACAATGCCTGGATCAAGCAACAGCTCTTGAATCTTGTCTTCATCGAACTTTGCGACTTTTTTGGGATCGAAATCAGCGAATGCTCGACGGTAGCCTTCACGCTTGCGGAGGATGGTGATCCAACTCAATCCACTTTGAGCCCCTTCTAAAATCAGAAACTCAAAGTGTTTGCGATCATCGTGAACAGGTACTCCCCATTCGGTATCGTGATAGGCCTCATATAGGGGATTTTCCACTTGAGCCCAATGACAGCGGTGTGTATTCATGTGACGCTTATTTTATGATTATAAAGTCGATAAATCCTTTAGGCACATCTACAGCGACCAATTTTACACTCACTCGGTCACCTACGTCAAGTCCCTGGAAGCCTGCCACTATTTTTCCTTCCACTGGAGGCTGGATGACGCGCACCCATGTGCCTTTAGCGGAGGCTCCGGTCACAATTCCGTTATACTCAGAGCCAATCCGAGATGATAAAAACATAGCGGCAGCGGACTTCACCATGTGGCGCTCCACTTTTTTAGCAGCGTCTTCTTGGTGTGTGCAATGCTCTGCTAGCAATAGCAATTCCTCATCTTCATAAGGATGCGGTTGCCCAATAAGGTGAGCCTTAATCTGGCGTTGGGTCATGAGATCAGGGAACCGTCGGTTGGGTGCTGTCGAATGTGTATACTCAGAAAGTGCTAATCCAAAATGTCCTGTAGGATCCTCATTACCATGCTCTACAATATATTCTCCGCTACCCAGTAGCTTAATCACCGTTAGTGAAAGGTCTGGAAAGGTGTCAGGGTCCACCTTACGGCGTTCCTTAAGAAATAGATCGAGTGCCTTAGAATCGGGTTGTTTTGGCAACCGAAAGTCTAGCTCATTCGCTATTTTGACAATGCGATCCCAGCGTTCAGGTATTTTAACAACGCGTCGTAAGCTGGGAATTTTTGCTTGCTTAAAGTAAGCAGCCATACATGAATTGGCGGCGATCATGAAATGCTCGATGAGTTGGCTGGCGAAATTGTGAGGCGGAATCTGGACACTAATTTCGTCTCCCACAACTTTGGCTTCTACCTTTGAGGACGCCAACGTTAGAGCTCCCATTTCGTGGCGTTGCTTCTTTAATGCTTGAGCGATTTGGTGTTGTAATCTTAAAGTTTGCTCCAATCTTGGCATTAATGCGATTTTTTCTGGAATGGCGTCGCGCCCATCGAACCAGCCTCCCACGCCACGATAAGTGAGTTGGGCATGATTGTGCACTAAGGCGCGGAATATCGTATGCTTTTCGATATGGCCTTCATCATTCACTGTCATGTGTGTGACAACTGCCATACGGTCTTCTTGCTCATTAAGTGATGTCAAATTCGTGGAAAGCTTCTCGGGAAGCATAGGGAAGATGCACGCAGGCGTATAAACGGACGTTGTATTGATTTGTGCATGCATGTCAATTGGCGAGTCCTTAGGAACAAGGCCGTCGACATCCGCAATAGCAACCCAAATGTCGGTCTTGCCTTCGGGATTTCTTTCGGCGAATGTGAGTTGATCAAGATCGCGAGAATCATCATTGTCTATGGAACACCACAACAACTTGCGAAGATCTGGTACTCCATCCGGTGCGGCTGCTGGCTCATGTATTGTCTGCAATTGCTTTAAGGCTAGGTCCCCGTAGATGGGTTCCAGGCCTTTATCCGTCATCGCTTGCTTAGCCAGCAGCTCTAGGTCATATGTCATTGGTGCTTCTCCTCGATTTGAGCCGCAGATTAGCACCTTGCGAATTATATCGAAACTCTATCGCCTTCCACCGTTACTTATTAACATCGATGGAAACACTTACCGGTTTTGAGCTTTGCCCCGATGCATCCTTCGCTATGACGTGAATGATCATGGTACCTGTTTTGTTGGGAGTGAAGGTCATACTGCGGCCCCCAGGCTTCCACTGGTTGTTGCCAGTAGACCAAAAGACACTTAACGGTCCACGTCCGTATGGCGTAGCTTTGATTGTCACCGGTTGTCCGACCCGCACACTATTGTTATCGATCGACAGGTTTAAGGAAGGTTGGAGGTTGTAATAGTCATCATCATTATAGGGATTGATGATAACGGCGCTATCGTCATCCCATGTATTACCATCATAGTAAGTATCGTAGGGTACGTAGGTCCTTCCTCCCCAGCCCCAAGACGACCCTCCCCAATCTCCACCATGTCGCCAGTCACCGCCGCGTCCCCAGTCCCCGCGTCCCCAGTCCCCGCCGCGTCCCCAGTCCCCACGTCCCCAGTCACCTCCACCATGATGACCCCACCCACCTCCACCACCGCCACCGTGATGTCTACCGCCTCCTCCACCGTGATGTCCGCCACCACCACCGCCGCCACGGTCAGCAAAACCTATGAGTGGAGAACTAAGGAGAAAGAGAACAGTGCCCGCTAAATAGAATTGCCAATGCTTGTTCATTAGTCTCTCCCGGTTAAGTAGCCTTTAACCTTACTATATTCCATGGTAAGTTTATTTGATAGTAATGTCAGTTATTGCTTTTAGAGGGTGTCTCAATGGTGATTGCTCAGAATTCTGGCTCCCATTAACATCTACCTTTTGAATGTTTTCTTACACCGAAGAGGAGAAAAAGATGAAAGGAACAGCTCGTGAGCAAGCGTTAATGGATCAAGTTCCCGTTGGACGAGTGGTTCAACATTATAAGGGAATGCAAATGAGGGTTTTAGCCGTGGCTAGGCATACGGAAGACCAATCATTGTTAGTGGTTTATCAGAAGCTATATGATTGTGAGCATTACGGCAAGGGGGCGATTGTAGTAAGGCCACTCGAAATGTTTTTGGAAAGTGTTTTAGTTAATGGCGACATGGTGCCACGATTTAAGGTTGTTGAAACCCATGAATGCGCTCATTGCTAGTGCCGGACCGGTTGGCAGACGGCTTGTCTGCCAACCGTATGGAACTAGTCTGGTTGTCTAGCCCCAAAGTAGATAAAGACAATACCGCCAATAATGACTATTATTCCAGCGATAGGCGAGAGTGGAACCGATTCTTTTGTCTCTATACTACCCTTAACCCCCCCTACATTTACGACCTGCTGATCTTTGGTGTAGGTGATTTTCTCAAATGCTAATGAACCAGTGCCTAGGATCAATAAAATAATACCGATAATGGTAAACCCGTTCATGGTTACCTCCGTAACTTAATAGACGTGTACTCTTCCTACTAAAACGAGAATAAGGAAGATGAGCAAAATTAATGACAAAAGCCCAGCTGGGTTATAACCCCATTTACGGCTGTGTGGCCAAGCAGGAATAACACCTATGAGTAGGACCACTAAGATAATCAGTAAAATTAGCTCCATAAGAGACCTCCTATGAAGGACACATTGGAGGTACTATCCTCCGTTACTGTATATTTAACCTAACCAAAGATACTAAACAATATCTGATCCTCCGCGTCTCCCCGTCTCTGCGTTTGCCAAAGACAAAGGACCTCAAACCGGGTATAATTCACCCTTTCCAAACACAAAAAAAGGACAAGAAGAATGTCAGAAAAAGTAGCACCTATTCCCGAGGGACGTCATGCCATTACTCCATACCTGGTAGTCAATGGGGCAACGGAAGCCATTAAATTTTATGAGAAAGCATTCAATGCTGAGTGCATCTCGCGTCATGATATGGGTGATAAAATCATGCATGCCGAGCTTAAAATTGGCGATTCCGTTCTTATGGTGTCCGATGAGTTTCCTGAGAACGATTGTGGTGTTTCTGCACCAGGAACATTAAAGCGGACAACAGTGATGCTGCATCTGTATGTTGAAGACGTAGATAGTACTTTCGCTCAGGTTGTTAAGGCCGGCGCAACGGCACAAATGCCTGTTAGCGACACTTTTTGGGGCGATCGTTATGGTCAGCTAGTAGATCCATTTGGACATGTATGGTCGATTGCAACTCGGAAAGAAAATTTGACTGAAGAGCAAATCATGGAGCGTGCGGCTCAGTTTTTTGCAGGCCAGCACTAATCGCTGTAAATAATTTGGAAAGGGTGCTCGTTTGAGCCCCTTTCCCTCTCTTGGCTAGTGCATTCCGCCAGCGATTCCCAAAATGCCGATTACGATTAGGTAGATCGCAACGATATAATTCAAGAGCGCTGGTTGGACCAAAATCAAGATACCGGCCAACAGAGCTATGATCGGGCTAAGCAATGGATGTAACATCTCATCATCTCCTTAGGTTTAGTTGCATTATGTTTACTGTTAACGAGTGCTAAACTTTTTTTCAAGAATATAGAATATAAGTCTTGAAAATTCTATGGTAAGGTTGAGCCTTACCTACATAAAGGAGGAAAATATGACTACCCAAACCAGTAAAACTCAGTCTACATATTCGGCCTTTCCCCATGCTATGCATGATCACATGCTGCTGTTAACCCAATGCATGACTATCTGCTCATCGTGCGCGAAAATGTGTATTGATAAAGGACACAAACCCACCGCAGTTCTTTGCGGAGAGTGCGCTGACGTATGTGGCTTGGCCATCAAAGCACATAGCAGTGATTCGGAATTCAACGACGAGATTATGGACTTGTGTACCAAGGTCTGTACGCGCTGTTCCGAAGAGTGTAAAAAGCAAAAAGTGGATCATTGCCAACAGTGTAGTGAGATCTGCCAAAAATGCGCCACTGCCTGTAAGGAATGCTAACCATTGCAAATAATGAAAATGTCATCTTTGATGACCCCTAGACTAAAAGGTCAGAGAGGATGGCATTTTCATGGAAGAATACCTTGTAGATAAAAAGACTCCTGGCCATGGCCAAGCCATGGAAGTAGCTGAAGAAGCGCGAGATAAGGATTACCGTCTGCCCAGCTTCGGTGGTCAGCTCTTTATGGGAGATTTCAATGCTGATTTGCTTTTTCCCTTCCCTAAGCAAGATCCCGAAGATAAAAAGATTGGTGATGAGTTCAGCGAACGGGTAGCCAATCTCTTGACGAGTCGTCTTGATCCCGAAATGGTTGATCAGACGCGTGAAATTCCCAAAGACGTCATTGAAGAACTTGGAAAAATGGGAGCTTTCGCCATGAAAGTGCCCAAGCAGTATGATGGATTAGGATTTTCTCAGACTAACTATAATCGCACAGTCATGAAGGTCTCCTCGTATTGCGGCGGAACAGCAGTCCTGTTATCGGCGCATCAGTCGATCGGAGTTCCCCAGCCATTGCGTTTGTATGGTACTGAGGAGCAGAAGCAGCGCTTCTTCCCTCGATTTCGGCAGGGCGCTATTTCGGCCTTTGCCCTCACAGAACCTGATGTCGGGTCCGATCCCGCACGGATGACTGCCGAGGCTGTATTATCGGAAGATGGCAAGCACTATGTCATTAACGGTGAAAAGTTGTGGTGCACCAATGGGACCGTTGCCAATGTCATCATAGTGGTTGCGAAGACTCCACCTAAGATCGTGAAAGGCAAAGAAAAGCAGCAAATTACAGCATTTATTGTGGAAATGAATACTCCCGGCGTTTCGATTACGCATCGCTGTGAGTTTATGGGACTAGGTGGCATCTACAATGGACTGCTTAAGTTTGATAACGTGAAAATTCCCGTTGAAAACCGATTGGGAGAAGAGGGCCGCGGATTAGCCATTGCCTTAGCTACTATTAACGTAGGACGCTTAACGCTTCCTGCCGCATGTACGGGTGGAGCCAAGCAGTGCCTTCACATAGCACGTCAATGGGGAGCGTCACGCGTACAGTGGGGAATGCCCATTGGATTGCATGAGGCTGGACGTCAGAAGATCGCCTATATGTCATCTACAACGTTTGCGATGGAAGCCGTTACGTGGTTGACAGCCCATTGGGCAGATCAAGGTAAAGTGGATATTCGTATTGAAGCCGCCATGGCGAAGCTGTTTTGCACCGAAGCGCTGTGGAAGATTGCCGACATGACCGTGCAGCTACGTGGTGGACGTGGTTATGAAAAAGGTAGATCGCTCGTGGCGCGCGGCGAGATCAACTATCCCGTGGAGCGAGTGTTGCGAGATTGCCGCATTAACACCATTTTGGAAGGCTCCTCGGAGATTATGAAGCTCTTTTTGGCTCGCGAAGCCATGGACCCGCATCTTAAGAAACTAGGCTTTTTATTGAGCGGTAAGCCTTCTGCAGGGGATTTATTTACGAAAGTTCCTAAACTGATGGGAGAATATGCTGTTTGGTATGCCAAGCAGTTATATCGCCCGTTGGCGCGGCATTATTATGAAGGCTTAGGCAAGCTGGAAAAACATTTTTCTTTTATAGCTAAAATGGCACCGAGGTTGGCTCGCACACTGTTTTTTAACATGGCCAAATATCAGAAGAAGCTAGAGCACAAGCAGATGTTGCTGGGGCGTTTGATGGAAATTGGCACTGATCTGTTTGTGATGGCTGCCACATGTTCGTATGCCGTGGCACAATCCAAAGAACATCCTGGAGTGATGGATTTAGCAGATCATTTTTGCCAAGTGACTTCAAGGGGTGTTTTAGAGCGATTTAAATCTCTTCACGATAATGACGACAAAAGCACTAATGCGATTGCTCAACGTGTGATTGACAAGGAGTTTACCTGGCTCGAAAAGGGTATCATTCCAGCCGGCCCAGAAATACCTTAGAGACAAGGGACCAAAAGGACCAAAAAGACCTAAGGGACTCCGGAAAAGGGACTTAAAGGACGAACGAACTGTGCATCATTTGTCTCTTGTGTTCTTTTTCCGAAGTCCCTTAGGTCTTTTTGGTCCTTTTGGTCTCTTGTCCTTTAGGTCCCTTTTTTAGCTTTTAACGCTATGCTCCAGCCAGGGCGTCATCGGGTTCGGGTTCTTCCTGCTCTTTTTTTCTCTTCAGCGCCAATTTTATACGCTCCACAACGCTCAACTCATTAAAATCTTTGTTAAACGCCCAGTCCTTAAGCTTTCTAACTTGTATTTGAATGAACTTCAAAGTCTTTATTAGCCCTGAAATGGCCTTTTGAGTATACCATGAAATTTTAAAGTAATAGAAGTCATGAACGATCTCAAAAACACGCCATTTGCGTACCGCACCCTTTGTACCGCGATCTAGCCAGACGTACTCATATACGATATCATCAACCATCTTATCTGTTAAGATGCCATCATTTGATGATATCGTGGCAGACAGCAGATCGTTTACCATATCTCTAATCGTACGACCCGTCATACTGCCTATTTGGCCGGTTATTCGGGCTAGCGACTCGGGGCTAAGACTATCTGGCGTTCCCACTTTTCCGCGTAAGAACCTTCGCGATTCAAACACATTGCGTACCTCCCCAGAAAGTATGTTGTAACGCGTTTGCCAGTCGGGAGGGCCGATGTAAATTCCCTTACGTACTCGACTATGTACAGCGGCATCAATGTCGTCTTTACGGTTGGTCGCTAGGATTACTGAGCACTTCGTCTTGAATGTATCATCTTCCATATAGGTCATGAAGGCTGTAAGCATCTCGTAGCGTAACTGCCCTCTAGGATCTTTAGTGTCTATCTTATTTCGATCCTGTAGGAAAATCTCGGCTTCATCAATAAACAGCACTGTTTGTCCACGGCCATACTTAATTTTATCTAAGATCTTAGTTAGTTCTGATACAGGATTACGCTTAGGGTCGGATGCCAGGACTAAAAGATTTGAGCCGTTTACTTTTTTATATGCCCATCCCAAACGGCTAGCGATGTAGTTGGCCACCAACGTTTTTCCCGTGCCTGGAGGTCCTTCTAGCATCAAGTTTTGCAGGGTCCCACCATTTTGGACGAGGTTAGGCGCCGCTTTTAAGAATCGATCTACTAGGTTCTGAATATAGGGGGCAAACATCGGTTTAGGCTTTGGTCTGGGGGGAGCAATTTGGTCAAACCCCTTGCGGAATACTCTCAGGATGGGGGAGATAATGGGAATAGGGTAGTGTTCATCCATATTAAGTAAGGGACGTCCAATGGATTCTTTCGCAACCAGAACAAGGTACTCGATATACCCGTTTACGATCTTATTGACCTTATCACCAACCAGTGCATGGAGTATCAACGTACTATAAGCTCCAATGGCTACTGATAGGAGGCCCAGTTCTGACCAGCTAGAGTTATTCCAAACGCCTACTGCCCCTTTAACCCCTCCCCAAAGGAGGGTGCTTCCGCCCCACGTGACCCAGCTCCAAACATAAGATGCGACGCTGTCGACAGAGATGCCTTCTATAAATGTTTCAATATGTTGGTTAGCCTGGTTAATGGCAGCATTTACGCCGGGCGCCGCATCTACTCCTATTTGCTGCGCACCCGCCGCGGCAGCCCCCCATAGCATTCCAAGATACGGAGAAAGAAAGTCCCAGGCCGGCACTGCGCTATAATTCCAAATAGTACTAATCGAGCCGCTGTAGTAATAGATGACGGATATTACGCCTGCTGTAGCTGCCGCTCCAGCTGTATATTTGACAAAAGTCTTACCTATTCTGAATAAAGCGATATTGTTTAATTGACTTGTGAGAGGCGTTGCAGCAAGCGATACGAAACCACCGGCAATCTTAAGAATTGGAAACGCAAAGTATCCACCAACGCCATCCCAAACAACGGTCTTTACCCCGCCTAATCCCCAATTAACCCAACCAATATAGGTACCTGCTTTTCCAAGCCCATTGCCTATTTTGTTTTTGTAATTTACCGTAACCGACCATCCATTTAGGAAGCCTTGTTTTATTATTCCTGGCTGCGGAACAGGTGCCACTCCAAATAGACCAGCCACAGCGCCTGTAAGTACTTCATTCGCAGCCACAAGGTCGATTATTATTTTTTGTTGTACTTGCTCTGCCGCTGCAGCCGTTACAGCACGATCCAATGCTAACCTGAGTCGGGTACATTCTTGTCTTGGTATACGCACCATCTCCTGTTGACCAGGTGTTAGTGCCGCTACCGTCCGTTCGAGAGCTTCGCTTGCTGCAAGGGCAGGAACAATGACTTGTGCAGGAACAGGTGCTGGTGCATTTACAATGGCTTGTGCAGCAACAGGTGCTGGAGCATTTATTGGGTTTGGGTGTACTTGAGGAGCTAGCGGCTGCGGGTTTTGTAGTAACTGCTGAATAGCCGCTCCCTGGATAGCCATTTGTTGCGCGAGATTTTGAAAAAAAGCGGCGGCGGGTAAGACTGCGGCAGGCTGACCTGCGTTGTTATCCGGGACCACAGCGGGGAGGGGGTTAAGATTTACTACTGGGAGGGCTGGGTCCATTTGCGAACTCCGAATTCTTTAATTTTTACAACATGCTTTTAGCAGGGGCCGCTAAGATAACGCCTACTAGTTTAAGTTACAAGAACTAGTAACTGATAAAGGATGTGTTGGGGTCGTATTAAGCTAAGTGCTGTGATGTTGTAGCCAAACCATCTTGTTGATTTTGTTTTGTTTTGTTAAGGTTTCTCACAAACTTGCGAGGGGGACATCATGCGATGCTATTTGGCTAATGGACAGGGAATTGATCACCTGACCCTATCCGAAAAAACACTTCCTACTCTTTCCGATAATGATGTTCTCATATCGGTCAAGGCATGTTGCTTGAATTATCGCGATCTCTTAATTGCTAAGGGAAAATATCAGTACAAACCACAAAGCGCTCCTTTTATTCCCTTGTCAGATATGTCTGGAGTAGTCGAAAAGGTCGGTAGTAACGTCACAGAGCTAAAGCCTGGCGATTGTGTTCTTAATTCGCCTTTTCGTCATTGGCCAGCAGGTACATTGCGTTCCAGTTGGGCACGCACATTTATCGGAGGAATGGGCGTCGATGGCGTTCTGGCCGAACAGGTGATTTATCCGGCGGATTCTCTAGTTAAGGTTCCTGACCATCTTGATTTCACCCAAGCTTCTGCATTTCCTATTGCTGGACTAACCGCATGGGCGGCACTGGTTACGCATGGAAAGGTACAGGCTGGTGATTGGGTATTGCTTCAAGGGACTGGCGGAGTCTCAATCTTTGCTGCGCAGCTTGCTCATGCATTGGGTGCACGCACCATTATGACGACAGGCAGTCCTGAAAAGGCTGATATTGTCAAAAATCGATTCGGAGTGCATGCCACCGTGAATTACCACGACACCGACTGGTATCAACAAGTGAAATCCATCACGGGTGGCGTGAATGTTGTGGTCGATGTTGCCGGAGGCGAGACCTTAGCCCAATCCCTTCAGACCTGTACCTATGGGGCCCGAGTCGCTGTTATTGGAGTGTTGTCTGGCCAGGAATCTAACATTCGCATCCGAGATCTTCTTGTGCATCAGATTCAAATGCGCGGAATTTTTATGGAATCGACGGAAGAGCTACGCGCTCTCATGCGCGCTGTGGATGCCCTTAAATTATATCCAGCAATTGATAAGGTGTTTTCGTTTTATCAAGCACAAGAGGCTTATCGCTATCTGGAATCCCAAAAGCACATCGGGAAGGTTGTGGTTACGATTTCTTAACCGGCACGTAAATGTGTACCCCATTTTCAAGCTGTATTTTGATTTCGTATTGTGATTTGCTTTTTTTGATGGAGCCATCATCTTGGACGTACATTTCTAACTCGTCGTGAGTTCCAGTAAGTTCAAAGGGAAGCTCTTGGATTTCGCCATTACGGACAACGACGATGTTCCAGTTGTTATTGCCCGGAATTGTATCCCACTTCATGGCTTTAGGGTCCCAGTTGTCGATGAGAACGGCAACGATTTTGCCTTTGTAATTTGTTAGAGTGACTTTGAACACATGGTCTTTTTGACCATCTGGCATATGTTTCTCACCTGGACCGACGTAGTCCTTTTCCGAGGGATTGGAGTCTAGTGTGGCAGCACCAGAGGGTGTTTGGTTTTGTTCACCTGCCATTAGCGAAGTTATAAAAAATAGGGATAGAACAGCCAAAACCTTCATGAGATCCTCCTTTATTCCGTATCGTTATTTTAACATTAACTTAATATTTTACAAATGTGATGTAAAATATTTATGGTTCGTTGCTTAGAACAGGTGGAATGGGTGCTGCTCCATATTACGGCAGCAATATTCCTGCTCTGCGCCTCCCCTTCATGCGGGGTCCCCACTTTTATCGCGGCAGCGAGACGGATCAACCAATTTTTTTCTAGACGCCGCACGACGTTTTGGTCTAAAACAGTGGTCTTTCAAGGAGTGTAACGATGGGAAAACTATTTCTGTGCTTGCTGCTTTGTGTAGGCGGTGGCTTATTGGCCGGATTGATCACCGAAGAATCGGTTAGGACTTGGTATCCTACTCTCGTCAAGCCTGCTTGGACACCTCCTAATTTCGTCTTTCCAATCGCTTGGACGATTCTCTATGCTTTAATGGGCATTGCCGTTTGGCTTGTGTGGGAGAGTCCAACCTCGCATAAGAACACCGCTTTTAGCTTCTTTGGCATTCAGCTCTTTTTGAACTTCATTTGGTCCTACCTATTTTTCTACTTACACAATCCTGGCTTGGCTTTACTCGACATTTTGCTAATGTGGATTGCGATCGTCGTCACAATATGGGCGTTTTGGCGACACTCGAAAATCGCCTCCCTTTTGCTGGTTCCCTATCTAGTTTGGGTCAGCTACGCATTCACTCTCAATTGGTTCATTTGGTCACACAACTAAAGGATAAACACTATGTTGCGTCTATTGCTTGGCTGTTTAGCTCTATTGCTTCCACTCACATTGGTGGCTGCTCCAAAGACGCCCTATACCATTCTTGATACAGCTAAGGCACAAGAGTTGATTCGAAAAATTCCCGGTTTGACTATAGTGGACGCGCGCGCCGCAGAGCACTATGATGGTCGACGCATAAAGGGCTCCATTTGGCTTCCGTATGATGCGACGGATGCTCAGGTTGCAGCAGCTCTACCTAAGAAAAATGCCCCAATTCTCTCTTATTGCTGGAGCGTGAGATGCCCAGCTAGTCAGCACTTAATCGATCGCCTGGTAGGTATGGGTTATACCAACCTATATGAATATCCAGAAGGTCTTCAAGTGTGGCTAGAAAAGGGGCTGCCAACTACAAAGGATTAACACCATGGATCTTCCTTACCTCTCCAATCTGCTGATAGTGGGAGGTGTGTCGCTTATAGCCGCGATTAGTCCTGGGCCAGATTTTGTGATTGTGGTGCGTAATAGTTTGGTATACTCAAGGGCTGCTGGCCAATGGACTGCTTTGGGAATTTGCCTGGGACTTATTGTGCATCTGACCTACACGCTAATAGGTTTAGCGGTTTTGATTGTAGAGTCTCCGGCTATTTATCGGTTGCTTACCTATTCCGGAGCCGTTTACCTTGGCTATCTCGGTATTACCTCAATTATGGCATCTCTGAAGTCTAAGGGCGCTTTGAATGTTGATTATGAAAAACACGAAAGGGCAGTTTCTCCAGGGGCGATGCTATGGCAGGGCTTTTTTACCAATGTGCTTAATCCCAAATGCGCTGTCTTTTTTATTAGCTTATTTTCCCTATTTATTTCGGAAGATACGCCTGTCTATGTGCGCTTGGAATATGCATTTGTGAATTTGTTTGTGACACTCGTTTGGTTTGTTTTTCTGGCCTATTTGATGACAGGAGAGCGTATCGCCGCTCGCCTGGCGAGCTATGGCGCCTATATTGACCGTGTTATGGGAAGTGCGCTGGTTTTACTCAGCTTGAAGATCTTGCTGGTCTAAAGAGAAATGTAAGCACAAGTCCAGCCACAAACCCGCCAATGTGTGCCATATAAGCCACTCCGCCCGTATCTTGTTGCGTCTCCCCGCCCAAGCTGCCCATTCCGGACATAAATTGCAGGACGAACCACAAGCCGATGACGATGAGTGCAGGCATAGCGCTAATCATGTTGCCTACAAGGACGCGTACCTTCCCATGGGGGAATAACACAATATAGCTGCCAAGCACACCGGCAATAGCTCCGGAGGCTCCTAAATTAGGGATACTGGAGTGGGGGTTAAAGAAAAGCTGAAGGAACGTCGCTGCGACGCCGCATAATAGATAGAAAAATAGATACTTTAAGGGGCCAAACGTGTCCTCTACATTATCCCCGAAGATCCACAAGTACAGCATGTTACCGGCTAAGTGCATGAGGCCGGCATGCATAAACATGGAGGAGAATAAGGTAGGAAAGTCAGCGGCAGGATTAGCCAAAAAGCGGGAGGGCACGAATGACCATTTCTCAATGAAGGCATCGCCTCCGCTGGCTTCGAGGAAAAACACCAGGATGTTGATGATAATGAGGCAATAAGTCACTACCGGAATGGTCTTGCGAGCCGTATTGTCATCACCTAATGGCATCATAGCGTAACCCCTGGGTTTCCCCAATCACATAGATGTAATACCGTTATTTTGCAACTCATCGCACTTGGCTGCTAGGATAAAATCGCTTTCAGTTAACCCATCGATTTTATGCGTCCAGATGGCTAATCGGACCTTACCCCAGGTCAGATGAATATCCGGGTGATGTCCTTCCTGTTCAGCTAATGCGCCAATTTTGTTGGTGAAGACCAGCGCAGTCATAAAATCGGGGAAATCAAAGCTCTTTTCTAGGTGGTGCTCACTTACCGCTTTCCATCCGTTCAGTTGGCTTAGGAGTTTTGCGATCTCTTCGCCATTTAAGGGCGGGACGCCTCCTCGGCATGGAACACAATTTTTCTTGGTGAGACTACATTCTTGATTCATAACTCGGTTCCTTTTTGAAAAATGACACAGCCAGATAAAACAGAGGAGTAATAAGCGCTCCGCATAACAGCTTGTAAGTATAGGAGATCAGCATAATGGGCCAAATGTATTGGAAAGCCATTCCCAAGCCCCAGTAGAAGTAGAGCATGTCTACCATCACGGTGTCCACAATTTGACCTGCAGCCGTGGAGCCATAGTTGCTTAGCCACATCGGCCCCGACCACTTCTTAACAACTGCGTAAAGCTGAATAGTCACTAATTGTGCAGTCACGAAGGCCACTAAGGATGAAAAAATGCGCCATCCGCTAAGCCCCAAGATAGCACTAAAGGCATCCTGCTCGCTTGGGTTGACTCCAGGAAGCACCACAGCGAACTGGATTAGGGCAAAGCTCAGCAAGTTCATTGCAACGGCGATATTGACCATTAGCCTAGCGGCCTTGGTTCCATATAGTTCGGTAACCAAGTCGCTTAACATGAACGTAAACGAAAATGTGATCAGTCCCGCCGGGATGACCACATTTTCAAATAAAGGCACGCGCACCATTTTGGCCGAGATGATGTTTGAAATCACCGCAATCATACAAAATGCCGTGCAAATGACTGAGTAAGCTGTTCGATTCATGGACAAGAGTGTAACCAAAATTGACGCTTTTTGTAAGCCAATATTGACTTACACAAATCCTGTCTCTATGGTCACTTTCAAAAAGGAGACATTCTATGGAATACCGTTATCTTGGCAATAGTGGACTAAAAGTACCCGTGCTTTCTCTGGGAACTGGCACTTTTGGAGGCAAAGGCGAGTTATTTAAACATTGGGGCGATACCGATGTTAAGGAAGCCAGCCGGATGATCGACGTCTGCTTAGAGCATGGCATTAACTTTTTCGACACCGCAGATATCTATTCAAAGGGCGCTTCCGAAGAGATTTTAGGTAAAGCGATTAAAGGAAAGCGAGATCAATTGCTGATCTCTACCAAAACAACCTTCCGTTTTGGTGAAAAAGAGAACGAAGTGGGATCATCCCGCTTTCATATTATGAATGCTTGTGATGCTAGTCTGAAGCGTCTTGGCGTTGACCACATCGATCTGTATTTAATGCATGGCTTCGACGCTTCTACGCCCATTGAAGAGACGTTAAAAGCCTTAGATGCTCTTGTCAGTAGTGGCAAGGTGCGATATATTGGATGTTCCAACTTTTCCGGTTGGCATTTAATGAAGTCGCTATCCATTAGCGAACGCTATGGTTGGGAACGTTATATTGTATATCAAGGTTACTATTCACTTATTGGCCGCGAATACGAATGGGAATTAATGCCTCTTGGCATAGACCAGCAGGTGGGATTGCAAGTTTGGAGTCCATTAGGATGGGGTCGCCTTACCGGAAAGATTGGTCGTGGCAAGCCATTGCCCGAAACGTCGCGTCTAAAAGCCCCTGTCGATTATGGTCCTCCAGTCGATGATGAGTACTTGTATAAAGTAGTGGATGCTTTGGAAGATATTAGCAAAGAAACCGGAAAAACAGTTCCTCAAATAGCCCTCAACTGGCTGTTACAGCGTCCAACTGTCTGCAATATTGTCATTGGTGCGCGTAATGAGGAGCAGCTTCGCGATAACCTCGGTGCCATGGGTTGGAACCTCACGGCGCAGCAAGTTGCCAAGCTTGATGCAGCGAGTGAACGCTCTCTAGTGTATCCATACTGGCATCAACGCGGGTTTGCGGAACGTAATCCCGCTCCAGTATGATGCGAACCATGGTGTTAGAGCAGGTGGGACAGCCACTTGCTCTAAGGGAAGTACCGATTCCGACTCCTAAGACTAACGAAGTGCTCATTAAGGTGAGCACTTGTGGAGTTTGCCGCACCGATTTGCATATTGTTGATGGCGAGCTTCCGAGTTCTAAGCTACCCTTAATTCTTGGACATCAGATTGTTGGAACGATTGTGGGTGAGAACTCACGTGTGGGAGTTCCTTGGCTAGGTTATACATGTAGTCATTGTGAGTTTTGCGAAACAGCCCGTGAAAACCTTTGTGACAATCCAGTATTTACTGGCTACACATGTAATGGCGGTTATGCGGAGTATTGTACTGCACATCGAGATTTTGTGTTGCCTCTTCCTGAAATGTATGATGATGTTCGGACAGCCCCTTTGCTTTGTGCAGGATTGATCGGGCATCGCGCAGTACGCCTTGCAGGGCCAGCCAAGACTATTGGCTTTTATGGATTTGGATCCGCAGCCCATTTACAAATACAGGTTGTGAAGTCTCAAGGGCTGGATGTGTATGTGTTCACGCGGCCAGGTGATGGCGAAACTCAGAACTTTGCACGTTCTTTAGGAGCTGTTTGGGCTGGGGGTTCTGATGAACTTCCACCGGTCAAGCTTGATGCTGCAGTGATCTTTGCTCCGGTAGGAGCTTTGTATCCACAAGCCTTAAAGACCCTTAAAAAGGGTGGTAAGGTTGTGAGTGCGGGCATTCACATGAGTGAGATACCGGCTTTTTCTTATGACTTACTGTGGGAAGAGCGTTCGATGTGTTCCGTTGCCAATCTGACGCGACAAGATGGTATTGAATTCATGGCGTTGATTCAGAAAATTCCCATAAAGGTTTCTGTAACCTCATTTCCACTTGAAAAGGCCAATGAGGCATTAGAAAGCATCCGCAGCGGAACACTCATTGGCTCAGCTGTACTGAGTATTTAAGTATGTAGCGTTGCTTCGTCGAAGAGGAAGTTCAAGGGCACGAGGAAAAGGCAGCTGTTGTTGGGAATCGCGAAGCGTGTGGAGCAGCCTCGCCGAGGCTGCAGTCCCTTATGTCAGCGAGTGTTAGGTGGGTCTCAGAGTCATAAAAGTGGCTTCATAAGTGACAGCGAGCGTATGGCAGTTGTATATGGTAGCCACCAACTTAATCGGCGCCTTTCTTTTGGTGTCAAACCCTCGCTTAAAGCGGTCCCAAACCGCTCCGTCAGGCTTCATGCAATCCACACGGAAATCTCGATCAACTGGCGCATGGTAGGTTGCATTGCTCTGCGCCACGACGATTTCAATAGGATCACTGCTCATCGCTTTGACGTTAACCCAAAGAAGGCTCCAGCAAGCTAATGTCCCAGCGGCATGAAGGCTGCCACCAAATGCTGTTCCCTTATGATTGATATTGTTGGCTAAAGGTGCTGACAGAACTAATCGTTCAGTAGACGCTACCACTACCTCAATGCCCATTGCTTGAGTAAGAGGCATGTGCTCGTAAAGATAGTTTCGAAGAGTCTTTTCCATTGTGTCACTAATTGTAACGTCTAGAAGGCGCATAGGCTTCTTCACTCCTTCAGCTGATTTTTAAACGACAATTCATCACGATATCACCTCCTAACTCGTTGGCCAAGCAAAATTGAGTGTTAACGGATGCCTGTCTGGGAAAGCAAGTCGGGTTTAATCTGGAGTGAACAGTGCTTTTTTAGCCCAAAGAGAAACATTTACCAAGCCGATTAGAACAGGGACTTCTACTAGTGGTCCTACGACCGTGGCAAAGGCTTGGCCAGAATTGATGCCAAAAACAGCAATAGCTACTGCTATAGCCAACTCAAAGTTATTGGAGGCTGCCGTGAAACTCAACGTAGCTGATTGCTCGTAATTAGCTCCACTTTTATACGAAACATAGAAGGACAGCGAAAACATCAGCAGAAAGTAGATGCAGAGAGGAATGGCAATTGTAATCACATCGAAAGGTAGTTGAACGATGTAGTCCGCTTTAAGCGAAAACATCACGAATATGGTAAATAACAACGCGATCAGCGTAATGGGTGAGATGATAGGTAAAAAGTTCTTTTCATAAGCAACCTCGCCTACTGTTTTAATACCTATGATTCTTGTTAGGATGCCGGCCAAAAATGGTATGCCCAAATAGATGAAGACGCTTTGAGCAATATCACCAATGAAGATGTTCACCACGCTACCGGTAATTCCAAAGACGGGTGGCAGGATGGTAATAAAGAGATAGGCATATACAGGGAAGAACAAGATTTGAAACACAGAATTGAAGGCTACCAGTCCCGCACAGTATTCCCGATCTCCTTTAGCTAGGTCATTCCACACAATGACCATGGCAATACAGCGAGCAAGTCCCGTTAAAATTAGACCCACCATATAGGCTGGATGATCCCTCAAAAATAAGATCGCTAAGGCAAACATAAGGACGGGGCCGATTAGCCAATTTTGTATTAGCGACAGCACCAAAACTCTAGTATTGCGAAAGACTTGTGGAATCCGTTCTAGCTTAACTTTAGCCAGAGGAGGGTACATCATCAAAATCAGTCCAATCGCGATCGGAATATTGGTGGTGCCTATCTGCAGACTGGTTATAGCTATAGGGACTATAGGAAACAAATAGCCAACGGCGACCCCACCCAGGATTGTAAGAAAAATCCATAGGGTGAGGTACCGATCTAGAAACGACAATCTAGGAGAGCTCAACATGGTGATAACGTGCCGCCCTTGGCTATTGTAATGGTGCGTTTTGCTTGCTTGGCGATTCGTAAATCATGAGTGACAATGACAACCGTCTTGCCTTCTTTGTTTAAGTCACTTAGGAAGTTAATCATGTTTTCTCCCATTTCCGGATCCAAGTTTCCAGTAGGTTCATCAGCAAAGATGATTGAAGGGTCGTTTGCTAGCATCCGTGCCAACGCAACTCTTTGTTGTTGGCCTACACTCAATTCGGAGGGTGTATGTTCGGTCCGATCCGACAAACCAACTCTATCTAGTAAGTGGTTTGCTCTGTCCAGTTGCTCTTTAGCTGCAAGTCCGGATAGTAACAACGGTACTTGCACATTCTGCATTGCCGTAAGGTAGGGAATCAAGTTAAATGTTTGGAAAACAAAACCCATTTTCTTCTGTCTAAGTGCGGATCTTTCGTTGGCATTTAGATCATAAATAGACATTCCATCGATCCAAACACCTCCCGAAGAAGGGGACAGCATGCCTCCTAGCATTAATAACAGAGAACTTTTTCCACTTCCACTCGGGCCGATGATGGACACAAAATCCGCCGGCGCGATTTCTAAGGAAATGTCATCTACTGCGCTAACCTCTTGTCCGCGCTGTAAATAGACTTTTCGAACATTGTTTGCTTTTATCATGGTTTAAACCTCCTGTAGAGCAACACAAGGATCAAGGCGTGTTGCATATTTGGCGGGTAGATAGCTCGCAAAAAGGGCAATGCCGCAGGATAGTCCTATTGCTCCCACAAATAGGAAAGGCATGGGTAAAACGGGAACGCCAGCGACCAAAGGGCCTGCAACAACAGCAATGGCGGTGCCGAGCACATAACCGCCGACTCCACCAAGAACCCCTAGAACCAATGCCTTCAACAGAAAGATCTTCAGGACGATGTTGGAGCCTGCTCCCAATGCCACTAGAGTCCCAATCTCTTTGCGACGTTCATAGACATTGCTATACATGTCGTTAGCCATGCTAATTCCGCCAATTACCACTATAATGACCAAAAATAGTGTAGAGAGGTTCTTCATCAAATGATTGGTTTTGACTTGTGTGTCCACTACTTGCGAGATGGTCACAACTTTAGCTCCGGGTAGTAACGCATTGATTTTTGTGACAAGTCCATTCGAAATTTGTTCGCAGCAACCCACAACTTCAATCGCGTTGACGACTCGTTCCTTACCAGTCAAATCTTGAACTGTATGCAGATGCGCGAACACACGACCATCATCGATGGTGCCTGTTTGAGGAAGGATTGCAGTCACTATAAAGGTTCTATCTAGCAAGGCAATTTCAGCACCCTCCATTAACTTCAACTTTTCAGCTATTTCGGATCCAAGCAAAACTTCATGCGATTCTAAGGTCTCAATGACACGCTTACGAACTAGCGTCTCTTTGGGTGATGTGTTTGTCAGTCCAAAAATGTCCTCGACATTGCCACAGCTCTTAGGTCTCGAGAAAATACCCGCTCCCTGCCAGCACGCCTTACTTTGGAATTCGTTTTTAGGAAGAATTCCTGTAAGCGTGGCATGATGCATTCCCATTGTTACCGGTACAGATAGTTTGGGGGACAGGTTATCCAACCCTTCTAGATTAGATGTTGTTAGCAGGGTGACATATTCTTCGGGAAGTTCCCCAGCTTGAAGATCGGCGCTATAATAATCCACCAGACTTGCGGTCGGTGGTAGTATCAGAATGTTGGCGCCCAAAGCATCGAGTTCCTTCGCGACCGCTTTTTCTGAGTAGGTTGTGATGGTGTTAATGGTTACAATCACTGCTATGCCCAAAATTACGGCCAAACCACTTGTAATGAGCTTGTTCTTCCTCTGAAAAAGCTCTCTAAATACCAGAGTACTCCAGTTCATTTTTCCTCCTAATGCTTTTGTGGGCAACATCCGTTAGGACAGCACCCACCTGGGCAGCAGCTTCCTGACGTCGCTTTTTTTAAATCAGATACGAAAGATTCCTTTAAGGTCGCCCCCTGATATTGTCCTACAATGTCAGCTGGGGGAACAATCATCACAGTGATCGCTTGGGATCCATCTACCTTCACGCCTAATTGCTTCAAAAATGACTGCTCTGTGGGATCCTGTGGATTAATTATTACCACTTCGCTTGCATTTCCAAAGCGACTGTCTGCTTTGAAATCCATTATTCCTTTGAGAGCCGTATGGTTATCTGATGTTTGGTCATTTTGAAGGCACAGGAAGACCAATTTACGGTCCTGCAGAGCCTTCAAACACTCTGAAACACCTACTGAACTGAGAGATCCAATTAGCTGTTCCTCTGTGAATGAACCAGGAAAACCTCCCATGATGGCACCGTTGGGTGCTACAACCAATGCCAGAGGCATAGGAGCTCTTTTTAGATCAAATTTTTGAACAATTTGTGATTCAGCGGGATCATTAACGTTGATCTTGGCAGATACAACACGTGCACCTAATTGATGCACCGCTTGATTAAAGACCTTTTCTAAACGAACACTATCGTGATTGAGGTCTTTGTGGACAAAAAGATAGAAGAATTTCCCTTCATCCGCAGCCTGTTGCTGAGATTTGATTCCGTCCCCAGCAATTGCTTGACTAGTGCTTAGTATGCATAACAACAAAAGTAGTCTAAGTAGGTACATATTAGCCCTCACGAAGGTTTTGAAGCGCTTTTTCTTTTATTTTTTCGACTTCTGTTAGAACAGCTTTTAAACCATCTAGGTCCTTCACAAATATGGGATACTCGCGACTGCAATCCTGCAGACACTTTAGGTTGCTATCCAGTTCGGGACAGGTGGTTTTTGTTAGTGAATAGAGCATCCAACTATCGCAACGAGTGGCTTCCACCATCCCGCGTTCCTTCATGTAGGTTAGATGCTTGGAAATTTTGACCTGCGTCAGATCAAGTATCTTCTGGAGATGCGATACACAAAGTGGAGTGACAGAAAGAAGATTTAGTATGCGAAGCCTTGTTTCGTCACACAGACACTCATAAATTTGGATCAGTTTCACGGGGTGCTCCTGTAGCTTAAATATCATATGTGTTTTTAGGTATATACGCATATAGGAATATTCCGCAATGGGAATTTAGTGTGATGGTGGGGATTTCATTCAATCCAAGTTAATTCACTAGATCTATTCAGATTAGTTACATATTTTTTTAATAATTATAAAGTCTGTAAATTTAATTATAAAAAAAATTATGTAAGTGTTGGGTGAGAGAGAAAATGCTGTTTCTAGTTCATAGCCTTAAAATAAATGAATGAACCTGAGTGAGCTAGGTGTAAGTCGCGTTTTTATCATGGTCCTGCATTATTATACTGGAGCAACTGTTCATTTTCTCATGTTCGATCAACCATTTCTTTCGAGCAATGCCGCCACCATAACCGGTAAGGTGTCCGTCTAGACCAATCACACGATGACAAGGAACAACGATTGCGATTTGGTTGGCTCCATTAGCACGTGCTACAGCACGATGTGCTGTAGGATATCCTAATTGTTTAGCTAACCGGGAATAGCTCGTAGTTTCCCCATATGAGATTTGTTTAAGAGCTTCCCATACATGCTTTTGGAAGGAAGATCCCAAGAAATGTAAGGGAGTTAGAAACGTCGTCAAAGAACCAGCAAAGTATTGCTCCAGTTCCTTTTCAATCGATTCAATCGGTGCGGTCTTACCTGGAACTATTCCGCATTTTGTTCTTCGACGAAGCCGCTCAATTTCTAATTCTAGACCTCGCCTGTCCACAAACTCTAATAAATAAAGAGCTTGATCATCAGCAATAGCGATGATTGGTCCGAGGGGAGAGTCAATCCAAGTCGCGTGTAATACGGTGGTTACTTTAGTGGGTGCATCACCCATAACGCGTGCAAAGGCATCTCTAAAACCACTACTGGACTCATAACCCGCAGCAAGTTGGGCATCGATAACAGCACCGCCACCTTTAATATGCTTCATGGCAATCCCCATCCTGCGAGCTCTTGCATAGGCGATGAAGGTCATTCCGAAGCGTTTTTTGAATTGACGTCTCGCGGTAGATACATCGATCCCCAGTTCGCGAAAGTCCTGATCCTTCCATCTGCGTTCTGGGTCAGCCTCCACCGCGTCAATAAGGTGCTGAAGCACATCTGACATTTGGTCGGGATGGGATAGTGGTTGGCACCTCTTGCAAGGACGATAGGATGCTAGTAATGCCTCTTGGGCAGTGGCAAAGAATTCACAATGTTCGAATTTAGGCTTTTTAGCAGGACACGTAGGCCGGCAAAAAATGCCCGTTGACTTAACGCCGACAAAAAACACACCCTCGTATTCGCTATTCCTATCTAAGAGCGCTTGATAGAATTCGTGAGGATGTGAATTAAGCATAATGGATTCTCCGGCTTAGCGATAGTCACAGAATAACGAGCTGCAACATATCGCATAGCCGAATTTCGGGCGTTGAATTCGTCAATCCTCTCTATGTCTAAAAAATAGACGATCTAATGAAAGCGCTCCCGGCCCGCTCAACAGAAGCAAAATAGCGATGGAAAGATACACACTCGCCATTTCATACGCGCCTTTGCCAGTCAAGGAAACGAAGGGATCACCATAGACCATTAAGTGAAAATAGACAGCTACAGACATCGTACAAGCGATGAAAAATGATGCAATTGGCGTCAGCAATCCTAAAACCCATAATGCTCCGCCAATGAATTCAGAGCATGAAGCTAAAAACTGGAATATTCCTGGAATTGTACTATCCGGACCCATCCAACTGAAGGGACTTTGCATCTTGCCCCATCCGTGATACATAAATGCCAGGCCAGCGACGACGCGCACAATCAAGAGACCTACTGAGACACGAGTAGGATAACGTTGAGGATGTAATAGAGCCATTGTTTACTCCTGGTTATTGAAGATGCAATAACCGTAAATTCTTGAGCTATCTGTTGTCAAGAAGTTGCTTGATATTTGAGTGAACTTTTATCAGTTGTACTGTGTATGAAGTCGTAACTTCTATGCCGCACGTTTTAGGCCATGGATAATTTCATCATGAGTCATGTGACCAATACGGTTCTTAGACCCTGATTGCTACCAAAACTTGCCGCACAAGTCATTGAATTTGATCAGCTGCTATGGATTGCTTTTTGACAAGGAAAGATCCTTGTCTTCAAATCAATCCTACGCATCTGAATTCAAATTCAATGACTTGTGCGGCAAGTTTTGGTAGCAATCAGGGTCTCTTAGCGCAATTGAGGACTGCGATAGAGTCTAATATCCTTCATCTCTTTTCGGGATATTTACAGACTGATTTAGTCTACCGATAAAGACCTGTATAGGAACAAGCCGATGGGGATTTTTCTTGTAGTCCGGTCGCAAGTAAAAATTTATCAACATACAAAAAATCGAGTAGTAGGCCCCATACATCACTGGGGCGGTGATTTTGCTTAGCAAGCAGGAAACGCTTGCTCAGGTTATTCTGGATTGATATACTGCAGAAGATGCTTACATGGGGCAATAGCTCAGTTGGTTAGAGCAGCGGACTCATAACCCGCTGGTCCCTGGTTCAAGTCCAGGTTGCCCCACTCTTTCACATGCATCTGTCAGCACGATTTAGCTTGATTGATTGTCAATCAATAAGTTAAGTTTGATAGTCGCGGTGCAATGACGGTGCAACGAAGAACAATCTTTACCAGCACGACATCCAACCGCTCGAACCAACCAATTAGAGGTTTGAGCAATGGCATCCATCACAAAACGCAAAAATAAAAACGGAACTAGCCACTGGCGAGCAGTCGTCCGAATCAAAGGCTATCCTACCGTTTGTAATCATTTCGATCGCAAGCAAGAAGCCGAAGACTGGTCTGCTGACATAGAACGACAGATCAAGCAAGGCAAGTTTAGATTTGACCAGCATAAGCAGCAACAAACATTCTCCCAACTGATTGAACGCTATTTCTCTGACGGCGCAATGGAACACATCCGTTCCGCAGAGGATGTTACGCGTCATCTCGATTATTGGAAGTCGCGACTTGGAAGCTACGATCTGGTCCACCTCACTACGGAGTTGATCGGCAAAGAGCGTCAGCTTTTAGCAAATACATCCACTAGTAAAAACCGTAAGCGCAGTCCCGCCACCATCAATCGTTACATGTCCAGTCTATCCGCCCTATTGAGTCATGCCGTTAGTTTACGATGGATGGATGAGAACCCATGTTTTCGTCTAACAAAACTTAAAGAGTCTCCCGGAAGGGACCGCATCCTTACCGTTGAAGAAATCGCTAGACTTCTCAGTTCGTGCCAGCAGAGCAAATCTCCCTATCTGCATTGTCTTGTGTTGATGAGCCTGACAACCGGTGCGAGACAAGGTGAATTACTGGGCTTAGAGTGGCGTCACGTCGACTTCGAGAATAAGCTAGCGCATCTCAAAGAGACTAAGAATGGACGCCCACGAAGCATTTCTCTCGCTGACTCAGTTACAAATGAACTGAAAAACCTCTATCAGCTTCGCGACCCAGCCAAGCCCCTCGTTTTTGCTAGCAAAACTGCATTTGGGCGCATCGACATTAAAAAGGCCTGGAAAGAAGCTTTAAAGCGTGCTCAGATAGAGGACTGTAGAGCGCATGACATGCGCCACACGTTTTGTACGATGGCAGCAGCACAGGGCGCGTCGAATCTTGAACTAGCCACTGCAATGGGGCACCGCACTTTAGGTATGCTACAGCGCTATACCCATCTCGACGTCCAGGTCACCAAAAAATTCAGTAAAGACATTTCCGAACAGATTTTTCAAGGAGCTCCAGCATGACAACCGAAGTATTATTGAATCAAGGGTCCGTACATACACTTTTGCTGGATGATCTCTTTGCAGATCTTCGAGGTATGATTGATCATGCCCGAGGATCTATCGCATCTACAGTCAATGCGAGGATGACTCTGCTGTATTGGCAAGTTGGTACTAGAATAAGGAAAGAAATTTTAAGGGACGAACGTGCTGAATATGGACGAGCAATTGTCGTGGCGGTGGCGCGACAATTAACCGATTATTATGGCAAAGGGTTCTCGGAGAAGAGCTTACGAAGAATGATCCAGTTTGGCGAGGTTTTCCCTGATGAGCAGATTGTCGCGCCACTGGCGCGACAATTGACCTGGACGCATTTAATGGTTCTCTTGCCAATAAAAGATAGTATGAAACGCGATTTTTATACTGAAATGTGCCGAATAGAAAAGTGGAACGTAAGGACTCTAGAAAACAAAGTTGATTCAATGCTTTACGAGCGTACAGCTCTTTCAAAACGTCCCGAACTCGTGGCCCAAGCAGAGTTAGATGCTTTACGTAAAGAAGATCTCCTTACACCGGATCTTGTATTCCGTGATCCCTATATCCTCGAATTTTTAAACCTCAACGATCGCTATATTGAGAGAGATCTTGAGGACGCTATTATGCGAGAATTGGAACAGTTTTTACTCGAATTAGGTATAGGTTTTTGCTTTGTTGCGCGTCAAAAGCGAATTGTTATAGACGACAAGGATTTTCATCTTGATCTCCTCTTTTTTCATAGAAAGCTTAAACGACTTGTGGCCATAGAACTCAAACTAGGGGACTTTAAACCAGAGCATAAAGGACAAATGGAACTTTATCTCCGCTGGCTCGATAAATACGAACGTCAAGCGGAAGAACTATCGCCTTTGGGTCTTATTCTGTGTACTGGCAAGCAAACAGAGCAAATCGAACTGCTTGAACTTGACAGAGCAGGCATACATGTTGCTGAGTATCTCACAGCACTTCCCCCCAAGAAAATACTGCAGGAGAAGTTGCATAAAGCCATTGAACATGCTCGAAAGAGATTGGAAGCTAATTCGGACGATGAACATGACTAAAAACTGCTTTCAGCTTAGTAACATTATTAATGAACTCTTCGCTGATATTGCAAATGTCAAAACCACGTGGGAAATTATAAGGGAACTTAACCCCTATTTTGAGCAGGTTTCAGAGGATAGCTGGCGAAGAAAAGAAGCTCGTTTATGGCTCCATGGAGAAACCGATGTAATGGAAGCAAATGAGTTAGAGCGATGGCTTTGCATTAATTCGCCTGTTTCCAAAACCGCCAAAAGCTTTGCAGAGAAACACTACAACAGTTGGAGCGATTACATTCGTGAAGAAGGAGTCTATCTCGATTTTAATGCGAATGATCTTCCTCCACCGTTAAAAAATGAGATCCTAAATGAATATATCGTTAGACTGTCTCAGCAAGTCGAAGCTATAGGGTGGGGACCAAAAAAGCAAGAACGAGCTACAAAGGCCTTTCTACACTATCTCAGAATCAAAAATATACAAGCCGAAATCGCATTTATCGAGCATATTTTTCCAGAGAAATGTGATCTTCGTGCTGCAAAAATCATCCGAATAATCCGGCCTCAGGTCCATCCAATATCTAAGGAAATAGCAGGCACGATCATAAGAGAATTGGCTTACCAGTGCGCTTAAGGACGTCCGAACGCTAGACATCATGCTGGAGAAGCGCTAGCACTAATATGGCTTTCCTTGTCGTCTTCTCGAATACGATGGCCAAGATCTCTTGAAAGCGTGCATGCAATTAGAAGCGATGCAATAACGTCCAAATCAGAATACTCTGAATTACGTGCCCCAAGTATCTTTGGCCCCCATCCAGTGAGAATTAGTAAGAAGCTCGCGGTGTTTTTTCAAGCCATAGCTAGCATTCCATCTAAGAAGCCTAGAAACACAATTCTCCAAACTCCTCTCCCAGACTTGCGCAAGACCCTTAACGCAGCATTAAAGAAAGTCAACCCTGCTCTCGAACTAGGTGGAATCACGTATTTAACATTTCTTTCTCATCCTCATCCTTTTGGCGAACACGCCAGATAAAATTCAACATACTGAATACCAACCAATAAAAACTTCCTCATGGCGTGCCCAAAGAAAAACGGGCTTAATCAGCGATAATGGGTGCAATTCCATTATAACTAACAATAGGAGTTTCCCATGGAAAATACCCAGTATCTATCGCCAGCACAGATCGTCGAAAATCCGTCCTATCCCTTTAGTACAGGACAGATTCGGCACTTTTTGCTGAAACGACATAAGAACGGCCTCGATAAAGCCGTAAGGCGCATTGGAAAGCGACTTTATCTTCGTAGAGACCTTTTTGAAGCCTGGATTGAAGAGCAAAGCTGCAAAGGAGGTCCACGATGAGATACCGGCCTCTTAAATGGAACATTAAAGACTTAAAGCAATCCATCCAACCGCAAGACTTCTATATCCGGGAACAGGAACTGTGCGGCTTTGGCTACCGTACTCGTCAATGGGTCATGGCAGGCCGTTGCCCCTTCCATGAGGATCAACAGGAAGGGTCGTTCAAAGTGAATCTAGACAATGGAGCGTTTATCTGCTTTTCCTGTGGCACCAAGGGCGGTGACATCATTAGCTTCACACAGCAAAAGTACAGCCTCTCGTTTAAAGAGGTGTTAGAAAAGCTCTCATACGAATGGGGGGTAAGATGTTAGACAAAAACGCCCTATCCCTCATCCAAAGTCACACTAGAGGATACGTAGCTCATTGGATATACATCGAACACTCACGACAAGTGATGGTTGTTGCAAGATATGACCAAAACGGCATTAAAACATTCCGCCAATTCAGGTGTGAAAATGGAAGCTGGGTAGAGGGTGTCACGAGCACCCCTTAACCCCTATTTGGTCTCGACTCTCTAAGCAATGTGTCACCATTTGACATGGTTACAATTTGCGAAGGAGAAAAGTGTACTGGGCTGGTCCATCAACTCCAGTGGCCCTGTGTGTCGACTGCTCTTGGAGCCAAGAGTGTATCCTTAACTGATTTTACCCCCTTAAGGCATTTCAAACAATTTGTCATTTTACGAGATAACGATAAAGCAGGCCTCAGCTATTCCAGAGAAATTTCTGCCGCTATCAGGCGCTTGCAACCAGAGGCCGAAATTTTCGTATGCAACCTATCTTCAGATCAAGCAGGGGACGATGTCATCGATTGGGCTAAGAAGTTCCCATTATGCGGGATTCAGTGGGATGGATTCACAGAGCTTAATGCACAACTTAGGCAACGTGTTGCAGAGGCACTATGCGATGAAATCGAAACTTCAGCCATCCACGTTGAAGAATGTCCGTATGTACAGTTTAGGAGCGAATTAGCGCTCTTTGACGGAGATCCTGAGCCACCGCAACTCAAAGCTAGGCCAGTTTCCGCCTATCCCGTAGAGTTACTCCCAAGCCCTATTAAGGAGTATGTGATGTTGTGTTCTCAACAGATGTGCATCCCCGCCGATTTTCAAGCTACGGCCCTTATTGGCTTTTTTGGTGGACTCATTGGCAGAGCTGTTCAACTAGACATGCGCCCAGGACATTGCTGGAAGGAAGCTGCAAACATATGGGCGATGCTAGTTGGTCGTCCCTCTGCAAGAAAGAGTCCCGTTTTACGCAGAACATTTGAATTGCTGGCACCAATTGAAGAGGCTGCTCAGAAGGATTATGCCGATGCTATGAAGGTATTCAATACGTTACCAAAACAAAAAGGCGATTTAAAACTATCGGAGCCAACACGCAGGCGCGTGATGACGGATGACTTTACAACACCAAAACTACGAGAACTGCTTTCTGAAAACCCAAGAGGGCTCATACTGCGTAGTGATGAGCTCAAGGGACAGCTCGAAAAGTTTGACCGCGATGGGAGTGAAGGGGACAGATCCTTCATTATGCAGTGCTGGACTGGTCTGGGCTTCTATGATGAGGATCGCATTGCAAGAGGGTCACGATTGAAGGTACCCCTAAACCTAACATGGATAGGCTGTATTCAACCCGCCTGCCTTTCATATTACATTCGTCAATCTATAGGCGAGGGAAAGGGCGCCGATGGCCTTCTTCAGCGATTCCAAATGATTTCGTGTCCTGATTTCAATCAACCTTATCAAATATGCAAAGAGCCAATGCCAGTTGAATTGGAAAAGCAGCTCGTCGAATTAGCGACAGCTGTCGAAAGTAAAACTCGAAATGGCAACAGATGCCTAACATTCTCTACCGAAGCGCAGGACTATTTCGACTGTTGGGAAACATCGCTTCAACAGGATTGCCGGTCTGGAGAACATCCAGCCTATTGGGAGAGTCATCTCGGTAAACAGCCCAAATTGCTAGCCGCGTTGTGCATCATTCTGCACACGGTCGACGAGGTTCTAATCAATGCAGGCGAACCAACTGAAATTTCATTAAGGACTCTCAAAGTAGCGGAAAGGCTAGTGTTGCACTATCTTGAGCACGCCAAACGTTGCTATAGTAGTGTGGAAAACATGGAAGTATCGGATGCACGCAAGATCATGGAAGCTATCGTCAAAAAGAAGCTGTCGGCAAGGTTTAAAACGGCGGACATCTACCGAAACGAACTTGGCGATATGGATCGGGCCAGGGCAACCAATTGTCCGAACACTTACATAGTTTACAGTTAGACTACTTACATAGTTTACACTTTT